>NZ_JBXANI010000017.1:0-199009 GCF_058801495.1 Cupriavidus sp. GW822-FHT03E04
GGTAATCGCCAGGCTCTCCCTTGAAACCCCTCAGTACGAAAGTACTGGGGGGTTTTGCTTTTGCGCGATCGAAAGTGTGACGGAAAGTGCGACGGAAATCGCGATGAATTGCCGAGATGGAGATATCCAGATCATTCCAGATCATTCGTGATGAAAAAGGCCGGCAAGCGCCGGCCTTTTTCCATGCGTAATCGCCGCTGACCATTGTCAGCGGCGATAGCATCTCAGTTACCGCACCGTACCAACAATACGCACGAACTTCTGCGTGTCGTCCGCGCTCGTGGATCGGATTTCGACAGTGCGCTGGTCGCCCGCCAGGCCGAATGCCGGGAATACCGCGGTGTTGCAGGGCGTCAGCTGCGCGCTCGATGCCGAATTGGTTGCACTGACCGTATCGCTGCGAGCGGACCGCGCGACAGGCAATCCCTGAATCAGCACGCGCTCTGGCAGTGGCAGCGCACTCTGCAGGGAGCCAAACGCCAGGGCGCGGTCGACCGTCTCCGCGTTTTGCGTCCAGCTGATCTGCGTGCCGGACTGCGCCGCAGTTTTGCTGCCCCCCGTGGTGACAAAGTCCAGGCTGCCTTCGTCGATGCTGTTCCAGGTCTGCCGCGCCAGTACCGACGGCGTGAGCACGCTGCCCGACGTAGTCACGTAGAACGTATCGTCAGCCGCTGCCAGGCTGGTTTTGTAGCTGGAGTTGAGGTTGCGGTTCCACACCTCGAACTTGTAGCGGCCATAGGCCGGAAGGCTCTCGATGGCGGAGTCCGACAGGGCTGCAGGCAGGTACGTGTTGCCGCCGGTGGATAGCCCGCCCCACTTTACTGCCTGGTTGCTATCGATTGCCGTGGCCGCCAGGACCACGGTGCTGCTCGATTGCCCGCTGTCGCCGATGATCTGGTTGGGCATCACAGGATCGTCTGTGGCGTAGGTCAGCGATCCGGCCAGATTTTGTACCACCAGATTGCTGTAGCTGCCGCAAACGCGAGAGCGCGAGAGGATAATGCCCACAGCCGGCAATCCCGGGCCCGTCACCCGTACCAGTTGCACATTCATACCTGCGCCCCGGGCGGGGTTGAACAGAAAACGCAGCGAACTCTCATAGCGCGATACGATCCCCTGCGCCGATAGCGGATTTAACTCAGTGACCTTGCTGATTCGCCGCGTGACCGCAGCTTCGTAGCTGCGCTGGTTGCCCGTCAACTGCCAGCCGGCGGGCGCACGGTTGGTGACAATGCGTGTGATGTGGTCGGTGGATTTGTCGGCGCGAACGAAGGGCAGGCGTACCAGCGCGGTTGCCTGGTTCTGGGCATTGGTCGAATTGAACAGGACAACTGGCGCCTCGAACTTCGCGCCCTTCATGTCGCTCGCTGCCAGCAGGGTGAACATGTCGTCGCGAGCGGTATAGCTGTTGTTCAGGTAATCGCTCGAGAATGCGGTGCTGCAAGCGCCAAGCACGCTGGTGCCATCCGCGCGGGCCGTGGGATCCAGCGCAAAACAAGCCTGCAGGGCAGCACGGATGCCTTCAAACGTCGCGGCATTGGTTTTGACTTCAGGCTTGGGCAACGCGGGCGGAGGCGATGTCAGCGAGTCCGCTGTCAGGATGACTTCGTGTGCGGCATTGTTGCCGGCGATCACGGAGCCGGTACTTGTCAGCTTTGCGCCACTCGTTGTCAGCGTGACCCGGATGACGTCGAGAACGCTATCGGCACCTTCCCCCTGTTTGCTGAGTGGCGTGGAAATCGGATCAAACGCGGCGGGGTCCAGTCCCGCATCGCTCGTGACATTGGCAAGCACGGAGCGCAGCAAGCTGACGAATTGCTGCACCTGGGCGCTGCTTGCTTTGCTGCCAAGCACCGACGGCTTCGTCAGGTCCAGGGGGTTGCCACCAACCAAGAGCGCAGCAACGGCAGTCGTCAGTGGCGTGACATTGACGGTTGCAGAGCCATTTGTTGGCTTGGTCGCCAGCACCGAGACATAGGTCAGCTGGTCGCCGCCGCTGCTGCCCGTTGCGACAACCGCAAACGGTGCACGGAAGGCGGTGACATCGAATTCAAAATGGCCACTGCCATCTGCCGTGTTGCTGCCCACGACTTTTCCGTCAGCGTCATAGACGGTGACCAGGGCATTGGCCATAAAGGCGCCGCTGGCTGCCGTGCCTTGCAGCGTTACCTTGGCAGCCTGGCTCGCCGGGGTCGTCGCCGTGCCGCCGTCTCCACCTCCGCCACACGCGCTCAATACGGCAAGCGTGATCGCTGCCACTGCGGGCGTCAGCAGGGTGCGGCGATTCATCCCCGACCTGGATTTCCCTCTAATACTCATTGGATTTTCCTTTCCTTATTATCTGTAGATACAGCGGGTTTTCGAGTCCCTGACCACGCTGCGCATGCAGATTACAGGAAGAGACGTCGAAGGCACCCCCCCCGGCGGTGGGGTGATTCGGCAATTTTGCAAAAAATGACAATTGGCATTTCGTGTCGGGGATACGCCGGTGCTGATGTGAATGAAAAACCCTGCGCGTGCTAGGATCCAGCGAGATTTCGACGAGAAGCATGCAGGGGAGCCAGGACACCGATGGAAAGCGGCATGACAGAGTACAAAGGGTACGTAGTCCACGTCTTCTGCAAGACGATCAAGGACGGTTTGCACATCGCGTCATGCGCGATCTGGGAGGACGGGGCGGTAGTGCAGGATTCCAAATCCATCGGCCGCAATCACGCCACCGCAGCCGACGCAAAAATCGCGGCTTACGAGTGGGCGAAGCAGTGGATAGATGGAAATAGCTGAGTGGCGCTGGCGCGGCTGCGTGCACTCGCGAGCGTACATGGAGCGGCCGCCGCCGCACGCCAAAAAGAATGGGCGCTAGCACTTTTCAGTTCTTTTTGTATTAAGGCTATCCAGATGCCGCCAATCCGCGTATATTCTCATTCGCGGGGTGGAGCAGTTGGCAGCTCGTCGGGCTCATAACCCGAAGGTCGCAGGTTCAAGTCCTGCCCCCGCAACCAAATTCCAAAAGCCCGTCCGGTTCAAGCCGCACGGGCTTTTTGCATTGTCGCCTTGCCGTTGTGCGCTAGGCGAAATCACCCGGCGGGTCGTCCGGGATGGTCCACTTGATCGGCTTTTCTTCAGTGGCCGGTGGCGGCTTCTGCGATCGCGAAAGGGGTTGGGGCGCAATCTGAGACAGGAGTTGAGCGGACGATACATTGACGGTTTCCTCATCGCCGTCTTCTGACCAATACCTGAGCGTCACTGACATGTTCCTCTCCGGTAAGTGACTCAAAGAACCCCAACTGCCAGTCGCGCAGGAGGGGGCCAACTCTTACCTTAGGACCATTTCGCGTGCTTGCCTGTCGTCAATGGCGATGGCGATGGCGATGGCATGCGCAGGCGGCGCCCAGAATGGACAAAGCCGCACGCCAGGATGGCGTGCGGCTTTGTAGTGCGAGCCGTTCTTCAGCCCGGCTGGCGCTAAGGCTTCAACAGATCACCCGATCACCCGATCACCAGTTCGAGTCGCTCTTGGGCGGGCCCAGGGACTCTTCCTTGCGCGGTGCTGCCTTCTTCTTGGGCTTGGTATCAGCCGCCGGCGCAGGCGGAATTTCCGCGCGCAACTGCAGGGAGCCAGCTGGAACATCGTCAAGCTTTACCTTGACGTCTTCCAGATGCCCGTACGACAAGGAGGGCGTGACCCGGTCCACCACCACGGTGCAGCATTCCTGCTCGGTACGTCCGAGCGAGCGGCCGGTCTGCGGATCGCGCAGCTCGTTGCCCAGCATGACGACCTGATAGGCTGTGCCGCTGCTCACCGACTGGCCACCCTGGCTCAGCACCACGTTGTGGCCATCGCGGGAGGCTACGCTGACCGGGTAGAGGCGCACCAGGATGTCGGCTACCACCTTGGAGACGACGGCGCCTTCCATGGCTTCCACGCGCTCGCCTGCCGCGCGGCCGGCGTCGCCCTTGGCGGTATTGCTGAACAGGACTTCGCTGGTGGTCACGTTGACGAACTTCTGCGAGACCGACCAGTGCCCTGGCACGCTGCCCTCGCCATCTGCATTGGCGCGGCGTCCCGGCTCGAAGGCATTGACGCGGCCAAACCAGATCAGGTCCGCGCCGAGTCCCTGGCCGAGCTTGGCGAACTGGTCCGCCGAGGTCTGGCCGTTCGAGATGCGATCCATTTCGTCACCGAGCTCCGGCGCAACATCGCGCTCCAGCACGGTGAAGCGTCCGCTCTGCGTCAGCGCGTCCATAATGCGCTGGCGCAGCTCGGCGGCGATGCGCACGGTGTCGCCGCCGGCGCGGCTGTCCACGCGCAGCGGGGCGATGGCGATGCGCAGCTTGCCTTGGTCCGCCGGCGCCTTGTACTTGGCCACATTGGCTTCGATGGTGGCCTTGATCATGCGCTCGGTCAGGCCGGGCTCGCTGATCTCGATCACCTTGAAGTTGCTGATGGCGCCACGGCTGCTCTGGCTCACCAGCTCCGCGAAGCCGGCCGAGCTCAGCGTGAGCGGATCGCGTCCCACGGCCAGGCCCAGCACCGACTTGAACTGCGTCGACGACTGCTCGATGGTCATGCCATTGACCTGCATGACGGCCTGGCGCAGTGCCTGGTCGATGGCTTCGGCCGGCGTATGGCCAAGACCGGTGGTGGTGACCCGCACCTTTTCGACCTGGCCCACGTCGGGTGCGCCACTGCCGCTTGCCGCCGGCGCGGAAGCGCCGGCGGATGCGGCGGCAGGTGGCGGCTCTGCGTCACGGCCTTTGCAGCCAGCCACCGACACCGTCAATGCGAGGCCGCAGACGGCCAGCGCACGATGCCATTTCATGGGGAGTGTTCCGCTCTGGTTCACGATGGCAACAGGCTTAGAACTTGGCCGAGAGTGCCGCAGTGGCATCCTTCGGCACGGGGATTTCGTTGCTCTTCGCGTAGGCCGTGGCAGCCTGCAGCGTGCTGCCCAGGCGGGTCACGTGGCCCGGTGCTTCGCTAGCGATGTAGGTGCCCGTCGACAGCTTGTTGGTCAGCGTCAGCTTTTCCATCACCGATGCGCTGGTGAGTTGCGACTGTGCGGCATCCTTGAAGGCGATCAGGCTGGGACGCAGGCCCACATAGCGCAGCACGCCCAGGCCAAGGTGCTTCATGCCTTCGACGTACGATTGCTTGCCGGCGGCGTCGATCTTGGTGTTCGAGTCTTTCAGCTTGGCTTCGATGGCGGCCGAGGCTTCGCTCTGCAGCTTGTCGGAGTCTTCCAGGTTGCCCTTGGTGGCGCCGTCGGTCAACGCGTCAGCCGTTGCCTTTGCCTTGGCCGACAGTTCCTTCAGGCCAACCGCGTCCGCCAGGTGGGACTGGGCCACCAGCACTTCGCGGCCGGCAGCGACGTAGGCCTTGGACAACTGATCTTGCGCGCCGCTTGCGTCGGCGGTGGCGCCGCTGCTGGACGAGGACGAACCACCCGTCAGGCTGCCCAGCGAAGGCAGGGCGTGGGCCTGGCCAGCGGCCAGCAGGGACAGTGCAGCGATCGAGATGACTTTCTTCAACATGTTTGTTCTCCAGGGAAAGCAAAGGGGTAGGAAGGCCGGCCCTACGGCACCGTGACGCGCTTGCGCCGGCCTGGGAGCAATTAGCGGACCTTGGCGTTGTTCAGTTGCGCCGCCAGTTCGCGTGCCGCAGAATCGGCCGCGCGCTTGAGCGCGTTGGTCTGTGCCACGCTGGCGTCCGGGCCGGTGCCGGCGTACTGGACCGGGCCGACCGACGACACCGTGCGCGGGAAACGCGTGGTCACGTCAAGCAGCTTGGCCGTTACCGTCACGTACACGCGGGTCAGGCCGGTGACCGGGTCGCTGTCCTGCATGCCGATGTCGAGCGTGCCGAGCGCCAGGTAAGGGACCTGGGCGGTCTGCAGGCCCAGCACGGCCTCTCGCATGGTGGCGGGTTGCAGGTCGTTGCCGCTCTTGTAGTCGTTTTCCAGCGCGCTGATGCGCAGGTGCCCACCCGAGGAGGGCTCGACATAGGCGGCTTCCACCACCTGGAAGCCCGACTGCGCGAACACGCCGGTGAACACCGAGTTCAGGTTGCCCGACGGCACCAGGCGCCAGCTCACGTCATCCGCTTTGCGGGTGCGGCTGCCGCCAGTTTCGACGGAGACGGAGGCATTGGCCGAATAGCTGTTGCGGGTCGACTTCTCGTTGACGTTTTCTTTCATGTCCGCGCGCTTGTAGACGCGCGTATCGAAGGACTTGACGGAGTCCTGCTGGCGCGCCACGAACAGGAAGGTCAGCGGGGATTTCTGCGCGTCCGAGGCGGTGGCCACAGCCGCGCCGCCCTTGACCGCGTTGCGCAGCTTGGCGACGTTGATGTCGACGCGGACCACCACCGAATACTGGCTGGCGTCCTTCTTGTCTTCCTCGCTGATGATGGTCGCGCCCAGCACGAACTTGTCGAGGTTGGCCGCGACCTTGTCGCGGATGCTGTCGAAATTCTCGGCTTGCGACTCACCGCTCTCGGCGTAGTAGCGCTCGATGGCGTTGACCTGCGCGGTCTTGAAGGCGCGGTCCTTGTCCTCGGCGCTGGCCTTGCTCGAGAACACCGAGCTGTCGTACTTCACGTTTGCCATGCCCTTGGATGACACCACCTGTGCCGACGCCAGGCTGCACGCGAACAAAAACAGCCAACAGAGCTGACGGATTACTTGCATGACTTGACCACTCCTCTTGTGACATCTACTTGTTTACCAACGTTATCGCCCGACGATGCCGCAGCCAGCCAGTCGCTGTCCTGGCCGCCCAGCGAACTGGACAGCTTGGTGAACAGGCCTCGCAGGGAATCCGCGTATGCCGGGAAATCGTCGATCTCTGATTGCGTGACGGGGACGGCTTTCACTTCGCCGTTCTTGAAATCGGCGTCGAGGTACTGCTTGCCGGACATCGGCTCGCCCAGCTTGACGTGGCTGTACACCGCGTAGATGTAGCTGGTGCCGGCCGCGGAGCTGCCGTACTCGACCCGCTTGAAGCCCTTCAGGTCCACCTGGATGGTGTAGTCGGGCTCAGGCAGCTTGAGGTTGAAGACCTCGCCGTCGGCAAAGCGCATCGCCATCGCATTGCCAATGGCATAGCCTTTGGTGAACGGCAGGATCGGTACGCCAGCCTTATCCAGCAGGGCTTCGCCGAACATGTCGGCGAGCCAGCCTTCGGCCACGCCAGAGCCCGACTTCAGGCCTTCGGGCAACTGGGCCAGCGCTTCGGGCGCCACGTTGACTTGCGACACTTGCAGGTAGCGGGTGCCCGACGACGGCAGCTTCGCGCCCGACAGGACCTGAGCGTAACGATCGAACAGGCCCGGCTTGTCGCCGCCGAGCAGCAGGCGCTTGACGCGGTCGCGCTTCTCACGCTCGCTGGGCTGATGGTCGAGCACGTCGAGGTAGGTCACGTTGATCGGGTAGGCGCGCAGCACCGTCATGGCCTTGAAGTCGAACACCAGGGCTTGGCCACGCACGTTGGCCAGCACTTTGTACAGGCGGCCGAAGCGCTCGGACGAGATAGTCTCGCTGGTTACCACCAGTGCGGTGGCGAGAGCCTGGTCGCTATTCTTCAGGCTGGCCATGCCGTCGCTGGACAGCGTGAAATTGGCGGGCGGGCGCGCGGCCAGGGACCGGCTGATGGCCTTGTTCGGCGCGCTGCCGGAGGCGGTCAGCTCGGCCTCGACCTGTCGCGTAACCGGGAAGCGGGCCGCGATCTGCTGAGCGTCGCCGGCATAGGCAAAGCCAGCAAAGGCGACGCTGTCGGCAGCGGCTGCCTGGGTCGCCGCGAGGGCAGTAAACAGCAAAACGACAAGTCGGAAAGCTTGCATGGGCAGAGTCAAAAATGAAGGGAGGGCAGCGAGAGATGCAAGGTGCCGCGCATTCAAGCGAACGCGCTGGCCTATGAACATTGGCGGGTATTCGGAAATGTCTTAGGACTCAATCCGAAATGTCTTAGGACTCGCGCGCTCGCAAGGCCGGGATTCTACTGTAGAAAAACAGCAAAAATGACTTTAGTGGCTTTTTTTAGAAAAATTGAGAATTGCCTTATTGACTTCTGTGTGCCTTTAATGGCATGCCATGCTGGCGTTGGCAATTAGAGGGCGGTGGAGAATTGCCTCTCAAGGTCGCGGCGCGCTGCGTCAGCCTTCGCTTGGCTGGATATTCAGCAAGCCGGTGCCGGCCTGCGTGAGGAATGGCGAGAACAGGCTCATGACCTGCGACGCGCCCCAATTGATGTGTTCGCGCTTGATGGCATCGATGCCATGGCGTGACCGCAGGTAGTCGATCCAGTAGGTCGATACGATCCACGTGTTGACGACTAACTGGTCAAGTTGCTCGGGCGTGGCGCGCAGCAATCCTTGCGCTTGCATGGCGCCGAACACCCGACGGACATGGTGCTGTCCGTCGTTGGCCAGCGCTTCGGTGCGCAACCTCAGCGTTGGCGCCAGGCCGCGGATGGACGCCGCATCGCGATAGAAGAAGCGCCACTCCCACATCAGGTTGAACCAGCCGCTCAGGTAGCCCGCGAAACGGTTGGGGGCATCGCCTTGTGCCAGATCCGCAACCGAGGTGTCGCGCAGCGCCCTCTCGAAGTTGTCGAACAGGGCATCGAGGATCTGTTCCTTGCGGTGAAAGTGATAGTAGAGATTCCCTTCCTGTATGCCGACAGCCGAGGCGATCTCCGCGGTGGTTACGACGACTGGCCCGCGCTCGTTGAACAGGCTCAGGCAAGCGTCAAGGATGCGCTCGCGCGTTTTGGGGCGCCGGGCTGGCGCGATTTGCACCGTCATGGCTGGTAACTCCCTGCATATTCCGTTATCTGCATGTTTGCACGACAGATGGTTAGGGGTAAGCCCTAGTTTTGGCAATCTCGGTTGATTAATTAGGGTGAACACCCTAGTCTAGTCTGAATACAGCACGGATGCACCGTGAGAATTCGACGCGACAAGCGCCGGCTCGGTTTGGCCAACAGGAGACGATCAATGCTTTCAGGCAATGCGAAGCACCCGCATCCCGACGTTCACGACGGCACAGCGGTGCCGGAGCGCCAGGACGAGCAGGCGCCGGGGCAGGCCGCGGCGCAGCACATCGATGTGCTGGTAGTCGGGGCGGGGCTTTCCGGCATCTGCGCTGGCTACCATCTGCAGACCAGTTGCCCGGGCAAGACTTACGCGATCCTGGAAGGGCGCGACGCCATCGGCGGGACATGGGACCTGTTTCGCTACCCCGGCGTACGGTCCGATTCGGACATGTACACCCTGGGCTTCAGCTTTCGCCCATGGCGAAGCGAAAAATCCATTGCCGATGGTGACTCGATCCTCGAATACATCCGCGGCACGGCGAAGGAATTCGGCATCGAGCGGCACATCCGCTTTGGCCATCGCGTATCGCGTGCGTCGTGGTCGTCCGAGACCGCAAGGTGGACGGTCGATGCCACGGTAGGCCCGCAAGGCACGCCTGCCCGTTTTACCTGCAGTTTTCTCTACCTGTGCAGCGGCTACTACGACTATGCGGACGGCTATATGCCCGGGTGGCCGGGCATGGAGCGCTTCAATGGCCGTATGGTGCACCCCCAGCACTGGCCGGCGGACCTGGCGTACGACGGCAAGCGGGTGGTCGTGATCGGCAGCGGCGCCACGGCCGTCACGCTGCTGCCGGCGATGGCCGAGCGGGCGGCCCACGTGACCATGCTGCAGCGCTCGCCAACGTACATCGTGGCGCGCCCGTCCAGCGACGCTGTCTCCGCATGGTTGCAGCGGCGGCTGCCGGCGTCCATGGCGCATCGGGCCACGCGCTGGAAGAACGTGCTCCTGGGCATGTATTTCTACAATCTCTCGCGCAAGAAGCCGGACCTGGTCAAGAGCAAGATCCTCAAGGGGGTGCGCGCGCAACTTGGTCCGGACTACGATATCGACAAGCATTTCACGCCGTCTTACAAGCCATGGGATCAGCGGCTCTGCCTGGTGCCCGACTCGGATCTGTTCAAGTCCATCCGCTCAGGCAAGGCTTCGGTGGTCACAGACCAGATCGAGTCGTTCACCGAGACTGGCCTGCTGCTGCGCTCCGGCGAGCGGCTCGACGCGGATGTCATCATCACGGCTACCGGGCTTCAGTTGAAGGTGGCCGGGGGGATGAAGATCGAGGTGGACGGCACCCCGATGAACCCGGCGCAGGCCTTCATGTACAAGGGCATGATGTATAGCGACATGCCGAACCTGGCGGTAGCCATGGGCTATGTCAACGCTTCCTGGACGCTGAAGGCCGAGCTCTCGTCGACCTACGTGTGCCGCCTGATCAATCATATGGACGCGAAGGGCCATGCCTGGTGCGCGCCGCGCCGCACAGATCCGGCATCCGATGAGGAGCCTTCGCTCTCGCTGAGCTCCGGCTATGTCCAGCGGGCCAGCAACATCTTGCCCAAGCAGGGCTCCAGGCGGCCGTGGAAGGTGCATCAAAACTACCTGTTCGACCTGATGGCCCTGAAGTTCGGCAAGGTGGAAGACAGCGAGATGGCCTTCGGCCGCGCGGGCACGGCTGCCTCGGTGGATGGCTAATGGATAATGCTTGAACGTCAAGGTTGAATTTCAAGGGTGAAGGTACATACACAATGACCATATTGATTGCCTGCGTCGCCGTGGGCGCCGTCGTTCTGCTTGGGTTGGTGGCATTCTCCGGCCTGATTGCGCGCAAGGTGGAAAATGCGCTGCCGCCCAAGGGGAAGTTCATCGAGATCGATGGCGCCCGCCTCCATTACATCGACAAGGGCGAGGGCCCGGCCATCGTGATGGTTCACGGGCTGGGGGGGCAGACCGGCAATTTTTCCTACGCACTGCTTGAAAAACTGACCGGCCGGTTCCGTGTGATCCTGGTCGACCGGCCCGGCTCGGGCCATTCGACCCGGCCATCGGCGATGTCGGCCCGCCTGAGCGTGCAGAGCACCGTCGTGGCCAAGTTCATCCGTGCGCTAGACCTGCAGAATCCGCTGTTGGTCGGGCACTCCCTGGGTGGCGCGGTGGCGCTTGGCGTCGCGCTCGATCATCCCGGCACGGTCGGCGGACTGGCGTTGATTGCACCGCTGACGCATCCGGTGGAGGGCGTGCCGCCCATGTTCCGTACGCTGTCGATTTCCTCAGCCACCATGCGCCGTGTGATCGCGTGGACGTGGGCGATCCCACGATCTATCTTGCGCGGCAAGACCATGGTTGAACTGGTCTTCAGCCCCGACCGGCCGCCGCAGGATTTCGGCACCGTAGGCGGCGGCCTTCTCAGCCTGAGGCCGCGCAGCTTCTATGCCACATCGACGGATATGGTCAGCGTGGAGGAGGACCTGCCATCCATGGCGCAGCGCTATGCCTCGCTGGCCTTGCCGATCAGCATCCTGTACGGGACCGGGGATGCCGTGCTCGACTGGCAGGCGCAGGGCAAGGCGATGAAGGACAAGCTGCCGGCGCTGGATCTCGAACTTGTCCCTGGCGGCCATATGTTGCCGGTCACATTTCCCGACCAGACCGCGGCCTGGCTCACGGCGGCTGCCGCGCGGCTCTGACGCGGCACCGACGGGGCGCACGGCAGTCGCCGCGCTGCCGGTCAAGCGTCGATGGTGAATCCGATCTCCTTGATGAACTCGCCCCAGCGCAGGTAGTCCGCCTTGACCTGCGCGGCGAAGGCGGGCGGCGTGATGGCCTGCGGCGGCAGCACGCCGACCGCGAACAGCCGCTTGTGATAGGCCGGGTCGGCGAGCACCTTCTGGATCGCCGCCGAGACCGCGCCAACCACGTCCGCCGGCATGGCCTTGGGGCCGAACAGCGCGAAGTAGCCGCTCAATTGCTCCATGCCCGGAAACCCCAGTTCACGGAACGAGGCGACGCCCGGCGCCATGTCGGAGCGTTCGGGCGTGGTGATGGCCAGCGCCTTGGTCTTGCCCGACTGATAGAGCGGCACGGCGGTGGTCAGCCCGTCGATCATTACCGGCACCACGCCACCCACCAGGTCTTGCGTGGCAGGAGCCGAACCCTTGTACAACACCGGCTCGAGCCGGCTGCCAGATAGCTTGTTCAGCAGCAGCGGGCCAAAGTGCGACGATGTGCCCGGACCATACGAGGCCGAATGCAGCGGCGACTTCGCGCTCTTGGAGTAGGTGATCATCTCCGCCAGCGTGGAGAAGGGCGCGTTCCTGGTGGCGACCAGTAGGACGGGTGCCCGTGCGGCTTCGGCCAGCGCGGTCAGGTCGGTGAGCGGGTCGTAGGGAACCTTGTTGATATGGGCACCCGAAGTGGCCGAGGAGCCGAGCGTCATCAGCAGCGTGTGGCCGTCCGGCTTGGCGCGGATCACGTCGAGCGTCGCGGGAATCGTCGCGCCGCCCGGCTTGTTCTCGACCACGACCGATTGGCCAAGGGCCTTGCCAAGGAAGTCCGCGAACAGCCGCGCGACCACATCGGTGCCGCCGCCAGCAGGGTAGGCCACGACCAGGCGCAGCGGGCGGCTTGGCCAGCCATTGGCAAAGGCGGGGGCTGCGCCGAGCGCGGCGGCTGCAACCGCGGTGGTAAGGAAATGACGACGATCCATGCTTTTGTCTCCTGGCGGTGATGCACATTCATGTGCTCTTTAGTGCGCAAGGAAGATACTCATGGAAGAGGGGATGGTCATGGAATCGGGCGATACCCTTCCCATGACGGCGTGCATGGACGCCGATTGTGCATCTCGATCGCGCGGAGTCGCTCATGCTACGATCCAGCCTCCGAATCAACGTGAGCTAACGATGTCGACAGCCTTCCTGATACTCAATCCGGCCCCGTCCGACGATGGCGAGCAAATCGGTTTTTCCATTGTGGCAAACGGCGTGGACAGCAGCGGCTTTGTTTCGCGCTCGGCGCTGGATGAACTGGCTCAGGGCCAGATTGGCAGCCACCTGGATATTTTCGAGCGTAATCTCGACCGCATCCAGGAAGTGGCCTTGCAGAAGTGGTCTGCGGACCCGTCTATTAACCCCGTCATGCTGGGGGACCACGATTTCTGATTGGGTCACGCGGCCCGCCGCACGCGCTACGCCTGCGAGAACGAGCGGACCAGCTTGGATTTCAGGGGCCAGGGGCGTGAGGCGAGAATCCAGATGCACAGCAGCGGCCCGATGAACGGCAGCAGCGCCAGATACGCGTAGAGGGGACCAAAATGGGCAGCCTTGAATACCTTCCTGAACGGGAAGAACCACAAGGCTTCGAAGAATAGGAATCCGAGTAGATAAAGCGTCATGGTTGTGCTTCCTGTGCGGCTCGCCTGGCGAAGCGTATGCCCCGCGCAGCCGCATTGTAGAACCCATTCGTTCGCTCACAATCCCGCCACTTCGGGGGATTTTTGCCGGTCCGGCATCCATACTTACGTCGCAATTCCGTGCGCCGCTGAGTCCTCCGCCCCCTCCCGCCACCTTCTTTGAAGCGGCTTAGCGCAGCGCGCGCTGCGCCACGGCGATCAGCGCCACGCCCATGCCCAGCAATATGACGGTCACCCAATCCATGCCGCCGGCGTTGAAGCCCAGGAAGAGGGGCCGGCGCTCTTCACGGGCGGCTGCCAGCTGGATGATGATGCGCGACGCGGTGAACAGGCCACCCGCGCCAAGACCCTGCACCGCGCGCGCCAGGCTCAGTTCGAGCGGTGTATTGCAGACGGCGCAAAGCGCGGCGCCCACGGTGGCGATGAGCAGGCCGAGCAGGGTAAATCCGCGATAGCTGATGTCCTGCGCGATGCGCCGCAGCACCAGGTTGGCAACGGTGGCCGCGGCGGCATAGGAGGTGAGGCTCCAGAGAAAGTCCTCAGGCGAGGCGTGAATGCCACCCCGGATATGGGTGCCCGCGACGCCCATCATGGACGACGCCACGAAGTCCACGCCGGTGGTGCAGCCCAGGGTAAAGGCGAAGAGATAAACCTGCGCAGCCGACAGGTCAGGGTGCTTGCCCAGCATCGCACTGCCAGTTGCCATGACGGTCCCATCGATCGCGTAGATGCAATTCGCAGTCTGGCGCCGCTGGGGCGACGACCCGCTTACCCAGTATCGGCGAAATGATCCGGGCGCCCAAGCGGAACCGATGGGGGATGACAGGAGGGCGTGGCTTCAGGCCCGCGGCCTGGTGTGCTGGAACGCGTCAAGCAGCCGGTCGCGCAACGCGCGCCACGCGCGCGGCACCGTGCTGAGCCCGGCGGTCAGGCCGGGATCATAATAGTGGACGATCAATGAGCGGCGCTCGCCCGCCTCGGCATGCAGGTTGGCATGCAGCGTGACGAAGCCGTTGAACGCATAGACATTGCCCGGCACACAGGCGATGCGGTCGCACTGGTGCTCGGCAAGATGGCGGAAGGTCTGCGCGCGGCGGATGACGAACGGCAGGTTACGCAACAGGATCAGCCGGATCTTCGCAACGATATTCGACATGGCCGTCACCGCATGGCGCTGGCGCCGGTAGATGATCAGGTCCCCGTTTTCCTGGGTGGCCTGCGCCTCTTGCAGCGGAATCAGCAGCGTCAGGATATGGGAGTCGTAATGCCGCAGGTGGCTCTGGGCGGGCAAGCCGCTATTGACACAGCGCAGCACGCACAGTGGCGGCTCGCCGTTGAGCTCCCAGCCGGCCTTGCGTGCCCATCGTCTTGAGATCTCGCAGGCCTGCCGTTCGGCCAGTTGAAAGCCTTCGTTTTGCCGCAGCATGTCTGCAAATTGCACGGCTGCCTGCGTGGCGCGGCGGCCATCCGCCGGCCGCCACGTTTCCCGGCTGGCGTCGATTGCCGCATTGATCTCGTCGAGCAGATGTCGAGTCACGACGCCTTCGAATACCTGGAGCCCGGGCGGCTCCGCGTCGATGTCGTAGTCATGCATCGCATGTTGCTCCGCTTCCCGCTCCACTCCGGCCAGTGCAAGGGCCGGGAAGGGGGCGATATGTTGCGGCCGGCCACAAATGGCCCGCCGCTACCGGACGAGGCGCGGCTCGCGTTGCCGGCCTTCCTCCTGATGATCTTGCGCAGGCCGCCGCTGGCATCGATTGGAGTTGCCAGGGAAGAAAACGCGGGCGGTCCCATGTCCGGTGTTATGAATCTACGGCTTCCGAGCGTTACCGAACGGACAAAACTACTTTCAGATCCGCCAGACGACACAATCCGAGTCGCTTCGCTTGTGCGCTTTGTCATGCACTTCTGGATGTTGCGCGTACGGGTGCGCGCCGCAGCCCCACGCGCTCAGGCTCCGGCTTTGCCGGGCAGCGATCCAGGCCGAATATGTTGGGAAAATAATGGATTCCAGGGGCTTGGTCATATTAATTTCATCAGACGGCTCTTATCGGTAAGATAATCATCAAGGTAATCGCCAAGGTAATTTCCAAGATAAGCGCAGTCGTAATGAGAGGCTGCACCGGACCATCAGCTTTCCAGTCAAATGCATTGCTTGGGGGCAGCGTTGGTGGGCGTTGGTGCGTTTGCCCTCACTGTTTACCGTTGTTCAATTGACAACTCCGGTTGCCGGGAACATCATCGCTCGGGAAAATAGACGCGCCTCTGTGCAACGATGTCGCCCGTTCGTCGGCGAAAATTGCATGGAAGGTAGCCATTCCGACGAGGAACCGGGGTCATGATTATTTCGCTACGCCGAATTGCGAGCGCGCTTGCGCTCGGTCTGCTGTTGTCTGCCTGCGCCGCGGGCCCGCAAACTTCCGCGGCGCCGCAGCCAGCTTCGCCGCCGTCCGATGGGGCGATCAAGGCTTTATCTGCCCGGATTTTTGTCTACGCCTATCCGCTGGTGCTGATGGATGTCACGCGTGAGGTCATGAGTGCCCGCGTGCCGGCCAATACCTTCTCGCATAAGCGCAGTTTCCCGGATGCCACCTTCACCGACGTCGTCAGCCCGAATGCCGATACGCTCTATTCGACGGCATGGCTGGATTTGTCCGGCGGCCCGGTGATCCTCTCGCTGCCCGACACGCACGGGCGTTATTACCTGATGCCGCTGATGGACGCCTGGACCAACGTCTTCGCGTCGCCGGGCAAGCGCACCGCGGGCACCAAAAAAGCGGTCTACGCCGTAACGGGGCCGATGTGGAACGGCACCTTGCCGCCAGGGGTCACTGAAATCCGCTCGCCGACCGAGATGGTGTGGCTGATCGGCCGTACGCAAACCAATGGCAAGCAGGATTACGCAGCGGTCCGCCGCCTGCAGGACCAATATCGCCTGGCGCCGCTCTCCGCCTTGCAGCGTAGCGGCAAGGCGCGGCCCAAGCCCGCCGAGGCGATGCTGCCCGAAGCGGTTCCGGTGGATGTGGAAACGCCGCCCGTTGAGCAGGTGGCGGCGATGGACGCGCAGGCGTTCTTCACCCGTTTCGCCGAACTGCTGCCGGCCAATCCTCCGGCCGCGGCCGATGCGGCCATGGTGGAATCGATCAAGCAGTTCGGGATCGTTTCGGGCATGCCCTTCTCCGTGACCGCGCTGGAGCCATCGACGGCCCGCGCGGTGCAGGAGGGCGCCACCGCTGCCCTGGCGGGTATCGTGGCCATGGCCAAGCGCGGTGGCGGCGAAGGGGACGGCAAATGGACCGTGCACCGGGATCTCGGCAACTACGGCACGGCCTACGGCAAGCGCGCGCTGGTGGCCTGGGTTGGGCTTGGCGCCAACCTGCCGGCGGACGCGCTGTATCCCAGCACGCGGGTCGACGCCGCCGGCAAGCCGTTGAACGGGGCAAACCGCTACGTGATGCATTTCAACAAGGGCCAGATGCCGCCGAGCATGGCCTTCTGGTCACTGACGCTCTATAACGACAAGCAGGCGTTTGTCGCCAATCCGCTCAACCGCTATGCCATCGGGGACCGCGACCGGCTGCGGTACAACCGTGACGGCTCGCTCGATATCTATATTCAGAATGCGCGCCCAGCGGGCAAGCGGGTGGTCAACTGGCTGCCGGCGCCGCCTGATGGCTTCAACCTGATGATGCGGGTGTATTGGCCCCGGCAGGTGATGCTGGACGGCACTTGGAGCACGCCGCCGGTGATGCGGGTGGAGTGATTGCGGGCCCCAAGCCGCGCCTTGTCATGAAAAAAACCCGCCGAGGCGGGTTTTTTTCATGACAAGGCGCAGGCTCAGAACTTGTATTTGACGCCGGCATAGAGCGCGCGGCCTGAACCGGGATAGAACACCGCGGTGTTGGCTGTCCGCGCATCGGCCACGGTGCTGAAGTCGCTCACATAGCGCTTGTTGCCGAGATTGCGTGCATCCAGGAACACCGTCACGCCGCGCTGGAATTCGTAGCTGGCCTGCAGGCCAAACAGCACGTAGCCAGGCGTACGCAGCGTGTTGGCGTAGTCGACATAGGCGCCGCCCGGCACCCAGTCGATGGTGCCGGCAACGCGCAGCCCGGCCGCGCGGCTGTAGGCAATGGTGGTGCGCAGCACGTGCTCGGGTATGCCGGCGATGCGGTTGTTGCCGTACTGCGGATCCTTGTCGAAGCGCAAGTCGCTGTAGTTCCACAGTTGCGACAGCGTGAGCTTGTCGCCGGAGCCGAACAGGTTTTGCAGCACGTCGCCGCTGACGCCGAGCTCCACGCCTTGCAGCGTGGTGCGGTTGGCGTTGAAGGTAGCGGCCGGGATATTCGGATTGGTGGTGTATTGCAGCAACTGGTCGCGCACCAGCGAGCGATAGGCCGTCACGTCCCAGGAGAACCGTTCGCGCTTGCCCCGCGTGCCCAGCTCAAGTGTCCAGCCGCGCTGCGCGCTTAGTGGCACAAAGCGGGTGGTGGTGGCCATGGTCTGGCTCAGGTCGGTAAAGTCGGGTACGTCCGCGCTGCGCGTGATGTCGGCAAATGCCTGCACGTCAGGCACCGGCTCCCACAGCACGCCGAATTTCGGGTTCACGCCGCTGTAGGTGGCGCTATCGGACTTGGCCGTGGGATTGGCCGGCAGGCCACCGTAGTCCTGATAGCGGCGGACATTGCGGTAGGCCTTGGCACCGGCCATTAGCGCGATGGTGGGGGTCACGTAAAGGCGGTCTTCGAGATAGGCCTCGTAGTTGTACGCATCCTGCGCGGCGTTAAGCGTCTGCGCGCCGCGGTTGCCGGCGTTGTTGACGTACTGGCGCGCATCGTTGTTGCCGCCGAAGAAGCGCGCGCCGACGATGAGCTGGTTGCGCAGGCCGCCGATGGTCTGGGTGCCGGTGTAGCGCGGCGCGAAGCCATAGGTCCAGTAGTCCTGGTCGATGACCTGGAAGATCGGGTGGTACAGGCTCTTGTGGATGACCCAGGTGCTGACATCGAGCTGGCCGCTGTCGAGCTTGACGGTGGTGACATTGGCCACGCGCTCGGTGCGGGTGTTGCGCGCCTGGTCGCCGGACAGCGCGGCCGGCGCGGCCTTCTTCGGATCGTTCAGCGCATCGGTGAGCGACAGCGCGCCGGGCAATTGCTGGTCGACGATATAGGCGCCCACGTAGAAACGGGTTTCCACCGCCGGGCTGAACCGATAGCCGAAGTTGGCGTTGAACTGCTCGTACTGGCCGCGCTCGTGCGCACGGAATCCGTCCGAGTGGTTGACGCTCAGGTTGGCGAGAAAGTCGAAGGCGCCGATCTGGCGCGAGACCTGGCCGCTGGCGCGCGCCGTGCCGAAGCTGCCGCCATCGACGCGCACCTGGTTGGGCGCATCGGCGGTGAGCGCGGTGGGCGTGGTGAAGTTGATCGCACCTCCCAGCGTGGTGGTACCGTAGGCCAGCCCGTTGCCGCCCTTGTAGATCTCGGCCGCGCTCAGGCCGAGCGGGTCGATCTGGTAGTAGTCGCCGCTGCCGTCGGCAAAGTTGGTGGGCACGCCATCTTGCAGGAGATCCAGGCCGCGCGCGTGATAGCCGCGCGCAACGCCCGAGCCGCGGATCGACAGGCGCAGTTCCTGGCCGTAGCGCTCCTGCACATACACGCCGGGCGCATCCTTGAGCACGTCGCGCAGATTGCTGGCATAGGTGTCGCTGTAGGACGCGGCGTCGACAAAGCCGACCGAGCCGGCCGTCTGGTCCAGTGCCTGTTGTTGCTGCTGCACGTTCGGCGCGGTGAGCGAGCCTGGGGCCTTGGCCGTAACGGTCGCCGCAGGTAACGTGACAGCTGCATCGGGTGTGGCGGGCGCGCTGGCCTGTGCGAGCGCGGCGGTGGTGAATGTGGTGAATGTGGTGAAGGCGGCGGCGGGCAGGGCGGCGCGCTGCTTCCAGTGTCTGGCTCGTTTCATGATTTCCCTTGTGGCGCCAAGCCTGCTTTGGGCCGCGCCTTTTAACCGTGCTTGGATAGCCGCGTACGATACGGAGGGAAGCCTGGTGTGCGCTATGTGACACAATGCCGCAACGTGCGCCCGGGGCAGTCTGTCCGTCGCGGTGCGGCGTTTTGCCGCTTTGCGTGCAAGAGAAAGTAAGACGGCCAACGGGCCGGCATGCGAGGCATGCCGGCCCGTTGGCTTGGTAGGACTTGATCGGACCCGACTGGGCGCGGATCAGGCTGCCTGGTTAGCGCAATCGACGCAACCCGCTGCGTGCGCGGCGCCATGGTGTGCCGCGTGCCCGCCCAGCCCGGTGCGGCGGGTGGCGCGCTGCCACTTGGTCGCGCTGTCCTTGCCGATCTGCTCGCGCAGACTGCGCGCGGCGGCGACCATATTGGCCAGCGCGGCTTCGGTTTCGGGCCAGGCGCGCGTCTTCAGCCCGCAGTCCGGATTGACCCACAGCCGTTGCGGCGGAATCACCTCGCAGGCGCGCTCCAGCAGGTGCGTGATGGCTTCCACGCTAGGCACGCGCGGCGAGTGGATGTCGTATACGCCCGGTCCGATCTCGTTGGGGTAGTCGAACTCGCCGAAGCCTTCGAGCAGCTCCATGGCGGAGCGCGAGGTTTCGATGGTGATCACGTCGGCGTCCAGCGCGGCAATGGCGGGCAGGATGTCGTTGAACTCGGCGTAGCACATGTGGGTGTGGATCTGCGTTTCATCCGCCACCGAGGCGGCCGAGATCTTGAACGCATGCACGGCCCAGTCCAGGTACGCGGCCCAGTCGCCCTTGCGCAGCGGCAAGCCTTCGCGCAGCGCGGGCTCGTCGATCTGGATGATGCGGATGCCGGCTTGTTCCAGGTCCGAGACCTCGTCGCGGATCGCCAGCGCGAGTTGCAGCGTGGTGGTGGCGCGCGGCTGGTCGTCGCGCACGAAGGACCATTGCAGCATGGTGACGGGGCCGGTGAGCATGCCCTTCATCGGACGCTCGGTGAGCGATTGCGCATAGCGCGTGGTTTCCACCGTCATCGGCTCGGGGCGATACACATCGCCGTAGATCACCGGCGGCTTGACGCAGCGCGAGCCATAGCTTTGCACCCAGCCGTTTTCGGTGAAGGTGTAGCCGCACAGCTGCTCGCCGAAATACTCGACCATGTCGTTGCGCTCGGCTTCACCATGCACCAGCACGTCCAGGCCGAGCGCTTCTTGCTTGCGCACGGCGGTCTCGATTTCACCGCGGATGCGCTGCAGGTATTCCAGCGCGCCGATCTCGCCGCGGCGGTAGGCGGCACGGGTCTGGCGGATTGCCGGCGTTTGCGGGAAGGAGCCGATGGTGGTGGTCGGCAGTGCCGGCAGCTGCAGCGCGGCGCGCTGGCGTTCGATGCGGGTCTGGAACGGGCTCTTGCGCTGGGCCATGGCAGCGGTGACTGCCGCGACGCGTGCCTGCACCTGCTGGTTGACCACGCGGCGCGAGCTGCGGCGCGAGGCCAGCGCGGCATCGGCGGCGGCCAGCTCGGGGGCGATCGCCGCCTCGCCTTCGTTCAAGGCGCGGGCCAGCACGCTGACCTCGGCCAGCTTCTCGGTGGCGAAGGCCAGCCAGGTCCTGATTTCCGCATCGAGCTTGCGCTCGGCCTCTAGCGAGACCGGCACGTGCAGCAGCGAGCAAGACGGCGCGACCCACAGGCGCTCGCCCAGTTCGGCATGCAGCGGTGCCAGCGCGGCCAGCGCGCGGCGCAGGTCGGTGCGCCAGATGTTGCGGCCGTCGATGACGCCGGCGGACAGCACCGCGCCGGCCGGCAGCACCTTGCGCCAGGCGTCGAGCTGCTGCGGTGCGCGCACCAGGTCGATGTGGAAGCCTTGCACCGGCAGGGCGGCGGCGCGTGCGGCGTGGTCGGCGGCGCTGTCGAAGTAGGTGGCCAGCAGCAGCTTGGCGCCGGACTTGGCCAGTTCGGCATAGGCGCCGTCATAGGCATCGAGCCATGCCGGCTCCAGGTCCAGGCACAGTGCGGGCTCGTCGATCTGTACCCATTCGATGCCGCGTTCGCGCAGGCGGGCCAGGATGCGGCCATAGGCGGCCACCAGGCTGGGCAGCAGGCTCAGGCGGTCGAAACCGTCCACGTGGGTCTTGGACAGCCACAGGTAGGTGACCGGCCCGATCAGCACCGGCTTGGCCTTGAGGCCCAGCGCCAGCGCTTCTTCCACTTCGTCGAAGAACCAGTCCACGCCGCCGTCGAAACGGGTGTCGGGGCCGAGTTCCGGGACCAGGTAGTGATAGTTGGTGTCGAACCACTTGGTCATTTCCATGGCCGGCTGGCCTTTGTTGCCACGGGCCAGCTCAAAATACTGCGCCAGGCTCAGCTGCTTCGGGTCGAAGCCGAAACGCGCGGGCAGGGCGCCGAGCAAGGCGCTCAGGCCCAGCACCTGGTCGTAGTAGGCGAAGTCGCCCACCGCCACGCTGTCCAGCCCGGCTTGCGCCTGCGACTGCCAGTGGCGCTGGCGCAGGCCGGCTGCTACCTGGCGCAGGCTGGCCTCGTCCGTTTCGCCGCGCCAGAACGCCTCCTGGGCGAATTTCAGTTCGCGCTGGGCGCCGATGCGCGGAAATCCAGCGATATGAGTGCGTGCCATGCAGTGCTCCGTATTGGGATATTGGGAATGTGACGATGGCGCACAGTGTGGAATCCAGCGTAAAATGAATCAAGCGATAAGATTTAATCAACGTATGAATCAATTTCATATCCTGCCATCCAGGCGCCATTCCTTACATTCCAGGAGCAAGCCGTGATCGAAGTCAGGCACCTGCGCTCGCTGGTAGCGATTGCCGAATCCGGCAAGCTCGCCACGGCCGCCGAGCGCGTGCACGTCAGCCAATCGGCGCTGTCCCATCAGATCAAAGGCATCGAGGCACACTACGGCCTGCCGCTGTTCGACCGCACCCGCCAGGGCCTGCGTTTCACGCCGGCCGGCGACCGGCTGCTGGCGCTGGCGCGCGAGACGCTGGCGGCCATCAGCACGGCCGAGCGTGACCTGGCCCGGCTCAAGGGCGACACGCGCGGCGAGTTGCGCATCGTGCTGGAGTGCCATACCTGCTTTGACTGGCTGATGCCCGTGATGGACGAATTCCGCCGGCGCTGGCCGGAGGTAGAGGTGGACCTGGTGGCGGGCTTCCACGCCGATCCCCTGGCGCTGTTGGCCGAGGGCCGCACGGACATGGTGATCGGCTCGATGCCGCCGGCCAAGCGCGGCCTGGCGGTGGCGCCGCTGTTCCGCTTCGAGATCCTCGCGGTGATCGCCAACGAGCACCGGCTGCGCAACAAGCGCCGGATCGAGGCGGCCGACCTGGACGGCGAAACGCTGATCACCTACCCGGTGCCGGAGCAGCGCATCGACCTGATCCGCGAAGTGCTGGAGCCCGCCGGCATCAAGCTGCAGCGGCGCACGGCGGAGCTGACGGTGGCCGTGCTGCAGCTGGTGGCCAGCCGCCGCGGCGTGGCAGCGCTGCCCAACTGGGGCGTGAAGAACTACGTCGACCACGATTACGTGCTGGCCAAGCGCATCGGCGCCAAGGGTTTGTGGAGCGAGCTCTATGCCACCACGCCGGCGCCGCTTGCGCAGCGCCCTTATGTGCGCGACTTTGTCTCCATCGTGCGCGATACCTGCGCGGCCGAGCTGGATGGGATCGAACTGCTGCCGGAGGGCGAATAAGGGGGCGGCCCTACTGCACGAGCTGCCCGCTACGCTCGGCCACGCCAATGCGGGCCTCGGTGCCCGCGTTGAATTGCAGGAAATCCGCTTCGATACCGTCGCTGAAGATCACGCCGGTTTCCGGCATCAACGAGCGCAGCACGATCTGCTCGCCGCGCGGCACGTTGCCGTAGACCAGCGTGGCCTGGCTGGCGCGGCTCGGAAAGGGCTCACGCACCGCAAACACCAGCCGGTCGGTATCCCATGGCAAGGGTTGATACGCGGCTTCGGCGCCACCGTCTGGCTGCGCAATGGCGCGCGCGCCGGTGACGATGCTCTTGAGCCAGGCAGTGGACCCAAGTCCCGTGGAGACAATGACGCCGCTCGACGACTGCACCTCGCTGCGCGCGCCGAGCTGGATCTCGTAGCGCGCCGAGGTGTGGCTGCGCGGCCCGATAAAGAAGTCGTTGACCGCGTACAGTACCTGCTGGTCCGATAGTTCGGCACGCGCCATGGTGACCGGGCGCGCGGGGCGGCGGTCCTGCATGGCTTCGGCCAGCACGCGCGCCAGGTCGCCCACCTTGAATGGCAGCAGCACACCGTCGTGGCGCGCCGGATCCGGGTTCACGCCGATTAGCGGCTGGCCGTTCAGGTATTTCATGGTGTTGGCAACCAGGCCGTCCTGGCCCAGCGCCACCACGATGTCTTCCGGGCCGAACAGGAAGTTGGGCAGGAACTGGCGGTCCACCACCTGCCGGCGCAGGTAGCGCGACAGCACGGCTGCCACCTGTTCGCGCGCGGCAAGATAGGTGTCGTGCTCACGCTGGTAATCGGTAATGTCCGCGCCCAGGTGTTCGAGGTAGAAGCGTGCCTGCGCCAGCGAGTGGTAGCGCGCCAGCAGCTCTTCCAGCCGTGTCTTGCGCGTCACCAGCACTACCTTGCGATCGGCGGTTGCGCTCATTGTTCTGGCTCCTTTTTCATTTAACTGCTTAATCCCGCTTGAAGCGTCTTAAAGCGTCTTGAAGCTGCGCGGATCTTCGGTTATTTTGCGCGGCCGCTGCTCTGTGGTGCCAGCAGCGACTGAAGCAGTTCCGGCGACATATTCAGCTGCCCGATCTTCTCGGCCTTGTCGGCAATCCCGCCGAAGGCCTGCGCGATCAACTGGCCCGGCGCCATGCCCGATGCGGCCAGCGCCTGCACGATGCGCGCGTCGGCGCCCTGCAGGGCCTGCATCACGGCGCCCAGACGGTGTGCCTCGGCCTCGGCGGTGGTGCGCGTGTTGTCGGCCTCCAGGCCCACGAACTCCTTGCGGCGTGCCTCCAGCGTGATCTGTGCCTCCATGGTGCTGGCCTCCAGTTCCGCCTGTTTCTTCTGCACCGCGGCTTCGGCTTCCATCTGGGTTTCCCGGATCGTGCGCTGCTTGAGCTCCACCGCGACTTCGGTGTCGAGCTCGCTTTCCTTGATGGCGCGTTCGTTTTCCACCGCGGCGTTGCGGCGGGCGTAGATGGCGTCGTCGGCCGCCTTCAGGATCTGCTCGCGGACCTCGGCTTCCAGCGCCCGCGCGGTTTCGGCGCGCGGCTTGACGGCCACCATCGAGAACGACAGGATTTCCAGGCCGAGGGCCAGCACGTCTGGATGCGCCTTGAGCGCGCCTTCGACCTGGCAGGCCATGCGGTCGGACGCCTGCAGCGCGGAGCGCAGCGTTTCGGCGCTCACGGCCTGCTGCACCAGTACCTCCACCACGCCCTCCACGCGGGTGCGCAGGTTCTGCGGATCCTCGGAGATGTAGTTGCGGCCGTCCGGCTTGAGCGCGAAATTGAGCATGGCGGCCGTCTTGCGCGGCTCGGTGATGCGGTAGGAGAGGTTGCCTTGCACGGTGACGGACTGGAAGTCGGTCGTGATCAGCTCGAAGATATACGGCAGGATCTGGCTGCCCACGGGCACCGCAACGAGGGATGTGGTGGGCGCGTAGTAGTAGAACGACTGGCCGCTGCCTTCGCGGATGATCTTGCCGCTCTTCATCTGCATCAGATAGGTGGTGGGATCTGCCTTGATGAATCGGATGCCGAACATGGTGGTCCTTTCCGGTGGTGGTGTTGGATTCGCCCGCGCCGGGCGCCTGGCATTAAGTGTGTCTGTGCCACTAATATAAGTGTGGCTGAGACACTTGTCAATCTATAATCCTGCGTGAATCGCTTCAATCGCTTCAATCGCTTGAGCCGCTTGAACCGCCTCCTTCCAGGAACGCCCGCCCGATGACGAAACCCACCACCTCCGCATTCCCGCGCCCGCTGACCACCGTCGACGTGGTCATCCTGACGATCCGTGCGGGGGCGCTGCAGGTCCTGCTCGTGCAGCGGCCGCAACAGTCCGGCGAGCCATTTCCTGGCCAATGGGCCTTGCCGGGCGGCTTTGTTGATATCGAACGCGACCAGGATCTGCAGGGCTGCGCGTTGCGCAAGCTGGCGGAGAAGACCGGGGTCAATAGTCCCTACCTGGAACAGGTAGGTAGTTGGGGCAGTGCCACGCGCGATCCGCGCGGATGGTCCACCACCCATGTCTACGTTGCCTTGCTGGCGGATGACACGCTGGCTCTGCAGAAGGGCGGCAACGCCGCCGACTTGCGCTGGGCGCCGGTGGAGGGCGATGGCGTGGGGATGGCGCTGGCCTTTGATCACGCCACGCTGCTGAGCGCCGCGCTCGGGCGCGTGCGGGGCAAGACCGAGTACACGTCGCTGCCCGCGCATTTGCTGCCGGCCGCGTTCACGTTAGGCGAACTGCAGCATGTCTACGAGATCGTGCTGGGCCGCCCTCTCGAAAAAAAGGCTTTCCGCACCCGCATGCTCGCGGCGGACTTGCTGGAAGACCTGGGCGCGCAAAAGGAGACCGGGCGCCGCCCGGCCTCCTTGTACCGCTTGCGTGAGCAGGCCGGCCTGGTCTACTTCACGCGCAGCTTCGAGCAGCGCTGAATCAGGCGGGCGCGGTGCCGGGTTGCGTACCGGGACCGGTTCTTTGGCAACGGCCTAGGCCAATGCCAGCGAAGGTTCCGCCACGTCACGCCGTGCCTCGATGCGCGCCGGCGCCTCGGCGGCACCCTCGCCCGGCGCCGCTATCTCGAAGACCTCCAGCACGTCCACGCCGTTTTCCAGGCGCCTGACGAACAGGTCCAGCCGGTCCGCATCTTCCGCGCCGACCGACAATGTGAGCTGGTAGGGCGCGGCTGCTTGCCCGAAGCACAGGTCGATCAGGTGCAGGCCGGTGCGGCGGGCGTTGGCCAGCGTCCATTCGACGGCGCCGAAGAGGTCAGTGCGGTCCAGCCGCAGGGCGAGGTTCAAGGTTGACATGGTATCGGCGGCAGTTTTAGTGGGGTTTGTGGCCGGGAAGGCATGCGACAAATTTACCAGCGCCACCCCAGAATGGGTTTCTTTATTGCCTCCTGTTTTGATTAATTTGGAGATGAATTATCTGTGAGTGGTAGAGTTGATGGTGATTCCTTCCTTATCGTAGGCAGAAGACATGGCAACCTCCCCAAAACTGGACGAAACCGACCGCCGCATCCTGCGTGCGCTGCGGCGCGACGGCAGGCTCTCCAACCTCAAGCTGGCCGAGCAGGTTGGCTTGTCGCCCACGCCGTGCTGGAACCGCGTGCGCGCTTTGGAAGAAAGCGGTGTAATCGAGGGCTATGCGGCCCTGCTGAACCAGAAGGCGCTCGGCCTGCCCGATACGGTGCTGATCGAGGTCACGCTGGACCGGCACGACGATGACATGCTGGATCGCTTCGGCGAAGCGCTGGCCGAATTGCCGGAAGTGATGGAGGCGTACCTGCTCACCGGTGAATACGATTACCTGATCAAGGTAGCGGTGGCGGGCACGGAAGGGTATGAGGAATTCCTGCGCCACAAGCTCTACAAGCTGCCGGGCTTGCGGCACAGCCATTCCACTTTCGTGCTGCGCTGCATGAAGCGGGAGCCGTCAGTGGCGCCTTGAGTGGCCAGATGGGGCTTCAGGCGTCCGGCCGGTCCCAGGTGTCCGTGGACATCAGGTCCGCGAGCGGGCGGCCCTGGCGCCAGCCTTCCAGCTCCAGCATCGGCGCGGGATAGAAGGCCTGCACGGGGCCGAGGCAGAGAATGGCGATAGGCTGGCCACCCGGGGGCAACCGCAACAGCGCCGCCAGCGCGTCGGGCGCGAACATCGAGACCCAGCCCAGCCCGAGGTTCTCCACGCGCGCCGCCAGCCAGAGGTTTTCAATGGCGCAGGCCGCCGAGCACAGCGCCATCTCGCGCGGCATGGTGCGCCGGCCAAACACGGTGCCGTCATCCGGTGCCATCGCCACCACCAACAGCTCGGCGCACTCGCGCACGCCTTCCACCTTCAGCCGCAGGAATTCGCCATCGCGCTCGCCCAGTGCCACGGCGGTCTTTTGCCGTTCGGCCTCGACCAGCGCGGCGATCTCTTCCCGCAAGGCGGCATCGGCGACGCGGATAAAGCGCCACGGCTGCATCAGCCCCACCGAGGGCGCACTGTGCGCGGCCCGCAGCAGGCGCATCAGGACAGCCTCATCGACCGACGCGCCCGCAATGAAATGCCGCATGTCGCGCCGCGACGCGATGAGACGGTAGAAGCTCTCCTGTTCCTCGGGCGAGAAAACGGCGGAGTAGCTTTCGGTCAGGGGTGCAGGCATCGCGGGGCGCAAGGGCAAAAGCCGGCATTGTATGCCTGTGCGAAGCGGCGGATCGCAAGGTGGGCTTGCGAGGGCCACGGTCAGGACGTAGCGCTGAGTCTTTGCGCTGACACGCTTGATGTTACTCGAGCCAAGGATTCACCAAGCTCAGGCCTATTCCTTCGAAGTCCTTGCCGTTGCGAGTGGCAAGCACGGCGCCGTGGTGACGGCAAATAGCTGCAATCTGCGCATCTGCCATGCTGACGGGCCGTCCAGATCGCTCCCGCTGAGCTACGACTGCGGCGTAATGGGGGGCCGTATGTTCGTCGAATGGAAGCACCATGCCCGCGAATTCGTCTGCGATCATTTGGAGTGCCGCTTCCTGGAGCCCGCTTTTCCTTTGCCCTTCGGGCAAACGGGCAATGCCATATAGAAGTTCAGCAACAGTCACCGCCGTAATCGCGTATTCATGTTGTGAGTGCAGGTCGAGCCAACGTATTACCGCTGGCTCTGGCTGGCCTCGCATGAATTCGGATAGCACATTGGTATCAAGTACGATCATTCGGGTAAATCCGCGGCTCGCGGTTGGTCGTCGCGCGGGGGAAGCTCGAGCCCTGGATCGGACAGGCTTGCGAAGCGCTGGCGCAGTCGACTTCCAAATGCGCCGGGGCCAGGGGGTTTGTTCAGCGCACGCCGCAGAATGGCGCGAACTTCCTCTTCCATCGAGTGGCCGTGCTGCGCGGCCTCCATGCGCAAACGTGCCTTGAGTTCCTCATCAAGATTCCGGATGGTCAATGTCGCCATGTCAATCTCCTGTGCTAGCAATGCATGCAATGCTAGCACAGGGCGCAGATTGGTTCACTACGCCATATCCAGGCGCGCCTCCAACGCCTGCCCGGCAACCCGGCCGGCGCCAATCACCTCGAACCCCCGCGCCAGATCCACCAGCAGGTCGTCCACATCCTCCAGCCCGATATGCAGCCGGATCACCTGGCCGCGCTTGGACCAGTCGGTGACGCTGCGCGCGCCGCGCATGTCGGCGATCACGGCGAGGCTTTCGAAGCCTCCCCAGGAGGCGCCGATGCCGAACAGTGCAAGGCTGTCGATAAAGCGTTCGGCGGCGTCCGGTGCTGCTGCGCGCAGCGAGAACGACAGCAGGCCGTTGGTGCCGCGGCAATCGCGCTGCCATAGTGCGTGGCCGGGGTCACCGGGTAGGGCGGGGCAAAAGACCTCCGCCACTTCGGGACGGGTGCGCAGCCAGCGTGCGACCGCCAGCGCGCTGCGCTCGTGCTGGGACAGGCGCGCGCCGAGGGAGCGCATGCCGCGCTGGACCAGGTAGGCGTCGTCCGGGCTGACGCTGATGCCGAAGGCGTCGGCCACTGCGGCGAGTGCCGGCCAGGCGGCTTCCAGGGTGCAGACGGTGCCCATCATCACGTCCGAATGCCCGGACAGGTATTTGGTCGCGGCCATCAGGGAGATATCGGCGCCCAGCGCAAGGGGCTGGAACAGCAGGCCGGAGCCCCAGGTGTTGTCAGCCGCCACCAGCGCGCCGTGCCGGTGGGCGATGTCGGCGATGGCCGGCAGGTCGCACATTTCATAGGCCAGCGATCCGGGCGCCTCCACGTACACCAGCCGGGTTTCGCGCCGCAGCCTGGCTTGCAGGTCGTGGCCATCGGCCGCGTAGAAGCTGGCGGCGATGCCGTGCTGCGCCAGGAAACCTTCGGCCAGCTTGCGCACCGGCTCGTACACGCAATCGGGCAGCAGCACGTGCTGGCCGGGGCGCAGGTAGGCCAGCAGCGTCATCGCAGCGGCTGCCAGCCCGCTGGGAAACAGGCGCGTGCGGTAGCCGCCTTCCAGCTCGGTGACCATGTCTTCGAGCGCAAATGCCGTGGGATTGCCGCGCGCGCCGTAGGTAAACAGGCGTTCGCTGCCGCGCCGCGAGCGCATCTCGCGCATCTGTGCCACCGAGTCGAACAACACGGTGCTGGCGCGCACCACGGGCGGGTTGACGGGCTGTCCGCCATCCACGGCGCTGGCGCGGCCGGCGTGCGCGAGGTGGGTAAGGATGCTGGGCTTCATGGCTTGGCCTGGTGGGGTGCCGCGCCAGGGTGGCGCGGCTGGTATGACAACTTGTGGTGGCAGGCAGCAGCAAGAGCCATGCCGCCTGCACCGGCTGCGCCCGGATCAGTCCACGCGGGCGCCGGAAAGCTTGACGATCTGCGACCAGCGCGCGATGTCGCCCTTGAGCTGTGCGGCGAATGCCTCCGGCTTGCTGCCCACCACGTCGCTGCCGCCTTCGTTGATCAGCTTCACCACCTCTGGCATCTGCAGTACCTGCAGGATGGCGCGGTTCAGGTAGGCCACGCGCTCGGGCGAGGTGCCGGCGGGGGCGAATACGCCGTACCAGTCCTCGAAACGGGCATTGCGGTAGCCCAGCTCCTCCAGCGTCGGCACCTTGGCGAACACGCCCAGGCGGCGCGGGCTGGTGACCGCCAGCGCGCGCATGCGGCCGGCCTGGATAAAGCCCGCCACCGAGGAGGTCGAGGTGATCAGCACGTTCACCTGCCCGCCCAGCAGGTCATTGATGGCCGGGCCGGCGCCTTTGTAGGGCACGTGCTGCAAGGCGATGCCGCCATCCTTGTCCAGCACCACGCCGACCAGGTGCGAGAGCGTGCCGTTGCCGGGCGTGGCAAAGGTGATCTTTTGCGGCTGGGCCTTGGCCTGCGTGGCCAGTTCGGCAAATGTCTGCCAGGGCGCGTTGGCTGCCACCACGATGGCCAGCGGCGCCGCATTGATTTGCGTGACCGGCATGAAGTTCTTGATCGGGTCGAAGCCAGGCGCGCTGTACAGCGTCGGGTTCACGGCCATGACCGACACCTGCGAGGTCAGCAGGGTGTAGCCGTCCGGCTTGGCCTCGGCGACGAAGCGCGTGCCGATATTGCCGCCGGCGCCGCCGCGGTTGTCAGTGACGGCGGTCTGCCCCAGCACTTCGCCGAGCCGCGTGGTGACGATGCGCGTGACGGCATCGTTGCCGCCGCCGGCGGGAAACGGCGAGACGAAGCGCAGCGGCTGCGAGGGAAAGCCGCCGACCGGCGCCATCGGCTGTGCGCTGGCGGAGGCGCCGGCCATGGCGAGGGTGACGGTGGCGACGGTGGCAAAGGTGCTGGTCAGGACTTGCTTGATGCGTGACATGAAAAACCCCTGTGTATGTAGAGAGATGTCAGAGCGAAGGGCGGCTGGGCAGGCTTCTTTGGCCCCGCTGGCCGCTGTGGCGTACCGGCTGTTGCCTCTTGCCCTGTGTCCCCGGAGTGCCGGGGCGTCCCCTTGGCGCTGCACCGTCGAGCCGGATGGGAATCAATGCCTTGCGACTCGCCTTGCCAGCCATGCGTACCGTTGCCCGCCGCGAGAGGCGGGAGGTGGCTGCGTGACGGGCTCGGTCGCTGATGGCGGGTCATGTTGAAAGGACGCTGTGCGGATCAGGCGAAGCGGAAAGTGGCCAGTTCCTGGGCGTCGAGCTGGCCGATCAGGTTGGTTTCCCAGGCCAGGTAGCGGCGAGCGGCCTCCTTGTTGCCGTCGTGACGGTCGTGGACGAAGAACAGGAAATCGATGCAGCGCGCGTCTGGCAGGCTGCTTGCTGCATCGCCATCCTCGGCATCGCTTGCCAGCGCATGGCCTGCCGCCTGCCAGGCGCCTGTGCCACCGGCGAGCAGCCTGATGTCGCTGTAGCCCAGTGCGGCCAGTTCGCCGGCGGCCAGCGTGGCCACACCCGGTTGATCGTCATCGCCGATGAGCGCGATCGGCGTGTCGCGCGGCACACCAGCGAGGTCGCGGGCAAACACCGGGCGGATCGACCAGCGGCTGCCCGGCACGTGCCCGGCGCGATACGCCATGCTGGCGCGCACGTCGAGCGCCAGCAGCTGCCGCCCGGCCAGGCCCGCCGCCAGCGAGCTGGCATCGATGCCCGGCAAGGCATGGGAGGGCGCCACGGGGCCGGCGGGCGCGGCGAGGCCGCAGGCAAGCGCAGCCGCAAGCCCGCCTTCGAGCACCACGGCGTCATGGCCCATCTGGCGCAGCCAGCTCGCCACCACCGTGGCGCGCACGCCATCGGCATCGATCAGCACGAGGCGCGCGCGGCGCACGCCCACGTATTGGTCGGTGGCCTGCATCAACTGGCCGCCCGGCGCGTTCTGGGCGCCGGGCACTGAGCCGGCGCGGTATTCCTCCGGCGTGCGCACGTCGCACAGGAAAGTGGTACGCGAGCGGTCGTTCAGCCACGCGCCCGCTTCGGCGGCATCGATGCGCGGCACCGCAAAGCGCACCGCCATTGTCTGCGCCGCGGCCTGGGCGGCATCCAGCCCGGCAGGCGCGGCGCTGTCGGGATAGCGCCGGGTGCCGCCGTGCTCCAGCTTGTAGTCGTTCAGGTACCAGCCCTGGGTGCCGTTTTCCAGCGCGAACACAGGGTTGGGCACGCCGAAGTTGATCAGGGTTTGCGCGCCGATAATGCTGCGCGTGCGGCCGGCGCAGTTGATCACGATCGGCGTGGCCGGGTCCGGCACCAGGTCGCGCAGCCGGTAAGCCAGCTCGCCGTTGGGGCAGCAGATGGCGCCGGGGATATTCATCTTGCGGAATTCCGAGACGGGCCGGCCATCAAGCACCACCGGAGCTGGCTTGCCTGCCTGCATGGCCGCCAGCTCCGCGGCCGAGACGCGCGGCGTGCCGTAATGGTGCTCGGCCAGCTCGCCGAAGGTCTTGGAGGGCACGTTGACGCCAGCGAACAAGGCGTAACCGGCGGCCTGCCAGCCCGGCACGCCGCCGTCCAGCACGAACAGGCGGGTGTAGCCGAGGGTGGACAGGGCCTGCGCGGCGCGCGCTGCCACGCCGTCGGCGTTGTCCGCCAGCACGATGCGCGCCGCGGTGTTGGGCGCCAGGCGGCCGATATCCAGTTCCAGCCGGCTAAAGGGGAGCGGCACTGCGTAGAACGGATGGCCCTCGCCGTACTGGCCATGCTCGCGGATATCGAACAGGGCAATCTCGTCCTGGTCGTGCAGCCAGGCCTTGAGGGTGACCGGGTCGACCTGGGTGTTGCGGGTGTCGGGCGTGTTCAGGATGGCGGGCATGCGTTTGTTCAGGCAAGAAGGGGGCCAGGCCTCCTGGCCGCACGCGGGCGGGAGGCAACTGGAAATGCGTTGGATATGGGCTTCGGCTGAAGCCGGGAGGTGGGGGTTGCTTAGCGCCGCACCTCCCGGGTGCCGTTTAGCGGCGCGTCTTGACGCCCACGCTCATGGCCTGGCAGCGGCCGGTCTCGAGGTCGTAGGCGGTGCGCCCGGTCAGGGTTTCCAGCGCGCGGCCGTACATGTGCAGGTGGCGGATCACGGATTCGCCGCGGATCTCCACCGAGTGGATGTCGTCAGGCAGCAGCGCGATGCCCGACCCCGGGCCCACTTCCACCGTGTGCGAGTGCTTCAGCGTGCCGACGCCCGGCTCGCTGCCATCGTCGGTGCGCAGGTAGACGTCGTTGTACTCGGTGCCCACCACGCCGGCCACGCAGGCCCAGGTGGTGTGGTCGTGCGGGGGGATGCGCTTGCCGGGGCGCATCACGTTGAGGTACAGCGCGAAGGTCTGGTCGGGGTCTTCGGCGATCAGGTAGCGGGCCTGGCGCTCGCCTTCCTCCGGCGGGGCGAATTCGCTCTGCGCCCACAGGTGCGGCTTGGCCGCGAGCTGCTCCACCTGGCCCAGCACGCTGGCCAGCGATTCGCGGGTGACGCCACCGCTAGCCACGATTTCCTTGATGGATTGAATCGTCTCCCCGACGGCGGCCTGGCGTTGTTGTGCGATCGACATGTCTCTAGAATCCTTGCTGAGTCTTGATGGTTCTTGGTTTACGGGGTGGTACATCACCTTGCATGGTTTCACTTTAATGAAGCCCGGCACCTGAAACCACTTAATCACCCATGAAAATACTTAAGCAAGTCTAATGAATGCGTAATCTCGATCTGGACCTCTTGCGCACGTTGGTGGCCATCGCCGACCACGGTACCTTCGGCGCCGCGGCGCAGCGGTTGCACCGCACCCAGTCCGCCGTCACCCAGCAGATGCAGCGGCTGGAGGAGCAGGTGGCGCTGGTGCTGTTCGAGCGGCAGGGGCGTGGCAAGCAGCTCACGCGGCATGGCAACAAGCTGGTGGAATACGCGCGGCAATTGCTGAACCTGAACGACGAGGCGCTGCGCGTGCTGCGCGAGGGCGACCTGACAGGCTCGCTGCGGATCGGGGCGCCGCACGATGTTGCCGACACGATCCTGCCGCCGATTCTGTCGCATATCGCGCGTGCGTCGCCCGCCCTGCGGCTGGAGATCCATGTGGGGCGCAGCCCCTTCCTGATGGAATCGTTGCGGCGGGGGGAGATCGACCTGACCGTTTCCACCCGGGAAGACACCAGCCTGGACGGCCTGGTCTTGCGCACCTCACCCACGATCTGGGTTTGCGCGGCGGATTTCGCCTATGAGAGCGGCAGCACGGTGCCGCTGATCCTGGCTGACGAGCCCAGCCTGTTTCGCAAGCTGGCGCTGGATGCACTGAAGGAGGCTGGCGTGCCCTGGCGCGCGGCGTATTTCGCGCCGAGCCTGATCGGCATCAAGGCGGCGATCCGCGCCGGGCTGGGGATCACGGCGCGCAGCATCGACCTGCTGGGCGCCGACATGCGGGTGCTGGGCGACAAGGACGGGCTGCCGCGCTTGCCCGATGTGACGTACTACTTGTGGGCGCGGCCCAATGCGGCCAACCCGGTGGCGCGGCAGGTGTTTTCCATGCTCAAGACCACCTTGCAGCGCGGCATCACGGCCGTGTGAAGGTGGCTTGAGGTTGGCTTGAGCTTGGCCTTGGGGGGGCGCCGCGGTCCCTCAGGCTGCCGGCGCGAGCCGGAAGGCACCTACCGCCTCGGCAAGCTGGCGCGCCTGCGCTTCCAGCGATCCGGCCGCGGCGGCTGCCTGCTCAACCAGCGCCGCGTTCTGCTGGGTGACGGCTTCCATCTGCGTCACCGCCTGGCTGACCTGCACGATGCCGGCACTTTGTTCCAGCGACGCCGACGAGATGTCTTCCATGATCCGCGCCAGGCGGCCCACGGCATCCACGGTCTCGCTCATGGTCTGGCCGGCCTGGGCGACGAGCGCGTTGCCGGCACCCACCTTGCTGGCCGAGTCGTCGATCAGCGACTTGATCTCCCGTGCCGCGTTGGCGCTGCGCTGCGCCAGCGCGCGCACCTCGCCCGCCACCACGGCAAAGCCGCGGCCCGCCTCGCCCGCGCGCGCCGCTTCCACGGCGGCGTTGAGCGCCAGGATATTGGTCTGGAAGGCAATGCCGTCGATCACGCCGATGATGTCGGCGATCCGTTGCGAACTGCTGCTGATGTCGCCCATGGTCTGCACCACGCCGCGCACGTCGTCGCCGCCGCGCGTAGCCAGCCGCGCCGCTTCGGCGGCCAGCGCGCTGGCCTGGCGCGCGCTTTCCGTGTTGTTGCTCACCGTGGAGGTGAGTTCTTCCATGCTGGCGGCGGTTTGCTCGAGCGACGCGGATTGCTGTTCGGTGCGCGAGGACAGGTCGGTATTACCGGCGGCGATCTCGCGTGCGCCGATGTTGACCGAGTCCGAACTGGATCGTACCTGGCTGACAGTGCGCGTCAGCGCCACCTGCATGCGCGCCACGGCGGCGAGCACGCGGCCCACCTCGTTGTTGCCGGCGGCCGCGGCGGGATGGCTCAGGTCGCCCTGCGCCACACGGTCGAGGTGCTCGGCGGCCGTGGCCAGAGGTGCCACGATGGCCGCGCGCAGTCCGAGGTGCACCGCCACGATCAGGCCCAGCGCGGCGGTGATGCCAACCACCACGAGCCGCACCACCCACTGGTAGCGCGCGCTGCTGGTCTCGGTTTCCTGCCGCGCCAACTGGCTCGCTTGCTCCTGGAAGCGCTCGACGCCCACCGAATACTCGGCCCCGGAGGCGGTGATGTCGCGGTCGTTGATCGCCGCGTAGGCGGCGGGGTCTCCCGCGCGCAAGGCGGCCAGGGCTCGCTCGACCGTGCCGGCATGCCGGCGAGCGGCATCCGCGACCTGTCGGCGCTGGGCATCGTCCTGGCCTTCCTGCGCGGGCGCGGCCTCGAAGCGCTGCAACGCCTCGGCTGAGTGCTTGAGCGATTTGCCGGCGGCATCGAGCGCGCTGGCGTTGACTTCAGTGCTGCCCTCGCGGGCCGAAGCGTAGGCGCGCGCGAGCGCCGAGCGCGCGCGGGTCATGTCCTTGTACGCATCGTTGAGCAGCAGGGCGCTGGCGGAGAGTTGCTCCACGCGCCCGGTCGCCTGGTCCGCGGCGCGCAGCGCGAGCACGCCAACGCCCGCGCCGAACACGATCATGCAGGCAAAGGTCACCAGGACTGCCAGCAGGGCAGTGCGCACGCTCAGGTTTTTCATCATCGTCTGGAACAGGGGTTTGAGATCACTGGGCTAACGGACGGCTTTGGCCGGACTTGACCGAAGCCGGCGCGCGGACGCATGAAAGTTTGCGCAAAATCAATCGCGGTGTCTGAATTCGCCCTTCAGGTGCCGTCTTGCGCACAACCGATGGCGCGGCCTCAAGTTGTTGTTGCACCTCACCGATAGACAGGTTTTCCGCCCAGCGCGCCATTTCAGCCTTTCACTATCCGGGCCTCTTTCACATGCTTGCCAGCCTTACCATCCGCGCCCGCCTCATTGCCACCGTCTCCCTGCTGTTCCTGCTTGCGCTTGGTGTGGGCGTGGCCGGCTTGCTTGGCTTGCGCGCCGCCAACGACGCCCATGAGTCTACTTACTCGAACCAGCTTGCCTCTGCCCTGGCGCTGGGCGAGGCGGACCTGAGCCTCACCCGGGCGCGTACCGCGCTGGACCGCGCCATGCTATACCCGGACAGCCCGGAAGCCCCGGGCCTGCTGGAGCGCACCGAAGAGCTCACGCGGCGCTCTGATGAGGCCTGGAAGCGTTTCATGGCCCTGCCGCGCGACAGCGAGGAAGACCAGCTCGCGGTGGCCGTGTCGGCCAAGCGGGAGGCCGCCAACCGCGAAGGCATCGCCGCCATCATCGCCGCGCTGCGCGCCAAGGACCGCGCGCTGGCCGACCAGATCATGGATGGCAAGCTGTCCCGGCTGTTTCGGGACGCCAACGACAGCAGCCTGAAGCTGAGCCAGTTCCAGCTCAAGATGGCGGCAGGTAATTTCGAGGCGTCGCAGGTGGCGTACCGGGTTTTCCGCCATGGCGTGATTGCCGCGATCGTGCTGGCACTGCTGGTCGCGGCCGCCTGCGCGGTGTTCCTGCTGCGTGCCATCGTTGGGCCGCTGGAGCAGGCGCTGACACAATTCGACCGCATCGCGGCCGGCGATCTGAGCCACCCGGTGCAGGTCACCCGCCGCGATGAAATGGGCCGCTTGCTGGAGGGCCTCGCGCGCATGCAGGCCAGCCTTGCGCTGACCGTGGGGCGGGTGCGCCGGGGCTCGGATGCGATCACGTCGGCCACCCGGCAGATCGCCGCAGGCAACTCGGATTTGTCCAGCCGAACGGAAGCGCAGGCTGCCTCGCTTGAGGAAACCGCCTCTAGCATGGAGCAGATGACCTCCACCGTGCGCCAGAACGCAGACAACGCGCGCCAGGCCAGCCAGCTTGCTGTCAGCGCGGTCGAGGTGGCTAGCCAGGGCGGCGCGGTGGTGGGCGATGTGCTGGCCACCATGGGCGATATCAGCACGGCGGCCAGGACGGTCGCGGAGATCATCGGCGTGGTCGACGGCATCGCCTTCCAGACCAATATCCTGGCGCTCAACGCCGCCGTGGAAGCTGCCCGCGCCGGCGAGCAGGGGCGCGGGTTCGCGGTGGTTGCGGGCGAAGTGCGCGGCTTGGCCCAGCGCAGCGCCGGGGCGGCCCGCGAGATCAAGTCCATGATCGAGACGTCGCTGGCGCATGTGGCTTTGGGCAGTGGCCAGGCCGGGCGCGCGGCCAGCACCATGGAGGAGGTGGTTGCGGCGATCCGCCGGGTGACCGACATCATGAGCGAGATTGCGGCGGCTTCAGTCGAGCAGAGCAGCGGCATCGAGCAGGTCAATCAGGCGGTGGCGTCGATGGACCAGTCCACCCAGCAGAACGCGGCGCTGGTCGAGGAGGCTGCTGCTGCCGCCGCGTCGCTGGAGGACCAGGCGCGCCAGCTTAACCAGGCTATCGCGGCGTTCCGCGTATAGGCGGACCAGGAGCGCTGGGAGCGCCGGGAGCGGCGGCGCGTGGCAGGAAATGGCGGGAAGACAGCAGGAAACGCCGGGATGGCGCACGCGCACTTTGTGCGTTAGGCCCCATTGGACTAGGGTATACGTTGTGACGAGAGTGGTGGAATAGTGCCATCGTTGCCAGCAGGCGCCCGGCATAGGCCGACGCGCCGGGAAAAGCCCCGGTTTCCTCGCAAATGGACCTGAATCGTGCGTCGACGTGTCTGGCCCAGGCTCCTGGTATTGGCTCTGCTCGTAGGGGGCGGTTACCTCCTTTGCGCCGTCGTTGCCGAGGAACTTGCCACCTCGCGGTTGCAGGCGCGCTACTTTGCCGGGCGGGCGAAAGACGTCGCCTTCGCGGTAAAGGACGGCCCGAGCGAACGCATCCGCTTTCCGGACGACGGCCCCTATGACCTGCGCTTCGGCTATAGCCGGATGCCGCAGTTCACCGAATTGCTGGAAGCGCGGGGCTTTCGGCGCGAACGCCAGGCGCAGTGGTCCGACCGCATGCTGGAACTGACGGACTCCGGCCTGTTCGCGCCCTATCACGAGAAAACCCAGGCCGGCCTGGACCTGCTTGACTGCAATGACCTGCCATTTGGCGCCAGGCGCACACCGCCTCGTACCTACGCCAGCTTCGAGGACATTCCGGCCCTGCTCGTGAACGCGCTGCTCTTCATCGAGAACCGCGATCTGCTCGATCCCGAATTTCCCACGCGCAATCCCGCGCTGGACGTGCGGCGCTTCACGCGTGCCGCATTGGATCAGGGCGTGCATTTCTTCAACGATAAGCACGACGCCGCTGGCGGCAGCACGCTCGCTACCCAGATCGAGAAATACCGGCATTCGCGCGCCGGCCGCACCGGTTCGCCCAAGGAAAAGCTGCGCCAGATGGCCAGCGCATCGATGCGCGCCTACCTGGACGGCCCGAACACCGTGGCCGCCAGGGAGCGCATCCTGCTGGATTACCTCAACACCGTGCCACTCTCGGCCCGGGCCGGCCTGGGCGAGGTCAACGGACTGGGCGATGGCCTGTGGGCCTGGTACGGGCAGGACTTCGACGAGGCCAACCGCTTGCTGGCGAATGCCGCCGGGCCGGGACCCGGCGCGGGACAGGGCGAGGGCGAACTCGGCCAGCGGCAGGCGCGGGTGTTCAAGCAAGCGCTCTCGCTGATCATTGCGCAGCGCGGGCCATCGCATTTCCTGCGGCGCGATACAGCCACGCTGGTAGAACTGACCGACAGCTATATCCGCTTGCTCTCGGCCGCCGGCGCCATTCCGCCCTGGCTGCGCGACGCTTCGCTGGCCCAGTCCTTGACGCTGGGCGCCCCGGCGCTGGACCGGCCGGAGGTGTCATTTATCTCGCGCAAGGCCATCAGCGGGGTGCGCACCGATTTGCTGCGCTATCTTGACCTTGGCAGCAGCTACGAGCTGGACCGGCTCGACCTGACTGCCCACAGCACCATCAATACGGGCCTGCAACGGGTGGTCACCGAGGCGCTGCTGCGGGCGGGCACGCGTGACGGCGCGCATGGTTTCGGGATGTACGGCCACAACCTGCTGCGCGAGGGCGACGACCCGGGCAAGCTGGCGATCAGCTTCACGCTCTACGAGAAGGTCGACGGCGCCAACCTGCTGCGCGTGCAAGCCGACAACCTGGACCTGCCGTTCGACCTGAACCGCGGCGCGCGGCTGAACCTGGGCTCCACCGCCAAGCTGCGCACGCTGGTGACCTATCTGGAAATCCTCTCCGAGCTCCACGAGAAATATGCCGGCATGTCCGCCGCCGAGCTGCGCGAAATCAAGCCGGCCAAGCTGGATGCGCTGACCCAGTGGGTACTGAGCTACCTGCTCGCCGCACCCGACAAGAGCCGCCGCGCCATGCTGGAAGCCGCCATGCTGCGCCGCTATTCCGGCAGCGCGGGAGAGGCCTTCTTTACCGGGGGCGGGCTGCAGACATTCACCAACTTCGAGCGCTGGGAAAACATGAAGATCATGACCGTGCGCGAAGCGTTCGAGCACTCGGTGAACCTGGTCTTTATCCGCCTGATGCGCGATATCGTGCGCTACGAAACCTATCGCTTGCATCCCGATGCCGACGACTGGCTGAACAATCCGGCCGCGCCGCAACGCCGCGCCTACCTGGTGCGCTTTGCCGACAAGGAGGGCAGCGACTACCTGCGTGCCTTCTACGGGAAGTATCGCGGCATGAGCCAGCAGGAAGCGGCCAGGCGCGTGCTCCAGAACCGCCACTTCTCGCCGGTGGGGCTGGCGGTGACGCTGCGCAGCATCGATCCCGACATCGATCCGGCGCAGTTCAACAAGGTCATGCTCGCCACCCTGCCCAAGGCGGGGCTGACCGATGAGAAGCTGGCCAAGCTGTACAGCAAATACGGACCGACCAGTTTTTCGCTGAATGACCGGGGCTACCTGGCGCGCGTGCATCCGCTTGAGCTATGGCTGCTCAATTACCTGCGCCAGCGCCCCGATGCCAGCCTGGATGAAGCCTTGCGCGACAGCACCGAGCAACGCCAGGAGGTGTATGCGTGGCTGTTCAAGACCCGCCATCCCGGCGGCCAGACGCGCCGCATCCGCAGCCAGCTGGAGCGCCAGGCCTTTGTTGAGATTGCACGCCGGTGGCAGCGCCTGGGCTATCCGTTCAGCGCGATCACGGCGTCCTATGCCTCGGCGATCGGCGCGGCGGGGGACCGGCCGGCTGCGTTGGCCGAGCTGGTCGGCATCGTGCAGGGCAATGGCGTGCGCCAGCAGGCCACGGCGCTGCGCAGCCTGGAATTTGCGGCGGGCACGCCGTACGCGACTGACTTTGGCTTGGGGCAGAAGGGCACGCGCTTGCTGAGCGAGGATATCACCGAGGTGGTGCGTGCCGCGCTGATCGGCGTGGTGGATTCGGGCACGGCGGGCATGCTGAAGTCGGCGCTGGTTGGCAGCGGCATCGTGGCGGGCGGCAAGACCGGCACGGGCGATCATCGCTACGAAGTCTACGGGCCAGGCGGCAGGCTGATTTCCTCACGCGTGGTCAGCCGCTCGGCCACCTTCGTGTTTTTCCTTGGCGACCGTTACTTCGGCAACGTCACGGCGTACGTGCAAGAGCCCTATGCCGCGCGCTATGCCTTCACCAGCGCGCTGTCCGTGCAGTTGCTCAAATCGCTGGCGCCAACCATCCTGCCACTGGTGCGCGACGGCGGCGTGCGTTCACCGCTGGCATGCAAGCACTGAGCGGCAGCGCTGCCGGGGCGAGTCTAATCCCAGCTATGTCGTCGGGCGCAGTACTCGTCTTCGGAGGTGCGGGCGTGCCGTTCGTACTCGGCAATGACCTGCAAGGTGGCGGACTGGAGCAGGGAGCCTGCGGTGAGCAGGGCCGCGAGATCGCGCAGGCCCTGCAGGCAGGTCACGGTGGGGGGTAAGGCTTGGTCCTGCATGATGCGTTGCTGGCTCGGTGATGGGCGGGATGTGCCTCCCGACAATTCGATTGTAGGTAGCACCGGCCGTGCCAAATGCAAACCAATGTGTCCGCGCGTACCTTCAGGGCCTGGAATCGCAAATCAGTTGCTTCGGAGCCACGGAACATAGCGCGCGAGCAGCGCAGCCATCACAAGCGTGCCCCCAATCCACAGCACGATGATGACCGCGGCCGCCACGCGGCTGCTTGGGCGTTGCCCGGCCGCAACGGCGGCGGCCCGGTGCTCGCGCATGAGGTCCGGCGGGATCATCCGGATGGCCAGCATGACCCCGAGCGGCACCAGCACGACATCGTCCAGGTAGCCGAGCACCGGGATGAAGTCGGGGATCAGGTCGATGGGCGACAGCGCGTAGCCCGCCACCAGCAGGGCCACGGCTTTTGCGTACCACGGGGTGCGCGGGTCGCGCGCGGCCAGCCACAGGGCATGGACATCGCGCAATACCTCGCGCGCCCATTTGCGCCCGTAGGCGGTCAGCCGCGCGCCGTGGGCCCGCACATCGTCCACCACCGGCACGAACGCCAGCACCAGCAGCAACGCCGCCAGCGCCAGCGTGGCGCTGAATCCCAGATGCTTGAAGCCCAGCGCGCCGACGACGCCGCCGAAGAAGAACAGCGCCACCAGCATGGCCAGCATGCGCAGCCGGGACCGGTTGGCCAGCACCGGCGGCCTGGCCTCGTCGGATTTGGCGAGGTTCCAGTAGAACAGCTTGCCAAGCTCGATGCCAATATCGGTCACCATCCCGGTGATATGGGTAGTGCGGATCTCGGCGTGGGAAATCTTGGTGATCATGGCGTTTTGCAGGCCCATGATGAAGCACAGCACCATCACCGTGGCGGGTATGAACAGCCATTGGTGATTGCCAAGGTTGCCGCCGAGCAAGCCAAAGCACAGCAACAAGAAGGCCTCCAGCATCAGCGGCAGGGCATATTCGCTGTTCAGGTGCTCGCGCCGTGCCCAGTTGATGAGCACGGCGGAAGTGGCCGCGCCCGCCAGGAAGGACAGCAGCGCGCCAAGTCCCTCCAGGATCAGCCCGACCTGCCCCAGCGCCAGGTGGTCCGCCATGGCCGAGACGATGCCCGTCATGTGGGAGGTGTACTGCTGCACGGCAAGGAAGCCGCCGGCGTTGGTGGCGCCGGCCACAAAGCTGAGATAGCCGGCAAGCTGCCGGTTGGCGTGCGGGCTGCGTACCCGTCCGGTGAGGTTGCGCAGGTAGGTGATGGGCATGGTCGCTGACTGCCGGGCCGGCCGCTTAGTCGGTCAGCAAGGCGCAGATGACGCGCAGCGCCACCGACTCGTCCGGGCCGCTGGCCTGGATGTGCAAACGCAGGCCGGCGCGCGCCGACAAGCGCATGACCTCGGACACATTCTTGGCGTCCGCCGCGCAGTCGTTGCTGCTTAGCTGGATGTTGCACTCGAACTGGCTGGCCGTGGCGGTCAGCCGTGTGGCCCTGCGGCCCTGCAGGCCGTGAGGACTGGACATCTCAATCGTTGCTTCTACCACATCACCCTCGGTAAAACCTCTATGCAGCGTGGACACCGGGCAAGCCGGAAGGCGGGCAACTGGCGCGGCATGGCCTGCCGCCAGGTATTGAATGGTAATCCAATTACCTTGCCTGGCACATGGATGCCTCATGCAGCCCACTTCTTGCAGCCCACTATCTCCCGCCTCGCTGGCAGAATATGGCTTCGCCCGGCCACAACCGATGCCTGTGCCGTTCGCCATGCCGCCATGTCCTTTCCGGAGCCATCGCCCCACCATGCAAGCACGCCCCCAATCCGTTGCCGTCCCGTTCCGTCCGCTTTCCCTGATGCTCGCGGGGCTTGCCCTGGCAGGCACCCACGCGGTTGCGCAGACCATCCCCGTGCCTGCGGTCTCGCCTGTGGTGGAGCGCACCTACGCCACACTCGAAGCCGCCCCGCTAGTCAAGAAGGTGCTGGCCGACGTGAAGGCGGATGACGCGCGCTCGCTGGGCGATCTCAAGACGCTGACCGAGATCCCCGCGCCACCGTTCAAGGAGAAGGCACGGGCCGAGCATTTCCTCTCCCGGCTCAAGGCGCTTGGCCTTGCCGATGCGCATATCGATGCCGAGGGCAATGCCATCGGCATCCGCAAGGGCAGCGGGAACGGCCCCAAGCTGCTGATCTCGGCGCACCTGGACACGGTCTTTCCCGAAGGCACTGATGTCACGGTCAAGCCGCGCGACGGCCGCCTCTATGCGCCAGGCATCTCGGATGACACGCGCGGGCTGACAGTCCTGTTGTCATGGCTCAAGGTGCTCAACGACAACCAGGTGCGCACCGTGGGCGACCTGGTGTTCGTTGGCAACGTGGGCGAGGAAGAGCTGGGCAACCTGCGCGGCATGAAGGCCGTGTTTCGCGACCACCCGGATATCGACGGCATGGTCGGGCTGGAGCCGGGCGTGGGCGACCGGGTGCTGTCGCTCGGCACCGGCAGCCATCGCTATGAGGTGACGTTCCGTGGCCCGGGCGGCCACAGCTTCGGCGCCTTCGGCCTGCCCAGCGCCATCCACGCGATGGGACGGGCCATTGCCAAGGTGAGCGACGTGCGCCCGCCCGAGGATCCCAAGACCACATTCACGGTGGGCACGGTGGGCGGCGGCACGTCGGTCAACGCGATTGCGGGCGATGCGCGCATGGCGGTGGATATCCGCTCCAACGCTACGCCATCGCTGCTGGAAACCGAGAAGCAGATCATGGCGGCCATCGAGGCCGGGGTTGCCGAGGAAAACCGCCGCTGGCATCCGGCCGACGCTGCCAGCCAGATCACCTACCAGGTCAAGCTGATCGGCGACCGTCCGGCGGGCCGCACGCCGCCAGACGCCACCATCGTGCAGGCAGCGGTGCGCGCCATCAAGGGCTACGGCAAGGGCACGCCCAGCCTGCGCGGCGGCAGCACCGACGCCAATGTGCCGATGTCGCTTGGCATTCCCGCCATCATCATCGGCAGCGGTGGCAAGACCGGCGGCTTCCATGCCCGCGATGAGTGGTACGACCCGACCAACGCCTGGGAAGGCGCCCAGGTCGGGCTAACCACCGTGCTCGGGCTGGTGGGCGTGCAGGGCGTGAGCCAGCCGTTGCTGGAAAAGCGCGCCGCCGCCAGGTAGCCAGCGGGCGGCGCCGGCCTAAGCCGCCACCGCCTCTTCATTCAACGCCGGGAATGCCGCTCCCCATGTTCCGCTGGCTGCCGCTCGACCGCCTGCGGCGCGGCGATCCATTTCGCCACCGCCAAGGCATCCAGCGGGCGCGAGAACAGATAGCCTTGCCCCATATGGCATCCCTGCGATAGCAGGAAGCGCCGCTGGGCTTCGTTTTCCACGCCTTCGGCGATCACCGCGAGCTTCAGGCTGTCGCCAATGCGGATGACGGCGCTGGCCAGCTCGCGGGCGGCGGCATCGCTTTCCAGGTCGATCACAAAGCTCTTGTCCAGCTTGAGCTGGTGCACGGGCAACTGCCTGAGGTAGCCCAGGCTGGAATACCCCGTGCCGAAGTCGTCCATGGACAAGCGCACGCCTTGTGCGTGGATGGCGGCAACGGTGGCGGCGAGGCCCGCGTCGTCTTCCATCAGCAGCCCTTCGGTCATCTCCAGCACCAGCGCCTGGGCGGGCAGCCCATGGCGGGCCAGGGTCTCGGCCACTTGCGCAGGCAGCCCCGGGTCGCGGAAGCTGGCGGGCGAGATATTGACGGAGATCGTGGGTACGGAAAGCCCTTCCCGGCGCCAGGCAGCTAGCTGCGCGCACGATTGCTCCAGCACCCAGCGGTCCAGCGTGCCAATCAGGCCGCTGTCTTCGGCCAGTGGCACGAAGCGGTCCGGCGACACCATCCCAAAGTGCGGGTGGTGCCAGCGCACCAGCACCTCCAGGCCATAGAGGCGCCCATCACGCAGGAACACCTGGGGCTGGAAGTTGAGATGAAGCTCCTCGGCCAGCAGGGCGTCGCGCAGCGCGGACTCCAGCGCCAGGCGCTCCTGGGCGGCCCAGTTCATCTCGATGCTGAAGAAGCGGAACAAGTTGCGCCCCGCGGCCTTGGCGTCGTACATGGCCATCTCGGCGCAGTGCAGCAGGTAGTCCAGCGCATCGCCGTCGGCCGGGAACATGCTGATGCCGATGCTGGCCGAGGGCGCAATGCTGGCGTGGTCGATGCGCAGCGGCTGGCGCAGCGCGGCCAGGATGCGCTTGCCCGCAGCAATGGTCTGGGTGCGGTCGCAGTCGGGGAGCACCAGCGCGAATTCGTCGCCCGACAGCCGCGCCACCAGCGCGGTATCCCCGGCGTGCGCGCTAAGGCGTTGCGCAACCTCGCGCAGCAGCTTGTCGCCGCCGACGTGGCCGAGCGAGTCGTTGATATGCTTGAAGCGGTCCAGGTCGACGAACAGCACGCTGAGCGTGGTGCCGGCCGAGCGCGCCGCGAGCAGCAGGGTGCCGGCCTGCATCTGCAGCAGGCTGCGGTTGGGCAAGCCGGTCAGTGAATCGTAGTGGTCGAGCTGCAGGATCCGCTCGGCGGCTTCCTCGCGCTCGAACGCGAGCTTGCACAGCGAGGCGCATACCTCGGCCAGCTGCTGGTGGAAGGCGTCGGGCTGGCGGACGGTGCGGCAGTAGAAGGCCAGCGTGGCAAGCACGCGGCCATCGCTTGCCTTGATCGGATAGGACCAGCATGCCGCCAGGCCGAGGGGTAGGGCAAGATCACGAAAATCCGCCCATAGCGGATCGTTGGCAATATCGCTGACCATCACCGGCTCGCCCAGCCAGGCGGCCGTGCCGCAGGAGCCCACGGATGGCCCGATGGTCAGGCCGTCCAGCGCGGCCGAATACTCGGGCGGCAGGCCAGGCGCGGCCAGCGGGTGCAGGCGCCCATCGGCGGCCACCCGCAGCACGGACGCGATCACGGCGGGTGCCACGCGTTGTACTTCTTCGCAGATCAATTCCATCACGGCGGGCAGCGGCTGCTCCATCACCATGGCTTGCAGTACCTTTCGCTGCAGCATCTCGTAGGTCCGCTGCTGGGTGATGTCGGAGAGGATGACGATGGCGTGATGCCGGTCGCCGGTCGCGCTGACCAGATGGCGCACGGTGGCGCTGACCCAGAGTGCGCTGCCGTCGCGCGCATACACCAGAGCCTCGTGGCGCTCGCCGCCCGGGGATGAGCGCTGGGCATGCAAGCGTTGCATCACGCCGGGATCGGTGAACTCGCCGGCCAGTATCTCGCGCGGGGTCTTGCCCCTCAGCTCGCAGGGCTTGTAGCCCAGCATGCGCGTGAGCCCGGCGTTGCCGTACACGATGTGCCAGTCGGCATCGACCACCAGCACGGCACTGTCGATCTCGTCGGCAATGACGGATAGCAACGGGTGATGGTCGCGGCTGGCATCCGGGTGGTTGGCCACCTTTACCAGCAGCGTGCGCAGTGTCACGTCGCCCAGGCGGGTGCTGGATTCCGCGACATGGCCAAAGCGAAGTTCGCCATCCGGTCTCAGTATCCGGACGGCGGGCAAGGGCTGGGCGCGCTGCGCGTCGGCATCCGGCAGCTTTTGCACGAGCGCCTCCACGTTCATGCCGAAGACTTGCGTACGGGATGCGCCATAGAGTGCCTCCGCAGCAGCGTTCAGGAAGATCACCTTGTTGTCCGTGTTCAGGATGAAGACGGCATCGGTGGCTTGCTCGAGCGAATTGCGGAACAACTGATGGGGGTCGGCTATGCTGAGCGCTTTGTCTCTATCTGGCATGAGTGAGGTAAACGTCGCTAACGACCGAGGGTGCCTGCCTTGCCCGGTGGGGGCTCGCGGGACATTGACTCGGCTCTGAAGCAGCTATCGGCATCCAGTGCCGGATCCTGAAGTACTTTTTTTTGCGCCAGGCGTTCCTCGGCGCAGGCCTCGCGCTCCGATGGCTTGGCATAATTGCGCCCTGTCTTGACGGGGCGATGCGCGCGCCGTCCCCTTTTGCATCGATCGAACCGGGATTCTTCATGATCATCTGCGCCGGCGTTGGCCCCGGGCACCTCGACTTCCTGACCCACGGCGTGGCGGAACTGGTCCGTGGCGCCGACATCGTGGCCGGCTTCGACACGGTCATCGACGTCATCCGCCCGCTGGTGCCGCCGGCGGCCCAGGTGGTCACCATGGGATACCAGGACCAGGTGGAGCGGCTTGCCTGGGTTGCCGCCGAGCACCATGGCGGCCGGCGCTGTGTGGTGCTGTTCATGGGCGACATGCACTTCAGCGGTTTCCAGTACCTGGAGCGGGTCGAGCGGGCATGCGGCCATCCGGTGGATACCGTGCCCGGCATCTCTTCGGCCCAGGTGCTGGCTGCGCGCGGCAAGGTTTGCTTCGACGAGACCACCTTCCTGACCTTTCACCGGCGCGGAGACCTGGAGCCGTTCAAGCGCCATCTGGTGCACGTGCTGGCGGACCAGCGCAACGCCATCGTGATTCCGCGCCCATGGGATTTCATGCCCAGCGATATCGCCGCCTGGCTGGTGGCGCAGGGCGTGCCGCCCGAGCATCCGGTCGAGGTCTGGGAGAACCTGACGCTGGCCGATGCGGACTGGCGTGGCACGCTGGCCAGTTGCACGCTGGCGTTCACCGATATGAGCATCATGCTGATCCGTGCGCTGGCGCCAATGGCCAGCCAGATCGAGCTGGCGCCGCTTGCGTAGTCCCGCGCGCCGGCCGCGCGGGGCAGGCTTTCGGCATTGATCTGCCGCAATTCGCCCGCATTGCCCGCTTGCGCTGCCCCGCGCACGGAGTAGAGTCCATTTTCGGATAGTCGGAAAAACGTCTGCAACCGTGTGCAGGGGTCTCCAGATCGGAGGAAAACATCATGGATTTCAAGACCGTGCTGGTCGAACTCGGTGCGGATCCCGGCTGTGCGGATCGCGTCAACCTGGCTGCGGAACTGGCGCAGCGCTCGGCCGGCCATGTGATCGGGGTGACGGCCACCGGCATGCGGCTGGAGCCGTTCCGGGGCGCGGGCGACGAGGCGGGATACTACGCGGAACTGGCCCGGCGCCAGTTGCTGGCGCAGGGCGCCGAAGCCAGCGCCGCATTTCATCGGGCCATGAGCGAAGCGGCGCCCGGCGTGGGTTTCACCCACCGGGTCATCGAGGACGACGTGGGCTGGGCGCTGGTCCAGCAGGGGCGGGTGGCGGACGTAGTCGTCCTGGCCCGCTTGCCCGGGCCGGAGTCCATTCCCGTGCTGGTGGCACAGACCCCGGAATATGTGTTGCTCAACACCGGCCGCCCGGTGCTGCTGGTGCCGCCGGGCGTGCGGCATCTACCCTGCGAACATGTCGCCATCGCATGGGATGGTGGGCGGGAAGCCGCCCGGGCCGTGGCCGATGCGATGCCTCTGCTGCGCCTGGCCAAGCGTGTCACCGTGGTGTCGGCGTCCAGCGCGCATGACGGCTCGGCGACCCACGGCATGCCCGATGTGCCCGGTGCGCACGCCGGCCTGCGAGATCACCTGGCGCGCCAGGGCATCACCAGCGTCATGCACGCCGTGCAAGGCAGCCATGGGATTGGCCAACTACTGCTGGAGGCGGTGCGGCACTTGCAGGCCGACCTGCTGGTGGCGGGTGGCTATGGGCACGCCCGGCTGCGCGAGCTGGTCACTGGCGGCACCACCCGCACCCTGATGCGCCACGCCGACATTCCGGTGTTGATGTCGCATTGAAGGTCGGTCTCGACTGGCATCAATATACTTTTTAATATAATATTAAACCGTATATTGATTAGCAGGCCGGGGTCTCGCCCGGCCTTTGCCGAACCCATGCAAGCGGCTTCTCCCTCCCTGAGCCTGGACACGATGCGCGCCGCCGCGGGCGACGCCACCGCCATGTTGCGCGCCCTCGCCAATGAAGACAGGCTGCTGCTGCTTTGCCAGCTTAGCCAGGGCGAGATGTCGGTGGGCGAGCTCGAAGCGCTGCTTGGCATCCATCAACCCACCTTGTCGCAACAGCTTGGTGTGCTGCGCGCGGAAGGGCTGGTCAACACGCGGCGCGACGGCAAGCGGATTTTTTACGCGGTTGCCGATGCGCGGGCGCTGGCCGTGCTCGAAACGCTTTACGCCCTGTATTGCCCCACTGAATGAAGGAGCCACTGGCCATGATCATCGACTGGACACACTTCACGCCCTGGTCCGCGCTGGGCGGGGGCCTGCTGATTGGACTGGCCGCCGCCGCGCTCGTGCTGTTCAACGGGCGCATCGCGGGCATCAGCGGCATCGTTGGTGGCTTGCTGCGGCCAACGCGCGCGGAAGCCGGCTGGCGTATCGCCTTTGTGCTTGGCCTGCTGGCGGCACCGCTGCTCTGGCGCCTGTTCGGCGCGCTGCCGGAGATCCGGGTCCATGCCGGCGCTGGCCTGCTGGTCGTAGCCGGCTTGCTGGTGGGATTGGGTACCCGCTACGGCGCGGGCTGCACCAGCGGGCATGGCGTTTGCGGGCTGTCGCGGCTCTCTCCGCGCTCGCTGGCGGCCACCGCGGCCTTCATGGGGGCCGGTTTTGCGACGGTCTTTGTCGCACGGCACCTGCTCGGCGCATGAGGAGCGACATGAACCGCCTTTCTTCCTTGCTGATCTCGCTGGCCTCTGGCCTGGTGTTCGGCCTCGGGCTGATCCTGGCCGGCATGGCCAATCCGCAGAAGGTGCTCGGATTTCTCGACCTTGCCGGGCGCTGGGATCCCTCGCTGGCGCTGGTGATGGGCGGCGCGATCGCGGTGGGCGTAGTGGCGTTCGGTATCGCCCGGCGGCGTGCCGTCTCGCTGCTGGGCATGCCCATGCAGCTGCCGGCGTCGCGCCGGATTGACCGGCGCTTGCTTGGTGGTGGCCTGTTGTTCGGCGTGGGCTGGGGGCTGGCGGGGATCTGCCCGGGGCCCGCGCTGGTGCTGCTGGGCGCGGGCGCATGGCAAGGCGCAGTCTTTGCGCTGGCCATGCTGGCCGGCATGGCGCTGTTCGAGTGGCTAGAATGGCTGGGGCGCGGCCGCGCTTTACCCGGCAAGGCATTAACCGGACATTAACCGGACAACAGGAGTCATCCATCGATGCGAACTGACGAGGTCATCGACGAGGCCGAGGTAGAAACGCCCGCCAGAGCCCAGGCGGCGCGGCGCAGCACCTGGGTGAGCGTGGCCGTGAATATCCTGCTGACCTGCATGCAACTGGTGGCGGGCGTGGTGGCCGGCTCCCAGGCGTTGATCGCGGATGCCATTCACTCGCTCTCCGACCTGGTCTCGGACTTTGTGGTGCTGTTCGCCAGTCACCATAGCCGCAAGGGCGCGGATGCCGACCACCAATATGGCCACCAGCGTTTCGAGACCGCCGCCTCGCTGGCAATCGGCCTGCTGCTGCTTGCGGTCGGCGTCGGCATGCTGTGGTCGGCCGTGCAAAAGCTGGAGCATCCCGAGTTGATCCAGCCGGTCAAGGGTGTCGCGCTGTGGGTGGCATTGGGCGCGCTGGCGGCAAAGGAATCGTTGTTCCGCTACATGCTCGCCGTGGCCGAGCGCGTGCGCTCCAGCATGCTGGTTGCCAACGCATGGCATGCGCGCTCGGATGCGGCATCGTCGCTGGTGGTCGCCGTGGGCATCGGCGGCAACCTGCTTGGCTACCACATGCTTGATCCAGTGGCCGCCCTGGTGGTCGGCCTGATGGTGACCAGGATGGGCTGGAAGTTCTCCTGGGATGCCCTGCATGACCTGATGGACCGCGCCGTGGATGCGCAGAGCATCGAGGCGATCCGGCAGGCCATGCTGGCCACGCCAGGCGTGCTGGGCCTGCATGACCTGAAGACCCGCAAGATGGGCGACGCGATCCTGGTCGACGTGCATCTGGAGATCGATGGCGCAATGACGGTCGAGGCGGGGCACCGTATTGCGGTGGAGGCGCGCCTCGCCGCCATGCAGATTCAGGACGTGCTGAATGTGATGACCCATGTCGACCCGGTGCGCGTGCCGCAGCGCCAGGCGGAAGACCCGGCGCGCGCAGGCGCGGCATGATGGACTGGCCAAAGCGTGGGCCGGGCGGGGCAAACGTCCTTTGCCGATGCCCGGTATGATTGCCATCCTGGCTTGAAACGGCTTTCCCGGTGGCAAAAAGCGGTCCGCCCGCTTCGCCGCGCAGACACGCACCCCCCGCACCCGCCGCTCCATGGACCACACGCAAACCCAGTCATCGTCGATGAGATTCCTGCCGTATCTCGTCGCGGCTACCTTCTTCATGGAGTACCTCGATACCACCGTGCTCGCCACTGCGTTGCCGCAGATGGCGCAGTCGTTCGGGGTCGGGCCGAATGACCTGAGCCTGGGCATGACGGCCTATATGCTGGCGCTGGCGGTGTTTATCCCGATCAGCGGATGGATCGCTGATCGCTTCGGGTCAAGGACGGTGTTCGGCGGGGCGATCGTTGTTTTCACGGTGGCCTCGGTGCTGTGCGGCGCATCGAACGGGTTATTCGCGTTCACCGCGGCGCGCGTGCTGCAAGGCATTGGCGGCGCGATGATGGTGCCGGTCGGGCGGCTGATCGTGGTGCGCAACACGGATAAGCGCCAGTTGATCAAGGCCATCTCCACCATCACCTGGCCGGCCATCGTGGCGCCTGTGGTGGGGCCGCCCATTGGCGGGTTCATCACCACCTACGCCTCCTGGCGCTGGATCTTCCTGCTCAACGTGCCATTCGGCATCGCCGCGCTGATCGCCACCTTCATGATGATCCGCAACGAACGCGCGAGCGAGCCCAAGCCGCTTGATATCGTCGGCTTCCTGCTCAGCGGCGCCACGCTCACCTTCGTGCTGTACGGCACGGAGCTGGCCAGCCAGCAAGGCTCCAGCCTGGCAACGGCGGGCGCGTTCGTGGCCGCCGGCCTCGCCCTGGGCGTGCTCGCCGTGCGCCATGCAGCGGGCCGCGAGCATCCGCTGCTCGATTTCACGACGCTGCGCGTGCCGACGTTCTCGGTCACCGTGATCACCGGGTCCGTCACCCGCATCGGCATCGGGGCGGTGCCGTATTTGATGCCGCTGCTGTTCCAGGTTGGCTTCGGGCTGTCCGCGTTCCGCTCCGGGCTGTTGCTGCTCGCCAGCGCGCTCGGCAACCTCGGCATGAAGGCCTTGACCACGCGCGTGCTGCAACACTACGGCTTTCGCGCCACCGCGATCGTCGACGTGGCTTTCGCCAGCGTGTTCATCGTCGCGTGCGGCTTGCTCACGCCCGAGACGCCGCTCGCCATCGTGCTGTTCGTGGTGTTTATCTACGGCGTGACGCGCTCGATGCAGTTCTCCACGCTCGCCACGCTGGCCTACGCCGATATCCCGCAAAACCAGATGAGCAGCGCCAATACGCTATGGAATGCTGCCCAGCAGATGTCGATCGGCCTTGGCATTGCGTTTGGCTCGCTGTCGCTGAGGATTGCCGCATCGCTGCGCGGCGAGGCCAGCGACGTGCCGCACTTTACGCTCGGTGATTTTCGCTGGGCGTTTCTCTTCGCGGGCGCGCTGACGCTGGTGTCGTTGATCGGGTATGTCCGGCTCGCGCCGGATGCGGGGCGGCATCTGTCGAGCCGGCGGGCGGCTGGATGACGGGTTCCTCCCGATATGAAGTGAGTGGCGGGCGAGCGTGAGCCGGGCGAACGCTGCGCAATGCTCGCCCGCTGCGGGCTACACAAACTGAACGGAACTCGGCAGGGGCCTGACCGGTCACACCATCCGCATCCACCGGAGTCAACGCAAAATGATCCTGTAAGCCCACTTCAAACCTGTTCGCGCTTGTTGAACCCTTGTTAACCCTTGTTGTGCCCTCGTTGAGCACTTGGGTTCCAGGCGCGCTACCTGTCTTGTCTGGAGCTTGCATGGCTGACTTCACATCGATTCCGTTCGCGGTTTTCTCCGCGCCGCAGTCCGGCGGTAATTCTGGTGCCACCCCCCTGGATTCCCACTCAGCTTCGCAGCCGGCGTTCTGGATTTCTTTGCGCCACGTCACCGTGGCGCTGCCCGATGGGCGGGTGCTTCTGGACGACCTGAGCGACACCTTCCCACCCCGGCGCATCGGCCTGGTTGGCCGCAACGGCACCGGCAAGAGCGTGCTGGCAAAGGTGCTGGCGGGCCTGGTCACGCCGGATGCCGGGCGCGTCGTCAGGCATGCCACCGTTGCCTATGTGCCGCAAGACGGCAGGCTGGCAGCTGGCGCGACGCTGGCGGATGTCGCCGGCCTGACGCCGGCTTTCGATGCGCTCGCCCGGGTGGAGCGGGGCGAGCCGGAGGGGGCGGACTTCGACCTGCTGGAAGGGCGGTGGGACCTGCGCGGCCAGCTGCGGCTGGCCTGCGAGGCGGCTGGCCTGGGGCATCTGGAGCCGGAGCGGCTCGCCGCCAGCCTCAGCGGTGGCGAACTCACGCGCGTGGCGCTGGTGGGGGCCTTTCTTTCCAGCGCAGATGGACTGGTGCTCGACGAACCCACCAATCACCTCGACTTCGTCGCCCGGCAATGGCTGCGCGCTCAGTTGCGGCAATGGCGCGGCGGCGTGGTGGTGGTCAGCCACGACCGCGAATTGCTGGAAGACATGGACCATATCGCCGCGCTGACGCCGGATGGCTTGCGCCACTACGGCGGCAACTACACGCTGTATGCGGTGCAGCGCGATGCCGAAGCCGCCGCCGCGCAAGCCGCGCTGGATCACGCGCGGACCAGCCGTAACTCGGCCTTGCGCGACTTGCGGCGCCAGCACGATGCCCATCAGCGCCGTGCCGCGCGCAACGACCGCGCGGGCACGATGGCCAACCTGCCCGGCATCCACCTCGGCCGGCTGAAGGACGGTGCGCAGGGGTATTCCGGCCGCGAGCAGCGGCGCCAGCAGGAAACCCGCGCGACGCTGGACGATGCCGTGCGGCAAGCCGCGCAGCGCATCGAGGCCGGCCCGCCGGTGGCGCTGATGCTGCCCGGCGCGGTGGTCGCCGCGGGCAAGCGCGTGGTGCACGCGCAAGATGCGATCCTGCCGTTTGCGGCCGGCGCAAAGCCGCTCAGCCTGACGCTGGCGGGGCCGGTGCGCGTTGCCGTGACCGGGCCGAACGGCTGCGGTAAAACCACGTTGCTCAAGCTGCTGGCCGGCGTCGAGAACCTGGTGTCCGGGACCTGCTCGGCAGGTGTTCCCAATGCCTGGCTCGATCAGCAGGCGGCGACCCTGCTGCCGCCGGCGATGTCCGTGCTGGAGCGGCTGCGCGAATTGGACAGCCCCTTGCCGGAGGGCGTGCTGCGCAGTCATTTGTCGTTGCTCGGGCTGGGCGCGGCGCTGGTGCGGCAGCCTTCCGGCGAATTGAGCGGGGGCGAGCGCCTGAAGGCGGCGCTTGCCTGCGCTTTATGGGCCGCGCAGCCTGCCCAAATGCTCTTGCTCGATGAGCCTACCAATCACCTCGACCTGGATTCGGTGCGCGCGCTGGAGCAGGCCTTGAGCGCCTATCCCGGCGCCATCCTGGTGGCGTCGCACGACCGGCGCTTCCTCGACGCGCTGGATTTGACCCACGTGCTGGCGTGGCAAGGCGGGGACTGGCAACTGGCGGCTTGCAGGTAAGCCGCGCGGGCTGGTGTCACCCGTGCGTGTCGTCGGGGATTTCATCGACCGAGCGCACCGCCGCGCGCCGCAGGGCGTCCAGCGCGACACTGACCGCGATACGGCCAAAGCCGTCGTCGCGCCAGTACATGGATACCGAGCCAAAGCCCGCCAGCCGCAGCGGCAGGATGCGCAGGGCGCCGAGATGCTCCAGGCGCCGCGCGGTCCGGTGCGAGGCCACGCCGATCATGTTGCTGTGGTTGAGCAAGGTCAGGTTGAGGATGACCGAGTTCGACTCCACGCAATCGGCCGGCATGCCCTGGCCAGCCGCGTTCAGCGCCGACTCCAGCGTGTTGCGGATGGGCGTGCCGCGTGGCCACACGATCCACCGGTATGCCTGCAGGTCGCTCCAGCCCGGTTCGGCCAGCTCAAACAGCGGATGCCGCGGGCGCGTGACGAAATGGATCGGCTCCATGTAGAGCGCCTCGGCGCGCATTTGCCCGTCCTGCAGTTCCGGCGCGGAGCGGCCCACCACGATATCGACCTCGCCCCGGGCCAGTTGCGCCATCAACAGGTTCATGGTGCTTTCCACCAGCCGGACATGGGCTTTCGGCAGGCGCTGCAACAGCGAGGTGACGGCTAGCGGCACGGTATCGGCAGCCGACGCGCCGGAGGCGCCGATCACCACCAGACCGCTGCCGCCTTCGCGCATGGCCTGCATGTCGTCGCGGGCGGTATCCAGGTGCGCCTCGATGCGCCTGGCATGGGCAATCATCGATTCGCCATAGGGCGTGGGGCGCAGGCCGCGCGCGTGGCGCTCGAACAGCGGCAGCCCGATGTCGTCTTCGAGTTCCTTGAGCCATTTCGACAAGGCGGGCTGCGTAGTGCTGAGCGCCGCGGCTGTCTGGCTCATGTTTCCGGTCTGCGCCAGGCTAAGCAGCATCTGCAAGTTGCGCAGCCGGAGCCGCTGGGTCCAATCCATCAGGGTATTCCCTTTGAGGTATATCCATATCCATATGGATAAGAGGAATCCATCATTTTACAAGGTATATCTCCGGGCGTATAAATCTTCCATCGCACCCCGCAGCCCACGGCGGCTGCCCAGCGCCCCGACCGGGCGATGAATCGGAGACAAGGCCATGCCAGACGCAAAGAAGAGCACCGACCGTTCAGCTTATTACAGCCGCATCGGCCGCAACCAGATGGCGCCCCTGTGGGAATCGCTGCACGCGCTGGTCCCGCGCGAGCCTCGTCCGCAAGCGCAGCCGGCGATCTGGAAATACGCCGAGATCCGCCCGCTGGTGATGCAGGCGGGCGAGGTCATCAGCGCGGAAGAAGCCGTGCGCCGCGTGCTGGTGCTGGAGAATCCTGGCCTGCCCGGCAAGTCCAGCATCACCTCCACGCTGTACGCCGGCTTGCAGCTGATCCTGCCCGGCGAGATTGCCCCCAGCCATCGCCATACCCAGTCCGCGCTGCGCTTTATCGTGGAAGGCCGCGGCGCCTGGACCGCCGTCAACGGCGAGCGCACCACCATGCATCCGGGCGATTTCATCATCACGCCGTCGTGGACCTGGCATGACCACGGCAACCCGTCCGTGGAGCAGGGCGGCGAGCCGGTGGTCTGGCTCGACGGGCTGGATATCCCGCTGCTGCAGCACCTGGACGCCGGTTTTGCGGAAAACTACCCCGAAGCCTCGCAGCCGGTGCTGCGTCCCGAAGGCGACAGTTTTGCCCGCTTCGGCCACAACATGCTGCCGGTGCGCCACCGCGTCACCGATCCCACCTCGCCAATCTTCAGCTATCCCTATGCCCGCAGCCGCGAGGCGCTGGACCAGCTCTACCGCAACGGCGAGCTCGATGCCTGGGATGGCGTGAAGCTGCGCTATGTGAACCCGGCCACCGGCGGCTGGCCGATGCCGACCATGGCTACCTTCATGCAATACCTCCCTGCCGGTTTCCAGGGCAAAACGTATCGCAGTACCGACGCCACCATCTATTCCGTGGTGGAAGGGCGCGGCACCGTGCGCATCGGCGAGGCGCAGTTCCAGTTCGAGCCGCGCGACACCTTCGTGGCGCCGTCCTGGCAGCCGGTGCAACTGGCTTCGGTCGAGGACACGGTGCTGTTCAGCTATTCCGACCGCCCGGTGCTGTCCGCGCTCAACCTGCTGCGCGAGGAGCGCACCTGATCCGGCGCAGTCCCATTTCTTTGCCTTTTTCCCATTTCCTTGCCTGAGGTCTTCCATGTCTTTCGTCATTTCCCCTCCCGCTGCCGTGGCCGTGCCGGTCGTTGGCACCAGCGACCAGTTTCCCGTGCGCCGCGTCTACTGCGTGGGCCGTAACTACGCCGCGCATGCCCGCGAGATGGGCTTCGATCCGGACCGCGAGCCGCCGTTCTTCTTCTGCAAGCCGGCCGATGCCGTGATCCCGGTCGCCTATGGCGAGACCCTGACGCTGGCGTACCCGGCCCAGACCAGCAACTACCACTATGAATCCGAGCTGGTTGTCGCCATCGGCAAGGGCGGCTCCGATATTTTGCTGGAACAGGCGCTGGAGCACGTCTGGGGCTATGCCGTGGGCCTGGACATGACCCGCCGCGACCTGCAGATGAAGATGCGCGAGATGGGCCGCCCGTGGGAAATCGGCAAGGCCTTCGACGCCTCGGCGCCGATCGGCCCGATCCATCCGGCTAGCGAAGTGGGGCATTTCGAGCAGGCCGCGATCTGGCTGACCGTCAACGGCGCCGACAAGCAGCGCAGCGACGTCACGCACCTGATCTGGTCGGTGGCCGAGACCGTGGCGGACCTCTCCAAGTACTTCCGCCTGGAACCGGGCGACCTGATCTACACCGGTACGCCGGAAGGCGTCGGGGCCGTCAAGCCGGGTGACCTGATGGTTGCCGGCGTGGAGCGCCTCGGCGAGCTGTCGGTGCGGGTGGCCTGACGGCGTCGAGGTTCCGGGATTTCGAGAAAGAGGGCTTCACCGTGCAGATCTATAGTTTCTTCAACAGCTCCACGTCGTACCGCGTGCGCATCGCGCTGGCGCTCAAGGGCCTGCCGTACGACTACCAGCCGGTCAACATCCGCGTGGGCGAGCATCGCGTCGCGGACTATGTGGCGGCCATCAACCCCTCGGCGGTGGTGCCGGCGCTGGTGGACGGCGACTTCCACCTGGGCCAGTCGATGGCGATCATCGACTACCTCGACGCCCGCCATCCCGAGCCGCGGCTGATCCCGCAAGCGGCGGAGCTGCGCGCGCGGGTGCTGGAGCTGGCCAATGTGATTGCCTGCGATATCCATCCGGTCAACAACCTGCGCATCCTGCGCTACCTGCAGGACACGCTGGGCGTGACACCGGAGCAAAAGGACGCCTGGTACCAGCATTGGGTGGACGAAGGGCTGGGCGCGGTGGAGCGGCTGCTGGCGCAGCACGGGCGCGGCCCGTGGTGTTTCGGCGACCAGCCCACGCTGGCCGACTGCTGCCTGGTGCCGCAGATCGCCAATGCGCAGCGCATGGGCTGCCGTACCGAACATTTCGAGCACGCCATGGCGGTCTACCGCCATGCCTGCGAGCACCCGGCCTTCCAGCAGGCAGAACCTCAGCGGCAGCCGGACTACACGGCGCGCTAACCAACGCGACAGGGCACCCCGAGGCCGGATGGCCACCGGGTGCGCACCCAAGGAGACGAACATGAACAACACGCGCAACACGGACCGCAAGGTGATCGTGGTCGGCGGCGGCATCGGCGGCCTGGCCGCCGCACTGGCGCTCGCCCGGCAGGGCATCCGCGTTGAATTGCTGGAACAGGCGGCCCAGATCGGTGAAATCGGCGCCGGCATCCAGCTTGGTGCCAACGCCTTTGCCGCGCTGGATGCGCTGGGCGTGGGCGAAGCCGCGCGCAAGCGCTCCGTTTTCACCGACTACCTGGTGATGATGGATGCGATTGACGCCACGGAAATCGCCAAGGTGGATGTCGGCGAGCGCTATCGCCAGCGCTTCGGCAACCCCTATGCGGTGATCCATCGCGCCGACATCCACCTGTCCATCCTGGAAGCCGTGCGGGATCACCCGCTGATTCAGTTCCGCACCGCCACCACGGTGTGCGCGCTGGAGCAGGACGAACGCGGCGTGACCGTGATCGACCAGCACGGCGAACGCCACCAGGGCGAGGCCGTGATCGGCTGCGACGGCGTGAAATCCGCCGTGCGCCAGGCCTTGCTCGGCGACGAACCGCGCGTGACCGGCCACGTGGTGTACCGCGCCGTGGTGGATGTGGCCGACATGCCGGCCGACCTGCAGATCAACGCGCCGGTAGTGTGGGCCGGCCCCAACTGCCATCTGGTGCACTACCCGCTGCGCGGCGGCGAGCAGTACAACCTGGTGGTGACCTTCCATAGCCGCGAGAAAGAAGTCTGGGGCGTGCGCGATGGCAGCAAGGAAGAAGTGCTGTCGTACTTCGAGGGCATCCACGCCCGGCCGCACCAGATGCTGGACCGGCCCACCTCCTGGCGGCGCTGGGCCACCGCGGACCGCGACCCGGTGGAGCAATGGAGCTTTGGCCGCGCCACCATCCTGGGCGATGCCGCCCACCCCATGACGCAGTACCTCGCGCAGGGCGCCTGCCAGGCGCTGGAAGATGCCGTGACACTCGGCGCGGCCGTGGCCGAGACCGACGGCGATTTCGTGGCGGCCTTTGCGCTGTACGAGAAGGCGCGCATCCCGCGCACCGCGCGCGTGCTGTACTCCGCCCGCGAGATGGGCCGGCTGTATCACGCCAAGGGCGTGGAGCGGCTGGTGCGCAATTCGTTGTGGGTCGGACGCACGCAGGACCAGTTCTACGACGCGCTGCAATGGCTGCACGGCTGGCGCGCGCAAGACTGCCTGGGCGGGGCGCGGTAGGAGGAGCGCCGGCCCGAAGTGACCCAAAGTGGCCCAAAGTGTCCCAAAGTGTCCAAAAGAAGCAAAGAGCAACCAAAGAGCGGCCAAAGAGCCGCCAAAAAATGGCGAGCCGATCGCAAATCGGCCGCTTCGAAACACAATGCAGGAGACCGCTGTGCCCACGCAACCATCCATCGGCATTACCGAATTCATCGATCGCCAGCCGCTATCGGCCTTCCAGGTCACGATCGTCGCGCTTTGCTTCTTGATCGTCGCCATCGACGGGTTTGATACCGCCGCGATCGGCTTTATCGCACCCGCGATCCGCGCCGAATGGCAGCTCACGCCGGCGCACCTGGCGCCGTTGTTTGGCGCCGGGCTCACCGGCCTGATGGCCGGCGCGTTCCTGTTCGGCCCGCTGGCCGACCGCTTTGGCCGCAAGAGCGTGCTGCTCTTCTGCGTGCTGTTCTTTGGCATCGCGAGCCTGGCCTCCGCGTTCTCCGGCTCGCTGTGGGGGCTGGTGGCGCTGCGTTTCCTGACCGGTCTGGGGCTGGGCGGCGCCATGCCCAATACCATCACGCTGACCTCCGAGTATTGCCCGGCCAAGCGCCGCTCTTTCCTGGTCACGACCATGTTCTGCGGCTTCACGATCGGCTCGGCCCTTGGCGGCCTGGCCTCGGCGAACCTGATCGAGGAGCACGGCTGGCGCGCCGTGCTGCTGCTGGGTGGCGTGCTGCCGTTGCTGCTGCTGCCGCTCCTGGTCTGGAAGCTGCCTGAGTCGGTTCGCTACCTGGTGCTGAGCGGCAAGCACCCGGAGAAGGTAGCGGCCATCCTGGAGCGGATCGCGCCGCGCGAGCGTGTCGCACCTGGCAGTATCGTGGTGGCGGACAAGCGCGCGCCCGGCTCGCCGGCTGCGCACCTGTTCAAGCCCGAACTGGTGCGCGGGACCTTGCTGCTGTGGCTGACCTTCTTCATGAGCTTGCTGGTGATCTACCTGCTGTCCAGCTGGCTGCCCACGTTGCTGCGGGCAACCGGGATCTCGCTCAAGACGGCGGCCCTGGTCACCATGATGTTCCAGGTGGGCGGCACACTCGGCGCCATCGTGCTGGGCTGGCTGATGGACCGGGCCAACCCGCACTATGTGCTGGCCGCAAGCTACGCGCTGGCAGGTGTGTTCATCACCGCCATCGGCAGCCTGACCACGGCGCCATGGTTGGCCGGGGTGGCGGTATTCGCCGCTGGCTTCTGCATCTCCGGCTCGCAAGTGGGCGCCAATGCCTTGTCGGCGGCTTACTATCCCACCGATTGCCGCGCCACCGGCGTGAGCTGGGCCAATGGCGTCGGGCGGATGGGCTCGGTGGTTGGCTCGGTCGGGGGCGGCACGATGTTGTCGATGGGCCTGACCATGCCGGCGCTGTTCCTGATGGTGGGGATACCGGCGGTGATCGCTGGCGCCACCATGCTCCGGTTCGGACGCCATCGCGCGGGCCAGGCACGGCGCATGGCGGCGGCTTGAGGGCTGCCAGCGGCGGGTGCGCGTTTCATCCTTGAGTATTCAAATGATAATCGTTATCATTTGAATACTCGGGTTAGTGACACGATCTGAGTCAGCAAATGGGTTACCGGACACGTCTCGTGTCCGGTTTTTTTGTGCCTCCGCCTTACCGTTACTGCGTCTTAGCGTGCCCTTGCGCACGCACGCCGTGCCTGCGGTGCGTCGCTTGCGGTAGCATCTGCCCAGCGTCGGCAGCGTTGTCCTCGCCGCGCGGGCTTTTTCCTTTTTCCTTCGATCCAGCGCCACCGATGCGGCTTGCCCGCATGGGGGAAGCCAATGACGGCAGTCGGCAGGCCACCGCAAGACGCTACCTCGCCGGCACACGCCGGGAGGCTCGGTGCTGCTGCCGCCAGTGGCCGGCGCTGGGCATGGCTGCCAGAGCAGGGCGGCTGGAAATACTATGCGCTGCTCGGCGCCATCGGGGTCCTTGTCCTCGGCCCGCTGGGCGGGATTGCCGCGGCGTACATGAACTTCTCGCTCGGCTTCTTCGTAGGCGGGCAGGTGCTGGCCGGCATTCTCGGCTCCACGGTGACCTACGGCTATGGCGCGGACGGCCGCCATGGCGCGAACTATATCCAGACCATTGCCGCATCGGTCGCCGGCATGAGCGGCATGGCCGTGGTGATCCAGGCGATGACCTGGATGGGCCTGCCCGAGCCGCCGATCTGGCAGTTGATGCTGTACATGCTTTGCGTGGGCATGTTCGGTGTGGGCGTGGGCATGTTGTACACGCCAATCCTGGTCGACCGGCTGCAACTCACCTTTCCCTCCGGGCTGGCGGTGGCCAATATCCTGCGCGCCCTGACGGATCCGGTGCTGCTCAGGCAGTCGGTGTCGCGGCTGGCCGGCGGCACGGTGCTGGGCATCGTCAGCGGCATCGGTGCGGCCCGCGTGGAGCGGCTTGCCGCCATCGATTTGTCCGCGTCCACCTATGGCGCGGGCATGATCGTCGGGGCCCGCATCGGCGTGGCGGCGCTGGTTGCCGGGCTGGCGGGCCAGGCGCTGATCCCCTTCTTTGTCGCGATCGGCTGGCTGGCACCGGGCGACCCCTTTCGCAAGATCACCTTCCTGATTGCGCTCGGCATGATCATGGGCGCCGCGCTGCTCGATATCTCGCTGATCCTGCTCAAGGTGTATCGGCATGGCCAGCAGTTGCCCGCCCGGATACGGCGCGAACCCTCTGCGGCGGCAGGTGGCGGCAGCTTGTGGCGGATGGTGGCGTGGGTGCTGTTCTGGGGGCTCGCGGTGGTGGCGGTGGGCGTGGGCCTGCTGCATCAGCCCGCGGGCTACATGGTGCTGGCGGTGCTGCTGGTGTTCGTGTTCGCCATGGTCAACGGCATCTCGGTGGGCATGGTCGACCAGAACCCGATTTCTTCAGCTTTCGTGCTGTCCGTGATCCTGATGGCCGCGCTGGGTTTGCGTGACCCGAATGTGGGGCTGATCGCGGCAACGGTGCTGCTGGTCTCGACCAGCGAGGCGTGCGACATGCAGCAAGACCGCTCCACCGGCTGGCGGCTCGGCACTAGCCGCACCGTGCAGTTTCGCTTCCAGGTGGCGGGCATTGTTGCCGGCGCGGTGCTGGCGGTGTTGTTCGCCAGGCTGTTCATGCGGGCTTATCCGGTGCTAGCGCTCGACCAGACTGTGCTCTCGGCCGCCGAGCAGCCCCAGCACTGGGCTTCGGCCATGACTTACAAGATCGTCGGCGCGTTGCGCGGCCTGACCAACAACTTGCCGCACCAGCGCACGGCGGTTGTGCTGGGCATCGTTCTTGGGCTGGCCACGGCGGTGCTGCGCCTTCTGGTCAAGTCGTGGCCGCGCTACCAGCGCTTTGCCCGGGCGGGAAGCGGTGGCAGCGTTGCCGATTTCCTGCTGGATGCGGTGGTGCTGCCGTCGCCCTATGCCTCGTCCTTTGGCGGATTCGTCAACCTGCCCACCTCGGCGTGGTTTGCGCTGGGCGGCGTCGTGGCCAGCGTGCTCAACCGTTTGCGCAAGCCCGGGGACGCGCCGGATGCCTTGCCCGAGGACATGAGCACGACATCGCTGGCGGGGGGCGGGCTGATCGCAGGGGATGCGCTGGCGGCGGTCGGGCTGGGCATCGCGGGGCTGCTGTTTACGGCTTTGGGCTAGCGCATGTGAGAAATCGATGACCAGCCTTCCATTTCTGCCATTTGGCTCGAAGCCCAGCCTCGTGTTCAATTCTTTTGAGATGGATCTGAATTCTTTATCCGGGAAGGCGGGGCCGCGCCGGAGGCGAGTGGCTGTGGCGCAAAATAGGCCGCGGCAGCTGGGGGGAAACCTGGCAGCGTGGGCACGCCCGGCCCCGTCGCCACCGCCCTTGTCGCGAGATCGGATGTGCCGGTGTTTGTCGTCAACCTGCCTGAGGCGCAGACGCCATCACACTTACCCCAAGCATGTCCATGAACGCCACGGAGCTTCCCAGGACGCCGACACATTGAACGCCATCGAAAACCCCTTTAACCTCATTGATGCCCCCGTCGCCGGCAGCACGCGGCGCGTTTGCGGAGCCCGCCGATGGTGATGGCCTGGTTGATCGCGCTTCCCTTGCTGGCAGCGTTGCTGTTGTTGCTGGTGCGGCGCCGCGTACGCTTTCTGGCCACGCCCATCGTGGTGGGCACGCCGTTGCTTGGCCTTGGCTTGCTGCTCAGCGTGCGCAGCGCCGTGTTCGAGGGCCGCACCATTGCCTGGCGCCAGCCCTGGCTCGAGGACATCGGGCTAAGCCTCAGCCTGCGGCCGGACGGCCTGGCCTACGTGTTTGCGCTGCTGGTGCTGGGCATCGGGTTGCTGGTCATCCTTTATGCGCGCTACTACCTGCCGCGCAGCGAGTCCACCGTACGTTTCTTCTCCCTGCTGCTGCTGTTCATGGCGGCGATGCTGGGTGTGGTGCTGTCCAGCAACCTGCTGCTGCTGGCGGTGTTCTGGGAGATGACCAGCATCGTGTCGTTCCTGCTGATCGGCTTCTGGTCCTATCGCTCCGATGCGCGCAAGGGCGCGCGCATGGCGCTGACGGTGACCGGCGGGGGCGGGCTGGCGTTGCTGGCCGGCGTGCTGTTGCTCGGGCATATCTGCGGCAGCATGGAGCTCTCCGTGGTGCTGGCCCAGGCCGGCAGCGTGCAGCGCCACCCGCTGTATCCGGTGATGCTGAGCTTGATCTTGCTGGCGGCGTTTACCAAGTCCGCGCAATTTCCCTTCAGTTTCTGGCTGCCGCATGCGATGGCAGCGCCCACGCCGGTGTCCGCCTACCTGCATTCCGCCACGATGGTCAAGGCCGGCGTCTTCCTGCTGGCGCGGCTGTATCCGGTGCTGGACGGCACCAACTGGTGGTTCTACATGGTCAGCCTCACCGGCCTTGCCACGCTGGTGTTTGGCGCGGGCATGGCCTTGCTGCAGCGGGACCTCAAAGGCCTGCTGGCGTATTCCACCATCAGCCATCTTGGCCTGATCACGCTGCTGTTCGGCCTGGACACGCAGCTGAGCACGGTGGCCGCGCTGTTCCACATCATCAACCATGCGGTGTTCAAGGCATCGCTGTTCATGGCGGCGGGCATCATCGACCATGAGACCGGCACGCGCGACCTGCAACGGCTGCGGGGCCTGCGCCGCTATATGCCGCACACAGCGTTGCTGGCCATCGTGGCGTCGCTCTCGATGGCGGGCGTGCCACTGTTCAACGGCTTCCTGAGCAAGGAGATGTTCTTCGGTGAGACGCTCGCACAGGGTCTGCTGGGGGATTTCAACTGGATCATCCCGGCGGCGGCGACCCTTGCCGGGGCGTTGACGGTGGCGTACTCGCTGCGCTTTATCTACGGTGTGTTCTTTGGCGGCGAGCCGGACGACTTGCCGAACTATCCGCCACATGAGCCGCCGCGCTCCATGAAGATCCCGGTGGAGGTGCTGGTTGCCATCTGCCTTGTGGTCGGGCTGTTCCCGGCGTATACGGTAGGGCCCTTGCTGGCGACGGCCGCCCTGGCGACGCTGGGCGGCCCGCTGCCGGAATACAGCCTCAGCCTGTGGCATGGCGTCAATCTGCCCCTGGTGATGAGCTTGGTCTCGATGGGCGGCGGCGGCGTGCTGTTCTTCTTGCGGCGTAACGCTTTTCATCGGACGCACGCGCGTTTTGCCCATCTGAACGCGCGCGATGCGTTCGAGGCCGGCATCGACACCCTGGCGCAGATGGCCGGGCGCGTCACCGGCGCATTCGAGACTGGCTCGCTGCAAGGCTACCTGGCGTGGATGCTGGCCGCCATGTTGCTGATTCCCGCCGTCTTCCTGTCCGACCTGGACACGCTGGCTGGCCCGGTGCCATCGATGCCGCTCGACCTCATGACGGTGGCGGGGATGGGTTTGCTGGGGCTGTCGGCGATCGGCGTGGTGATTGCCCACCGGCAACGGCTGAACGCGCTTGTGCTGCTGAGCGCGTGCGGCTTGCTGGTGGCGCTGCTGTTCACGCGCTTCTCGGCGCCGGACCTGGCGCTGACGCAGGTCTCGGTCGAGGTCGTCACGATCCTGCTGCTGGTGCTGGCCTTGTACTTCCTGCCTGTTGACCGGCCGGATTCGTCCTCGGTGGGCCGGCACGTGCGCGACGGCTGCCTGGCGCTGGGCGGCGGCACGCTGCTGGCCATCCTGGCCTACGCGGTGATGACCCGGCCTTACGACGCGATCTCCTCGTTCTTCCTGGCCAACAGCGTGGAAGGCGGCGGTGGCCATAATGCGGTCAACGTGATCCTGGTGGACTTCCGCGGCTTCGATACGATGGGCGAGATCTGCGTGCTGCTGGTCGCCGGACTGGCGGTGCAGGCGCTGCTCAAGGGCATGCGCCTGACAGCGCCGCCAGCGGGGCCCAACGGGCTGCCATGGTCAAGCCAGAGCCATCCCTTGCTGCTCGCCATCCTGGCCCGGCTGATGTTGCCGCTGACCATGCTGGTCGCGGTCTTCGTGCTGCTGCGCGGGCACAACCTGCCGGGCGGCGGCTTTATCGCCGCGCTGATCACGGCGGTAGCCTTGCTGCTGCAGTACGTGGCCAGCGGCGTGCTGTGGACGCAGGCGCGCATCGCGCTGAACTATCGCGCGCTGGCCGGTGGCGGCATCCTGGTGGCGGGGCTGACCGGCCTGGGCAGCTGGGCGTTTGGTTTTCCGTTCCTGACCACGGCCTTCGGCCATTTCCACATACCGGTGCTGGGAGAAATCGAACTGGCGACCGCCATGGTGTTTGACCTTGGCGTTTATTTCACGGTGGTGGGCACGACCTTGCTGATCGTGTCCCACCTCGGTGTGCGCGACAAGCGCGTCAGTGTCAACGGCAATGGCAATGGCAATGGCAATGTCAATGTCAATGCGAAGGAGGGGGACTGATGGAAGCCGTCTACGCCGGCACGGTCGGCATCCTGATGGCCTGCGGCATCTACCTGCTGCTGCGTGCCCGCACGTTTTCCGTGGTGGTGGGGCTGGCGCTGATCTCGTACGCCGTGAGCCTGTTCCTGCTGGGGATGGGGCGGCTCTCCACCGGCCGCCCGCCGATCATTGCCACGGGCGCGCAGTATGCCGATCCGCTGCCGCAGGGCCTCGTGCTGACGGCCATCGTCATCGGTTTTGCCATGACGGCATTCGCGGTGGTACTGGCCTTGCGCTCCCTCGGCATCACGGGCAGCGATCATGTGGACGGCAGGGAAGCGGGCCCGGCGCAGGGCGAGCCGCCGGCGGCCGGTACCCCCGGCCCCTCCGGCACCCCCGGCACAGACACGGCGAGCGGCCAATGACCCACAGCCTCCAACTGTCGATTCTCCTGCCCATCCTGCTGCCGATGTTTGCCGGCGGCCTGCTGGTGGCCGCGCCGGCGCGCTGGGCACGGGCCCAGCGCGTGCTGAGCACCGCGGTCACGCTGCTGTTGCTGCCGGTCGCGGCGTGCATGGTCAGTGTGGCGGCCACGGGCGCCATCATGGTCGATCACATCGGGAACTGGCCAGCGCCGTTTGGCATCGTGCTCCAGCTCGACCGGCTGGGCGCCCTGATGCTGTTGCTGACCGCGGTGCTGGGCGCGGCCGCCGTGGTGGCGGCGGGCCGGGGCGATGCGCGCCTCGGGCGGCATTTCCATGCGCTGTTCCAGTTCCAGCTGATGGGGCTGAACGGCGCCTTCCTGGCCGGCGACCTGTTCAATCTCTTCGTCTTCTTCGAGATCCTGCTGATCGCCTCCTATGCCTTGCTGCTGCACGGCGGCGGGCGGGCACGCATCGGTGCCGGGCTGCACTACGTCGTGCTGAACCTGGCCGGATCCGCTTTCTTCCTGATCGCGATCGGCGTGCTGTACGGGCTGAGCGGCACGCTCAACATGGCGCATATGGGCGTGCGGCTGGCCGGACTGGCGCCGGCCGATGTGCCGCTGGCCACGGCGGCGGGCGTCATGCTGATGCTGGTCTTCGCGCTCAAGGCCGCGCTGTTTCCCATGGTTTTCTGGCTGCCCAAGGCCTACGCCAGCGCCACGGGCTCGGCCGCGGCGCTGTTCGCCATCATGACCAAGGTGGGCATCTACGCCATCCTGCGCTGCGCCGCGCTGGTTTTCGATGCGCCGGATGGCATGCTGGGCGTGTTCCTGCATGACTGGGTGTGGTGGCTGGCCCTTGCCACCATGGCGTTCGGCGCCCTCGGCGCGCTGGCCGCCCCGAACCTCAAATCGCTGACCTGCTACCTTGTGCTGGCATCGGTAGGGTTGCTGGCGGCCAGCGTGTCGATGCAGACAGCGCAAAGCTGGGCAGGGGCGCTGTATTACCTGCTCAGCACCACGCTGTGCACGGCGGCGCTGTTCCTGCTGGCGGACGCGCTGGAGCCCGCGCCGCCTGCCGCCCCGGCGCGCGAGCCGGTGGCGGTGGTCCGTGGCTCGCGGCTGGCAGGCTTGCTGTTCCTGGTCGCGGCGGTGGCGGCGATCGGCCTGCCGCCGCTATCCGGCTTCATCGGCAAGGTCATGGTCATGCGCAGTGCCTCGCTGCCGGCGGCGGCCGTGTTGTGGCCTTGCATCCTGCTGTCCAGCCTGGCGCTGCTGATTGCGGTCAGCCGCACGGGCACGCGCCTGTTGTGGCGCCTGCCCCAGGATCACGATCCAGAGCGCCATGGCGCTTGCCAGCGCATTGCGCCCGATGGCTGGAAGCTGGGCTGCTGCGCGTTCCTGCTGGCCTGCAGCTTGGCGCTGGTCGTGTGTGCCCGTCCGCTGAGCCAGTATCTTGCCGACACGTCCGCCCAGTTGTTCGACCGTGGCGCGTACCTGCGCGCGGTGTTGCCGTCCGGGGGAGGCTGACACCATGTGGAAACGCTTGTTCCCGCATCCTTGGCTCAGCCTGGCGCTGCTGGCGATCTGGCTGCTGCTGGCCAATAGCGCATCGCCAGGCAACTTGGCGCTGGGTGCCTTCCTCGGCTGGGCATTCTCGCTGCGAATCGGGTCACGGCTCTGGCTGCGGCCGGTGCGGCTGTCTCGTCCCGACCTGATGCTGCGCTTGTTCGTGCATGTGCTCATCGACATCGTGGTGGCCAATGTGGAAGTGGCCATCCTGGTGCTGGGGCCGGTATCCCGGCTGCGCCCGGCCTTTATCCAGCTGCCGATCGATGTCGAGCACGAGCTGGCGCTGGCCGCGCTGATCAGCATCGTGTCGCTCAGCCCTGGCACCTTGTGCGCCGAACTCAGCGACGACCGCCGCCGACTGCTGGTGCATGTGCTGGATCTTGACGATGAGGCCAGGCTGATCGCGCTGATCAAGACGCGCTACGAGACACCGTTAAGGGAGATATTCGAATGCTTGCCGTCGTAATACCGATTTCGCTGGCGATCCTCGGGGTTGCCTGCCTGCTGGCCTTTATCCGCCTGGTGCGCGGCCCGGGCCTGCCCGACCGCATCGTGGCGCTCGATACGCTCAATATCAATGCCATCGCGCTGATCGTGGTGTTCGGCATCTGGCTGCGCTCGGCGCTGTTTTTCGAGATTGCGCTGCTGATCGCGGTGATGGGCTTCATTGGCACCGTCGCGCTGACCAAGTACCTGCAGCGCGGCGACATCATCGAACTCAAGTAACCGGCACCGGGAGACCCAATGGACTCGATGAGCCCCGTCGCGGAAATCGCCACCTGCGCGCTGCTGCTGATCGGCAGCGTCTTCACCCTGGTCGGCGCGATCGGCCTCGTCCGGCTGCCGGATTTCTTCATGCGCCTGCACGGCCCAACCAAGTCGACTACGCTTGGCGTTGGCGGCGTAGTGTTGGCGTCGGTGGTGTTCTTCAGCAACCAAGGCGACGGCCTGAGCCTGCATGCGTTGCTGGTGACTGCCTTCCTGTTTCTTACCGCGCCGATCAGCGCCCATATGCTGGCCAAGGCGGCCATGCAGCAGCGCCTGCCGGTGGACCCGCGCACGCGCGGGCGATTGTGGGATGCGCAGGACCGGGAGCGCAGCGAAGCGCAGGCGCAGGGCGCGGGGCCGGCTTCGCCCCGGGACGCTCAGGGCAACTGAGCGTGCAACCTTCGGCTTTTATCCCTGTTCCCACGAACTGCACCATCCGGCGGCAGCTACCTGCTTGTCGCCAAACAGCACGCAGCCGCCCGTTGCCGGGTTGGCGCCTTCCTGGAACAGCTGGCAGTTGGCGCAGGTCTGGCTGGCGGCATGCCTGGGATATTTGGCCTGGTCTACCTTGCGGGTATCCGCCTTGTAGCCCAGCTTGACCGCCTGCGGATCGGCCTCGTCGAGCGTGGGCGCGGCGGCGTAAGCGCCACGCCAGGCCGGGACGGCGGCAAGGCTTGCGACAACGGCCACCGGCATTGTTTTCATGAATTGACGGCGGGAGGACATGGGGTTTCCTTTTTTTTCTGTGGGCCGGCGGCTATTTTGCGGGGTGTTTCGGTATCCGGCCGGGCGATTGTGGCACAGGCGCTGCTGGCTGGTTGCGGGTTGATGCGGCGCCAACCCATCCGAGCGCTTCGCCGCGCCATATCTGTGGCAAACTCGGCGCTAACTTTTTTGTGCCTGCGCCGCTGGCGCGCATTCAATCCCAAGCCCTCATCAAGTCTAATCAAGCCCATGACCGCGTCCACCAATACCGACACTCTCCGCCAAGCCCTGCAGGAGCCGCTGCCTTTGCAGCTCGCGCCCTTGATGGGCACCGCCTTTGCCGAGGCGGGCGAGGCAGAGCGGTTTGCCATCTATACGGAACCGCCGGAAGCGCCCGGGCGCGATGAGGTGCTCGCTGCGCTGCGCAGCCATCTCGAGGTGCATGCCGGCGACGAGCCGGCCGTTGGCGAAGTCCTCGACAGCGAGGACTGGGAGCCGGGCCAGGCATTCGAGATGGACATGGATACCGATGAGGTTTGCGGCCAGGTGCTGTTCTACCGCCTGATCCTCGCGCGAGACCTGGATCCGGTCGGGTACTGCGCGTTCGAGATCAATGCCGACGAAACCGGCGTGATCTTCGTCACGCTGGTCGAGTCTTGGATTCGCCCGCAGTACCAGCCGCTTGGCCTGCAGCGCGGCTTTGTGCAGCTGCTGGCCAATGCCGTCTACGCCTTGCTGGGCGACCTGGATGCGCGGCTGCAGGTGGCGGGCGAGCGTAGCGCGTCGTTCGAGGTGTTGCTGGGGCAGGACCAAGCGTCCACTACGGGCGCGGCGCTGTTGCAGTCGGTCGCCGAGACGCTGAAGGCGTGGACGGTCGCAGCGGATGCTGCCGGGCGCGAGCCGCTGGGCATTACCAGCGTCCGTGTTTCGGTGCTTCCCGCCAACTCGGCGGGGTGAGGCGAGGGCGGGGAACGCGTTCATGGCCACCGGCATGGCCTGTTCCTGGAAGATTGGCACGCCGGGCGCGCACGATAGCGCATTCTCCATGGCGATGCTGGAATAAGCGGCCGGCCGAGTCCCTGCCGGTGGCGCAGTAAGGATGCACCATGCCGCTTTGCACCGGGCCCGGCCGGACGATGGCCACCTCGACCACCAGGCCGTAGAACGCGCGGGGCCGCGCGGCGGCTTGTCGCATTTGGGCTTGCCGCTTGTCGCATCCGGGTTTGGCCTGCCCAGGGCGCCTGAATAGACTCGTTGCTTCCATCCAGGGAGAACGCCATGTCATCTGCGCCACGACTGCCATACCGACCTTTCCATCGATCTTTGCTGTCTTACGGAGCCTACGGGGCTTCGGCCGCCATCCTTGCCGCCCTGAGCTTCGGGGCGGCCTTTGCACAAGGCTGGCCTACCCGGCCCATCACGCTGGTCGTCCCGTTCCCGGCAGCCGGGGGCACCGACCTTGTCATCCGGTCGATCCAGCCGCTGCTGCAAAAGGAACTCGGGCAGCCGGTCGTCATCGACAACCGTAGCGGGGCCGGCGGCACCATCGGCTCGACCTTTGTCGCACGGGCCGCGCCGGATGGCTACACCGCCGGGGTCGTCACCACCAGCACGCATGCGGTCAGCGTCAGCGTGTACCCGAAGCTGGCGTATGACCCGGCCAGCGACTTCGCCTACGCGGGTTTCATCGGCACGTCGCCCTATGTGCTGGCAGTCAACCGGTCCTTGCAGGCCAAGGACGTCAAGGCGCTGGTGGAGAAGCTGAAGGCGGCAGGCGGGCAGCCCACGATCGGCTCGGTTGGCGTGGGCACGGTCTCCCACCTGATGGGGGAGCAGTTCAGCAAGCTGGCGAACGTGCCCATGATCCACGTGCCGTATCGCGGCGCGGCGCCGGCCTATACCGACCTGATGGGCGGGCAGGTCCAGTTGATGTTCGATAACCCGGTCGGCCTGGCGCCTTATGTGAAAGCGCAGAAGATCACGGCCATCGCCACGACCGCGCCTACGCCGCTGCTGGCGGACGTGCCGACCTTCGCCAGGCAGGGCATTGTCAATTTCGAGCAGCAGCTCTGGTATGGCGTGGCCTTTCCCAAGGGCACGCCGCTGGCCATCGTCAGCCGCTTCAATGCGGCGCTGAACACGGTGCTCGCGCAGCGCGCTGTGGCCCGCGACCTGGCCACCAAGGGCGTTACCGCTCACCCGGGCACGCCGGCCGAGATGCAGGCAACGGTGAACAAGGACATTCCGTACTGGGGCGCTATTGCTAGATCCGTGGGGGCCACCGTTGAATAAGCCCGCCTCGATCAGCATGCCCACTACGCCCGGCGCGGTCACGGTCATGCGCGTGTTTGTGCGCGGTGCGAACGCGGCCCGTGGCGGCAACCCGGTTCCCCTTGTCGCCGATGCGCGCGGCATGTCCGATGCTGCCATGCAGCAGGTGGCACTCAGCCATGGACATGAATCCGCCTTTGTCCTGCCGCCGAGCGATAGCCGATTCGACTGGCGCCTGCGCTTCTTTGTCCCGCAGCACGAGATGGAAATGTGCGGGCACGCCACCGTCGGCACGCTCTGGGCGCTGCGCCAATGGAAACGCTGGACCAGCCCCACGGCACGGGTGGAGACCTTGAGCGGCCCGGTCGTTGCCCGGTGGGATGAAGCGCACCAGCGCGCCTGGATCTCGCAGCCGCCCGTCAATCGCCGTGCGCTGTTGGAGCCGGAGCGCCAGCGCGTGGCCGACGTGCTTCGTTTGCCGGCCGGCGCCGCGCACTACGCCATGACAAACGCATCCACCAGCCGGGTCAAGACCCTGGTGGCACTGCCGGATATGGCGGCGCTCAACCGGTTGCAGCCGGATTTCGACGCGATGGCAGCGCTGTGCGAGTCGATCGGTTCCACGGGGCTCTATCCGTTTGCGATGGATGCGACGGCGCCGCACGTTGTGCATGCCCGGCAGTTCCCCAAATCCTCTGGCTACCCCGAGGACGCGGCGACGGGCATCGCCGCGGCCGCGCTCTGGGGGCATCTGATTGCGTCGGGCGCGTTTGCCAACGACGGTGCTGGCTCGCAAGCGGTCACCGTCGTGCAAGGCGAAGCCATGGGCTGCCCGTCCGAGATCCAGGTGAGCCCTCGGTATTCGCCGGAAGGGGGGGGAGATGGTTGCTGGCTAAGCGGCAACGTGGAATGGGAGGCGCCGTGAGCCATGCATCTCCGGAGGCCCGGCTGGCAGCCGCCGGCTTTGCATTGCCGAGCGCTCCCGTGCCGCGCGGCATGTATGCCCCTTCCTGCATGGTGTCCGGACAGGAAGGGCGATGGATTGCCATCAGCGGCCAGACCTGCCGGCAAGATGGGATAGCCATCGCGGGCATTTGCCACGGCGAGTACGACGTGGCCGACGCGCGCCTTGCCGCCGAAGTGGCCATGCTGAATGCGCTGGCGGCGCTACGGGACGCTTGCGGCGGCCAGCTGGACCGGGTGGCACAAGTGATGCGCTTGCGCGGCTTCATTCGTGCATCGGCGGATTTCGCGCACCATCCCGCGGTGCTGGACGCGGCCTCGGCCGTGCTGTGCGTGGCGTTTCCCGGCCAGTTGCTGCCTGCCCGCAGCGCGGTTGGCGTGGCGAGCCTGCCGAGCCAAGCCTGGATCGAAATCGAGATCGATGCGTGGGCGCTGGCTTGCTAAACGCGATGTCGGACGGCTGGCTAACGGGTTTGCTCGCCGGCCGTCCGCAGTAGCCTGGCGAGGTGCCCGCTGGTAGCGAATCCAAGCCGCTCGCTGACCCGGGCCAGTGAATGCCCCTCGCTCAGCAATGCCCTGGCGTGCGCTGCCAGCAGCCTGCGCCGGATGCTGACGGGACTGGCGCCGAATTCCTCTTGCGCGGCGCGTTGAAGCTGGCGCGTTGAGACGCCGAGCTCGCAAGCCACCGCTTCCACGGCGGGGAGCGCGGCCTCGTATTCCAATGCCAGCATGAAGCACTGCACCATCCTGCTCCCGATGGAGATGGGCGCTGGCGGCAAGGCCAGCGGCTGGCTCGATAGCACTTGCGCAATGATCGCGCGCACCAATAGCGCGGTGCTGGCCGTGGCGAGGGTTGGCGCCAGCAGGGCATCCAGCATGGCGATGGTGGCGCCGTCCAGACGGAGGGCCCCGAAATGCCGGCACTCGTGCAGGCTGTCGGGCGGCAGGTACAGCTCCCCGTGTTGTTGGCGGCCCGAATCCGAGACGGTGAGGTGCGCGGCATAAACGGGAAGCAAGACGGCCGAACCCCGGACCAGCTTTGCGGCGCGGGAGTCTGCGAGGCCTGGGGCGCGATCGGAATCATGGCCTGGCGCCATCCACGCACTTTTGAGCCTGCCCAGGCGCGGCCACAGTAGCATGGCGCAATCGTGCGTATGCCATTCGAAGCGATAGTCCGGCTGGCGGCTCTCGCGGAACGCGAATCCTTGGGCCGAGATCAGGGCAAGCTTGGAGGAGAGTGGCGCAGTGATGGGCATCGGAACGCGTTGCTGGTGTCGTGGCTTTCGAGCCTTTGCTCAGGTACGGGTGATCGATGCACCACCATCCACCAGGGATGCGGTACCGGTCACGAAGGCTGAATCGTCGGATGCCAGGTACAGCACCGAACGGGCCAGTTCGTCCGCACTGGCCACGCGCTTGAGGGCGTGGAGGTTGGTGATAAAGGACTGGGACTCCGCCGTGCTGTTCATGCTGCGGTACATGTCGGTGTCCACGGCCCCCGGCAGTATCGCATTGACACGCACTCCTTGTGGCCCGAACTCGGCGGCCAGCGCCTGGGTCAGGCCGATCAGCCCCGATTTGCTCGCCGCGTAGGCTGCCACACCGGGGAACGCAAAGCTGTAGCCGACAAACGTCGAGGTGAAGATGACCGAGCCGCCGCCATTCTTGAGCATTTGCGCGATCTGATGCTTGGCGCCGAGGAAGGAGCCCGTCAGGTTGATCGCGATGGCGTCATTCCAGCCCGCTTCGGAAACACTGGTGCTGGGGCCGGATTCGCCCAGCGTGCCGGCGTTGTTGAACGCGACATCCAGCCTGCCGTAACGCTCGACTGCCAGCGCGACCAGCGCCTTGGCATAGTCCTCCGCGCGCACATCGCCAGCCAACGCGGTGGCGTCGCCGCCGGCCGCGCGGATCTGCGTGGCCAGTTTGTCCAGTTCGTCCTGGCGCCGTGCCCCGATGACGACCTTGGCGCCCTGGGCGGCAAACAGCTTCGCCGTGGCGAATCCGATGCCGCCGCTGGCACCGGTGATGATGGCGACCTTTCCGGCCAAGCGTTCCATAGCGTTTCTCCTGTTCGGCGCATGCGGAGGGTTCCGCCTGATGGCGCCTGGTTAAGCGAGTATGGTTGTCAAAAGCGATTTCCAACAGGGCTGTATCGCAAAATTCACGCAAGCGCATGACGCCATGCCGGCGCTGAAGGCAAGGAAAAAAGCGCCCGCTGCCGGGTAAGAAAAGCCTGGCCCGTTTGAAAAGAGTTCCTATATTAGTAAGGCTCAAAGCATGGGGCGCGCTTCACGCCGCCGCATGTGCACGCACGCGGGCGCCGCGCCCACGAGGCGAATTCAAGGCGAGGGCGTCACGCGTCCTCGATCGATCCGTACGTCCGTATCGGAGAAACACCATGACTAACCCGAAGCTCGAGGTATTGACGCCGCAGAACAGTCAGTTGATTTTCATCGATCACCAGCCACAAATGGCCTTCGGCGTGCAATCCATGGACCGGCAGGCCCTCAAGAACAATACTGTCGGATTGGCCAAGGCGGCGAAGATCTTCAATATTCCCACCACGATCACTACCGTGGAGTCCGAGAGTTTCTCGGGCTTCACCTATCCGGAATTGCTCGATGTGTTTCCCGGCAAGACGCTGCTTGAACGCACGTCGATGAACTCCTGGGATGACCAGAAGGTACGTGATGCGCTCGCGGCGAACGGGCGCAAGAAGGTCGTCGTCTCCGGCTTGTGGACCGAGGTGTGCAACAACAGCTTTGCGCTGTGCGCGATGGCCGAGGGCAACTACGAAATCTACATGGTGGCCGACGCCTCGGGCGGCACTTCCAAGGAAGCGCACGACTATGCCATGCAGCGCATGATCCAGGCTGGCGTCGTCCCCGTGACCTGGCAGCAGGTGCTGCTCGAATGGCAGCGCGACTGGGCGCACCGCGACACCTATGACGCCGTGATGAAACTGGTCAAGGAGCATTCCGGCGCTTACGGCATGGGCGTGGACTATGCCTACACGATGGTGCACAAGGCCGAGCAACGGACCAGCGACAAGCACGAGGCCCTGCCGGCCGTGCCCGCCCGCTAGCGCTCAGACTGCGCTTTGCCGAACCGGCGGGTGCCGCTTTGCCGCGGCCCCCGCTGCATGTCGTTGCCATCGACCGGAGCCTCGCCATGGATGCCACCGCCAAGCCCGAACTGATCCTGATGAACGGGCGCTTTGCCACGCTTGACCGCGCCAACCCGCAGGCCGATGCCGTTGCCATCCGGGATGGCAAGTTCGTTGCCGTGGGCGCGCGGCAGGATGTGATGGCCCTGGCGGACAGCGGCACCCAGGTGATCGACCTGCATGGCCGTTGCGTCGTGCCGGGGCTGATCGACAGCCATATGCACATCATCCGCGGCGGACTGAACTACAACATGGAGTTGCGCTGGGATGGCGTGCGCTCGCTGGCCGATGCCATGCGCATGCTCAAGGACCAGGTGGCGCGCACGCCCGCCCCGCAGTGGGTGCGCGTGGTCGGCGGCTTCACCGAGCATCAGTTCGCCGAAAAACGCCTGCCCACCATCGAGGAGCTGAATGCGGCGGCGCCGGATACGCCTGTGTTCATCCTGCACCTGTACGACCGAGCCATCCTCAACGGCGCCGCCCTGCGCGCCGTGGGCTATACCAAGGACACGCCGAACCCGCCGGGCGGCGAGATCGTGCACGACAAGGCCGGCAATCCCACGGGCCTGCTGCTCGCCAAGCCAAACGCCACCATCCTCTACGCCACGCTGGCCAAGGGCCCGAAGCTGCCGCCCGAATACCAGAAGAACTCCACGCGCCATTTCATGCGCGAGGTGAACCGTCTTGGCGTGACCGGCGTCATCGACGCTGGTGGCGGCTACCAGAACTACCCCGAGGACTACCACATCATCGAGGAGCTGCACAAGGACGGGCAGCTCACGGTGCGCCTGGCCTACAACCTGTTCACGCAAAAGCCCAAGGACGAGCTCAGCGATTTCAGCGGCTGGTCCAAGCAGATCAAGCCCGGCCAGGGCGACGACCTGTACCGCCACAACGGCGCCGGCGAGATGCTGGTCTACAGTGCCGCCGACTTCGAGGACTTTCGCGTCGAGCGGCCCGACATGCCGCCATCGATGGAAGGCGACCTGGAGCCGGTGATCCGCCTGCTGGCGGAAAACCGCTGGCCATGGCGCCTGCACGCTACCTATGACGAGACCATCTCCCGCGCGCTGGACGTCTACGAAAAGGTGGCGCGGGACGTGCCGTTCGACGGCCTGCACTGGTTCTTCGATCATGCCGAGACCATTACCGACCGCAACATCGACCGCATCGCGGCGCTGGGCGGCGGCATCGCCGTGCAACACCGCATGGCCTACCAGGGCGAGTATTTCGTCGAGCGCTATGGCGCCAAGGCCGCCGAGAGCACGCCGCCCATCAAGCGCATGCTGGAGCGCGGAGTCAATGTGGGCGGCGGCACCGATGCCACGCGCGTGGCGTCGTACAACCCCTGGGTGTCGCTGTCCTGGATGGTCACTGGCAAGACCCTGGGCGGACTCTCGCTGTATCCGCAGGCCAACCTGCTCGACCGCGAAGCCGCGTTGCGCCTGTGGACCGAGGCCAATACCTGGTTCTCCTCCGAGCAAGGCAAGAAGGGCCAGATCCAGGCTGGGCAGCTGGCCGACCTGGCGGTGCTGTCGAGCGACTATTTCTCCGTGCCGGGCGACGAGATCCAGGACATCACCTCCGTGCTGACCATGCTGGGCGGCAAAGTCGTGTATGGCGATGGCGACTTCGGCAAGCTGGCGCCGCCGCTGCCGCCCGCCATGCCGGACTGGGCGCCGGTGCGCGCTTTCGGCGGCTACCAGCCACGGCGGGCGCCAGGCGCGCAGGCGCTGGCCGTGACGGCTGGCTGCGGCTGCGCGAGCGCCTGCGGCGTGCACGGCCATGCACATGCGGGTGCGTGGCAGTCCAGCGCGCCGGTGTCGGATCACCGCGGGTTCTGGGGCGCGTTGGGTTGCTCCTGCTGGGCGTTCTGATGGCAGTGAAGACGGCAGTGAAGACGCTTTGGTCCGCACCACCATCCTGACCGGCGGCTACTTCCAGGGAGAAGCACCATGAAGCTGTTTCTTGTTTCGTTCGGCGCGGGGATTCTGGTTGGCATCATCTATGCGCTGTTGCAGGTCCGCTCGCCGGCCCCGCCCGCCATTGCCTTGATCGGGCTGCTTGGGATGCTGATTGGCGAGCAGGTGGTGCCTACCGCAAAGCGCTTGATGGCCGGCGAGCCGATCACTGTTGCGTGGTTCCGCTCCGAGTGCGTGCCCAAGATCAGTGGTGCACCCCCCGCGCCGCCTGTGTCGGCGCAGGGGGCGGCGGCAACGGTGGCCAGCACAGGAGACAAGAGCGGCACCTAGGTGCCGGCCCACGCGGGGGACATGGCGTCAGGACCTGGACTTATGCCCCGGCTTGCCCATATCCAGCGCTATATCGAGCGAGGCTCATGCCCAAAGCTGCTGCGGGTACGGATCTGTCCGTCCAGTCCATGAATCAACAACTCGACCTGCTCGCGCTGGGCGTCGCGCGTGCCGGCCTCCACGGCGTCTTCCTGCGACGCGTGATGCGAGTTGGCATACCGCGCGCCCTCCTGGATCACGTCCCATCCGGAACCATGCGGCAAAACGTGGATGTTATGGGCTGTCATGACGATCTCCTGTGGCTTCTAGCTGATAGCGGCTGACTCCATTCTGGCCCAGTGCCAGCACATGGCTATCGGAGACCGTCTGACTTTAATCGTTGTGGGCGGGCGGGTCGCCGACCGGGTCCGGATGGATCTGCATGATGGCGTCGCGCTTTTCCAGCAAGTGGCGCTTGAGGATGGCGCCCAGCAGCTTGCCGTCACGCGCCTCCAGTGCCTTGATCATGTCTTCGTGATCATGCACGGCGCGATCCCACTTGTCCGTCTGGTGGTTGGAGCGAAAGCGCAGCGCCTTCAGGCGGCGGTTGATGCCCTGGTAGGTCTGGCGCAGCGCGGTGTTGCGCGCCGCCTCGTTGATGCGGTCGTGGATTTCCTGGTTGCGGCTGTAGTAGCCCGGCAGGTCGTTCTGCACACGGCAGGCCAGCATCGAATAATGCAGCGCCTTGATCTCGGCCAGCTCGGCCGGCGTGATGCGCTCGCAAGCCAGCTCGCCCGAGAAGGCTTCCAGGCCGCTCATCAGCTCGAACGTCTCCCAGACTTCCGCCTCCGTCATGCGCGAGACGCTGGCGCCCCGGTTGGGCGAGATCTCGATCAGGCCCTCCGCCGCCAGCACCTTGAACGCCTCGCGCAGCGGCGTGCGGGAGATGCCCAGCGTTTCACATAGCTCACGTTCGTTGAGCTTCATGCCCGGGGACAGCACGCCTTCCACGATGAACTTGCGCAGGTGGTCGACTACCGTGTCGTGCAGCCGCTGGCGCTCGACCTTGGGGAGGACCGCGGCAGGGCGCGTGAGGTCGCTGCCAGATGGATTCTGCATTCAAAGTCCTTATCTTTGCGTTTTTCGCATTCTACTGCATCTCCTGGCAGGCACCCAAATTCGGGGTAAACACCCAATGTTCAGGCCAAAACAGCGCTTGGAGGTGGTGCGTTTCGTCTGCTAAAGTATTTTGAATGCAAAATGCATAATTCACAAAGGAGGGACAACCCATGATCAAACTCGACTTCCACCCCGCTGGCCGCCACTTCCTGCAGATCCCTGGTCCGAGCCCAGTGCCCGACCGGATCCTGCGTGCCATGAGCTATCCGACCATTGACCACCGTGGCCCGGAGTTCGGCGCGCTGGGCCGCAAGGTGCTGGCGGACATCAAGAAGATCTTCAAGACCGAGCAGCCGGTCATCATCTATCCGGCCTCTGGCACCGGCGCCTGGGAGGCCGCGCTGACCAACACGCTGAGCCCCGGCGACACGGTGTTGATGTTCGAGACGGGTCACTTCGCCACGCTGTGGAAAAAGATGGCGCAAGCGCTCGGGTTGAAGCCGGAGTTTCTCGGGCTGCCCGGCATCGAGGGCTGGCGCCGTGGCGTGCAGGCCGACATGATCGAAGCTCGCCTGCGCGCCGACAGCGCGCACGCCATCAAGGCGGTGTGCGTGGTGCACAACGAGACCTCGACCGGCGTGACCTCCGACATCGCCGCGGTGCGCCGCGCCATCGACGCGGCCGGCCACCCGGCGCTGCTGCTGGTGGACACCATCTCCGGCCTGGCCTCGGCGGACTATCGCCACGACGAGTGGGGCGTGGACGTAACGGTATCGGGCTCGCAGAAAGGGCTGATGCTGCCACCGGGGATCAGCTTCAATGCGCTGTCGCCCAAGGCCATCGCGGCCAGCAAGGCGGCAAAGCTGCCGCGCGCGTTCTGGGCCTGGGGCGAGATCATCGAAGCCAACAAGAACGGCTACTGGCCGTACACGCCGAACACCAATCTGCTCTATGGCTTGTCCGAGGCGCTGGACATGATCCTGGAGGAGGGCCTGGACAACGTCTTCGCGCGGCACCAGCGGCTGGCCGAAGCCACGCGCCGTGCGGTGCGGGCCTGGGGCCTGGAGATCCAGTGCGCGGATGCCTCCGTGTACAGCCCCGTGCTGACGGGCGTGATGATGCCCGACGGCGTGGATGCCGACGACGTGCGCAAGCGCATCTATGAACGCTTCGACATGTCGCTGGGACAGGCGCTGGGCAAGATACGCGGCAAGATGTTCCGCATCGGTCATCTCGGCGACTGCAACGACCTCACGCTGATGGCCACGCTGTCCGGCTGCGAAATGGGGCTGAAGCTCGCCGGCGTGCCGGTGGCGGCCAGCGGCGTCGTGGCGGCGATGGAGTACCTGGCATCGCATGCGGATAGCCCGGTGCTGAAGGCCGCGGCATAAGCCAGCAAGGGAGGGCCGGGCGGCCTTCCTGAACCGCGCAACGCAATAACAAGCGAGCGAGTGCAAGCAGGCATGGCTTCACCCCTGGGGGGAGGCCAGGGACAGGTGTTGCCCATTTTTGCCGTTCGGCAGCCATGCCAACGCCTGTGCGCAGTAGCGGGAACCGGCCATAGAGCCGGCCGCGATGAATTTGCCCTGGCCCCGGCGTCCCGCCGGGCGGGCAGGAACAACACAACGGAGACAAACCATGAAGCGCCTGCGTGCAACCAGCGTCGTGCTGGGGATGCTATGCATCATGTATTTCATCACCTACCTGGACCGCGTCAATGTGAGCACGGCCGCGGCCGGCTTTGGCCAGGAGTTCAACCTCAGCAAGACCGAGATCGGCCTGGTGTTCTCGGCCTTTGCCTATCCCTACCTGGTGTTCCAGATCATCGGCGGCTGGGTGAGCGACCGGTTCGGCGCCAAGCGTACCCTGATGGTCTGCGGCGTGCTGTGGGCCGTCGCCACGTTGCTCACGGGCTTTGCCGGCGGTCTGGTTTCCCTGCTCGCCGCGCGCTTGCTGCTGGGCCTGGGCGAGGGCGCTACCTTTCCGGCTGCCACCGCCGCCATGGCACGCTGGGTGCCCAAGGAAAAGCGCGGCTTCGCGCAGGGCATCACCCATGCCTGCGCCCGGGTCGGCAACGCCGTGGCCCCGGCCGCGGTCGTCGCCATCATGGCGGTCTACGGCTGGCGCGAGTCGTTTTACATCTGCGGCGCGATCAGCCTGGTCTGGGTGGCGCTGTGGGCGGTGACCTTCACCGAGCATCCGAAGGACCATCCCCGCATGACCCCGGCAGAACTCGAGACGCTGCCCGCCCCCAGGAAAAAGGCTGCCAACGTGCCCTGGCGCCGCCTGTTCAAGCGCATGGCCCCCGTGACCATCGTCTACTTCTGCTACGGCTGGACCCTGTGGTTGTTCCTGAGCTGGATTCCGCAGTACTTCCTGCATAGCTACGACCTGGACCTGAAGAAGTCCGCCATCTTTGCCTCCGCCGTATTCTTTGCCGGTGTGATCGGCGACACCCTGGGCGGCATCGTTACTGACAAGCTCTACGACCGCACCGGCAGCCTGAAGCGCGCGCGCAGCGGGATGGTGGCGGTCTGCATGCTGCTGACCATGTTGTCGCTGCTCCCCCTGCTGTTTACGCACAACCTCTATGTCTCGATGGCTTGCCTGGCCGGCGGCTTTTTCTTTGCCGAGATGACGATCGGGCCGATGTGGGCGATTCCCATGGACATCGCGCCGGAGCATTCCGGCACCGCGAGCGGGATGATGAATTCCGGCTCGGCGCTGGCCGCGATCATCTCGCCAGTGCTCTCGGGCTACCTGATCGATCGCTTCGGCAGCTGGGAGCTGCCCTTTATCGGCAGCATGGTGCTGATGGGTATTGGCGTGATCCTGGCCTTGCGCATGCAGCCAGAGAGCAAGTTCGAAGCCGAGCCCGCGGATGCCTCGAAGCCGTTGCGCGCCTGAGCCACGCAGACATGCCAACCGACCCGCAAACCATGCGCCAGCCCTATGCCCATCTCTATCCCTCGCCGGGTCGTACACGGGCATGCATTTTCCCGCCCGGGCAGGCGTGGCGCTGGGCCGGATCGCGGGCCTGCCGCCAGTTGAACTGATCCTCGCATGACACGGCGCGCCGGCACGGCACCCCTCCACACAAGCCCTGGTAGAAAGCCATGAACCCATCCTCCTCCCCGATGCTCGTCAAGCCGATCCATCTTGTGCCGTCGCCGGGCCGCGCCGGCCCGGCGCTGTCGCCGCTCTCGGCCCGTTTGCGCAAGGAACTGCGCGGCGACGTGTTCTTCGACCGCGCCAACCGGGGCCGCTACGCCACCGATGCCTCGATCTACCAGATCACGCCCATCGGCGTGGTGGTGCCGCGGGACCAAGCGGACCTGTTGCTGGCGCTGGAGATCGCCCGCGACGAAAAAGCCCCGGTACTGGCGCGCGGCGCCGGCACCAGCCAGTGCGGACAGACGGTTGGCGAGGCGCTGGTGATCGACAACAGCAAGTGGCTGAACAACGTGGTGGATTTCGATCCCGTGGCCGCCACCATCACGGTTGAGCCCGGCATTGTGCTGGACCACCTCAACGCCTGGCTGAAACCGCACGGCCTGTGGTTCCCGGTGGATGTATCGACGGGGGCGCAATGCACCATCGGCGGCATGGCCGGCAACAACTCTTGCGGCTCGCGCTCCATCGAGTACGGCAACATGGTGCACAACGTGCTGGGCATCGATGCCGTGCTGGCAGATGGCAGCCAATGCCATTTCGGCTCGCTGAAGGCTCCCGTTTCCGATCCGCGCGCAGCGGGCATCCTGAAGGGCTTGCAACGCATCGCCACGCGCGAGCGCGACGAGATTGCCGAGCGCATGCCCAAGGTGCTGCGCCGTGTGGCCGGCTACAACATCGACCTGTTCGCATGCCAGAATCCGCGTGCCTATACCGACGACGGCCACGCCAATCTCTCGCATATCCTCGTGGGTTCGGAGGGCACGCTGGCTTATAGCCGGCAGGTCACGCTGAAGCTGTCTGCGCTGCCGCGGCACAAGGTGCTGGGCGTGGTGAATTTCCCCACGTTCTACCAGGCCATGGACATGACGCAGCATATCGTCAGGCTCAAGCCGGTTGCGGTGGAACTGGTGGATCGCACCATGATCGACCTGTCGATGGAGAACCCGGCGTTCCGCCCCGTCATCGAGAGCGCCTTGTCCGGCGAGCCGCAGGCCATCTTGCTGGTCGAGTTCGCCGGGGAGGAACACAGCGCGCTGCTGGCGCAGCTCGACGACCTGGCAGCGCTGATGAGCGACCTGGGGCTGCCCGGCTCGGTGGTCAAGATGGCCGACGCCAGGTCGCAGAAGGCGTTGTGGGATGTGCGCAAGGCCGGGCTCAATATCATGATGAGCATGAAGGGCGATGGCAAGCCGGTTTCCTTTATCGAGGATTGCGCCGTGCCGCTGGAGCACCTGGCCGAGTACACCCGCCGGCTTACCGCCGTGTTCCACAAGCACGAGACCGAAGGCACCTGGTATGCCCATGCCAGCGTGGGCACGCTGCATGTGCGCCCGATCCTGGACATGCGGCGCGACGGCGCAGTGCGCATGCGCGAGATCGCCGAGGAAGCGGCAGAGCTGGTGCGCGAGTACAAGGGCGCGTACTCCGGAGAACACGGCGATGGCCTGTGCCGGGGCGAATGGGTGGCCTGGCAGTATGGCCCGCGCATCAACGCCGCCTTCGGCGAGATCAAGGCGCTGTTCGATCCGGACAACCGCTTCAACCCGGACAAGATCGTACGCCCGCCCAGGATGGACGCGCGCGAGAACTTCCGCTTTGCGCCGGGCTATGCCGCCTTGCCACTCACGCCGGCGCTCGACTGGTCCGCATGGAACGTCAGCCGCAACCCGTTGACCGGCGAGGAAACGGCGCCCGGCACGGGCACCGACCGCGCCGGCGGCCTGGCTGCGGCGGTGGAGATGTGCAACAACAACGGCCACTGCCGCAAGTTCGATGCGGGCACCATGTGCCCGAGCTATCGCGTGACCAAGGACGAGCAGCACGTCACGCGCGGCCGTGCCAATACGCTGCGGCTGGCAGTGTCGGGCCAGCTGGGCGATGACGGCCTTGCCAGCCGTGAAGTCAAGGAAGCGCTCGACCTGTGCGTCTCCTGCAAAGGCTGCAAGCGCGATTGCTCGACCGGCGTGGACATGGCCAGGTTCAAGATCGAAGCGCGCCATGCCTGGGCCCAGCGGCACGGCATCACCGTGCGCGAGCGCATGGTGGCGTTCATGCCGCGCTATGCGCCCGTGGCGAGCCGCCTTGCCGCGCTGCTAGCGCTGGCCGATGGCATTCCCGGCATCTCCGGCGTGGTGAAGCGGGCCATGGGATTCGCGCCGCAACGCTCGCTGCCGCGCTTCAAGGCCGCGTTCCTGTCAAAAGCCAAGGCAACGCGCCAAGGCGGGGCGGGCCGCGAAGTCATGCTCTTCGTCGACACCTTCAGCAACTACATGGAGCCGGAGAACGCGCTGGCGGCGCAGCAGGTGCTGGAGGCGGCGGGCTACACGGTGCATTTCAACCGCCGCGAAGGCGAGCGCCCCTTGTGCTGCGGCCGCACCTTCCTTGCGGCGGGGCTGGTGGGCCAGGCCAGGGAGGAGGCGCGGCGCCTGCTGGATGCGGTCAAGCCCTATGTCGATCGCGACATCCCCATCGTCGGCCTGGAGCCTTCGTGCCTGCTGTCCTTGCGCGATGAGTTCCTTAGCTACGGCTACGGCGACGAGGCCAGGAAGCTGGCCGCACAGGCCTTCCTGTTCGAGGAGTTCCTGGTGCGCGAGAAGGCAGCCGGCCGCCTCTCGCTCGATCTTGATGCGCTGCACACGAGCGAGGCCGTGGTGCACGGCCACTGCCACCAGAAGGCATTCGACGCCTTCACCCCGGTGCAGACCGTGCTGGGCTGGATCCCCGGCCTGAAGGTCTCCCCGGTGGAATCGTCCTGCTGCGGCATGGCGGGCAGCTTTGGCTACGAGGCCGAGCACTACGAGGCGTCCAAGGCCATGGCCGAGCTGTCGCTGCTGCCAGCGGTGCGCAAGCGCGCCGCCAATGCCATCGTGGTGGCCGACGGTACCAGCTGCCGCCACCAGATCCTGGACGGCGCCGACACCGAGGCCATGCACGTGGCGCGTGTGCTGGCGATGGCGCTGAAGCGGCAGGGCGGGCCGCAGGCCTGAGGCCCGCGCAGTTCACCGTGGTGCTGCTCTGGCCGCGCAGCGATCGCTGCGTGGATCGCTGTTTTGCCACGGGGCAAATCCACCGGCCCGGAGGGAGCACTACCGCCGCGGTGCGGCAATTCCATGGCCTGGCGGCATAGCCTGGCAGGTCCTTCGGGGCTATTGCCAAACTCACTGCCTTACTGCGACTCAACCGCGTGAGTCTCGTCCCCCGCTCAGCGCCACGCACGCCCTCAGGGCGACGCTTCACTTGGCTGCCCGCTCGAACAGTTATTCCCGTATCCGGAACAATAGATGTTCCGATTGGATAACTATTTACTTATTGCTGTCACATAAGTGCCTTACGATGCGTCACTCGCATGGAGTTGGCCTTGGCTGTCTCGCTTTCTTGCCAAGGCAGGCTTCCCCGGTAGCGTGACCCTACCGGATCAATCAGAAACCGAAAATGATCATGAAAAAACCTCTCTTCGTTTTGGCAGCAGTCGCTGCGTGCGCCGTGTCCACCGCTGCTTCAGCGCAATCGTCTGGCGTGACGCTTTACGGCATTGCCGATGCTGGCGTTAGCTTCCAGAGTCACGTGCAAGGCCCTAACGGTGGCGGCTCGGTCACAGGCTTGACGTCCGGTGGCCTCTCCGGTTCGCGCTGGGGCATTCGCGGTGTGGAGGACCTGGGCAATAACCTGAAGGGCATCTTCGTGCTGGAAAGCGGTTTTGACCTCGACACGGGAAAGTCCGCCCAAGGCAACCGCTTGTTCGGCCGTCAAGCCTATGTTGGCCTGCAGAGCAACTTCGGCGCAGTCACGCTGGGCCGCCAGCAAAACGCCCTGTATGACCTGTTCGGCGCCTACGACCCGATGGCGGTCGGCAGCAGCTACTCGCTCAACTCGGTCGATACCCAGGGCTTCAACGGCCGCGCCGACAACGCCGTCAAGTACACCGGCAAGTTCGGCGGCCTGACCGCCACCGGTTTCTACAGCTTCGGCCGCGATAGCAACATCACCAACGGTGGGGAAGTGCCGGGTAGCTTCCGGGTTGGCAAGAACTTCGGTGGCGGCTTGGCGTACGCGAACGGCCCGGTCTCGGTGGGTGTCGCCTATGACCAGTACCAGGGCAGCACCATTGCCACGTCCGGCGCTGCGGCCAAGCGCGCCGCAATCGGTGGCGCGTATGCGTTCGGCGATGCCAAGGTGTTCGCCGGCTATCGCTGGATGCGCGATGAGGTCACCAGTGCGACCGTAGTCCGCCAGGACAACCTGTACTGGCTGGGCGCGCTGTATAAGTTCACCCCTGCCTTCAGCCTGACCGGCGCGGCTTACTACACCGACGCCCGCAAGGACAGCAACAGTTCGTGGATGTACGTCTTGAATGCCGACTATGCCCTGTCCAAGCGCACCGATGCCTACGTGCTGCTCGGCTACGTGAAGAACAAGGGGCAGGCAACCTACGGCGTGACCAACGCAATGAACACCCTGCCCGGCCAGAACCAGACCGGCGCCATGGTTGGTGTGCGTCACCGCTTCTAATACCGCTCGCGATATCAGCCAGCGTGCTGTCGGGGTGCGCTGGAGACAAGTCATATCGACCTTGCCTTTGTTCACTGGGTGCAAGGACGCTTGGCCGGCAGATTTGCCGGCCTTTTTTCGCGCAGTCACGTTGCCCAGGGATGACGATACTGTCGTCATTTCTTGACGTATCGGAGCGTGCCAAGGAAATTCAGTACTCAAGTCGTGCATGCGCGATCGGCAATTTGCTCGCGAATCGTCGGAAGCACGGCCTCCTTGTCAAACCATCCCTTGCGCACGTTCCCGCAGATCTACGCAAGACAGACTCCTCGTTTGTCAGTGCCCAGCGAACACGCGGTGATCGGAGGGGGGAGGGCGAGGATCGTGTCCGTCCACATCACCTGTCGCGAGCGCGATCCAGTCACACGCCCATCACGCGAATGGTCTGTCAAGTGCGGCGCTTGCGTCTGCACGGTTGGCGTCGGACGCTCTCGCTGACTACGCGGCGTCCGTCTTATGAAAAACTGGAAGGCTCCAGGAATAGCGCAGGGCAAGTAGGCGGATTGCGAAGCAGATCGACGCCGCAAACCAAGGCGTAACTGCCACCCTCCACTCCATGAATTGTCCAAGAACTTGTATGGCTGCGCCGACCAGTGCGGCGAGTGCATAGATTTCTTTCTGCAGGATGATCGGCACGCGATTGAGCATCACATCTCTCGCTATGCCGCCGCCGACAGCGGTCACCATGCCGAGCACGATGGCCACCTCGATGTTGTGGCCAAGCAGCAGCGCCTTGTGTGCGCCAACGACCGCAAAGAAACCCAGTCCAAGCGAGTCAAAAAAAACGACAGGATGCTTGAGGTAGTCAACGATTGGACGCGCCCAGATTGCCATTGCCGAGGCAAACACCGAGGTCGCGAGATACCGCCAATCTGAAATGCCCACCGGCGGTAACGAGCCCAGGCAGAGATCCCGAACGATTCCTCCGCCACAGGCTGTCATGTAGCTGATCGCGACGACACCGAACAGATCGAGGCGCTTCTGTTCAGCGGCAAGAGCACCGCTGACTGCAAAGGCGAAGGTACCAAACAGGTCGACCACGACAAAGAGACTGTGTTCCATCATGGCGCTTGATGACCGCAAAGCCAGGCAGACGCCGCTGTCAACATGGCCTGCAGCCCCGTTTCCAGTGTTGGGTGGATGATCGGTGCAAACTTGGGCGAATGATTGCTAGGTATCTTATTGATTTGCTTTTCCTTCTTGGCCTGTGCATACACGCTGGGGTCGGTGCCGCCGACGAACCAGAAAACGTATGGCACATTCCACGTACGCCCGAAGATGCTGAAGTCCTCGCTTGCCGACGCCGGAGAAGTCTCGAAGGCCTTGTCGCCAAACTGTGCTTTGAAGGCTGCCGCGATCTTCTGGGTCGATGCATCGTCGTTTTCGGTTAGCGGGTAACTGCTGAGCGTGGTGAACTCGGGCGGCCGCTCGGCATTGGAGGCATCGCACTCGGCGCAGCAAATTCGCTTGACGGATGACAGCATGTACTCGCGCACATCTTCGTCGAAGGTGCGCATATTGAGCTTGATCGTGGCATCGTCGGGAATGATGTTCTCCTTGGTGCCGGCCTGCAGCGAGCCAATGGTCAACACTGCATTGTCCAGTGGCGAGATTTCACGCGAAACGATGGTTTGCAGGCGCAATGTGGTGGCGGCAGCCATGATCACCGGATCGATGGCGGTCTGCGGTTGTGAGCCATGTGACCCGCGACCGAATAGTTTGATCTTCAAGCTGTCACCGGCTGACAGGATGACACCTGGGCGGTAGCAGACCGTTCCACTCAGTCCTACCATCACGTGCTGCCCCAAGATAATGTCAGGCTTGGGGAAGCGCCCCTCCCCCCAATCCTGAACCATGCTCGCTGCACCCCGGCCCACTTCCTCGCCGGGCTGGAACACGAGCATGACAGTGCCTCTCCAGGCGTCGCGATGTTCTGCAAAAATGCGCGACACCCCCATCAGCCAGGTCACGTGCAGGTCGTGCCCGCAGGAGTGGGCCACGCCTACCTCCACACCATCTTCATCTTTTGCCTTGACGGTACTGGCATAGGGCAAGCCGGTATTCTCCGCCATGGGTAGTGCATCCATGTCGGCACGCAGCATCACGGTAGGGCCTTCGCCATTGCGCAACACGCCAACGACGCCTGTGACGCCCACCGCGCGCGTCACCTCGTAGCCCAGCGTTTCGATGTAATCGGCCGCGAGCTTGGCGGTGCGAACCTCTTGCATCGACAGTTCTGGGTGCTGGTGGATATCCTTGTAGATCGTTTCGAGTTCCGCCAGCAGCTCTGCGCCGCAGGTAGTCAGGGCTTGGATGAGCGGATTCATGGCAACCTCCAGATCGTGAATATGTGGGATGCCTCATGCCATCGCGCTAGCGGCTAGCAGGGGCATGTGATCACTTCATCGCAGCGCATGCTGGACAACGGCTATTGCGGCAATGACAACGCAGGTGAATGCCAGCAGCGCAAACAGATTGCTGGTGGAAACTAGCGTCGCCTGCTGGTCGATCAGTTGCGACAACCGTGCAAGCTCGGTCTGGTCGATCCCCTGTGGGAAGTCAAACGGCGTCACCTTGGCAATCAGTTGCGTGCGGGCCAGGACCTCGCCAAATTGCAGCCAGAGGCTTGCAAGTCCTGTTCCTCCTGCTGAGGCGATCTGTCGCACGATGTTCTTGAACTGGTAGCCATGGGCGAAATCGTCCACGTTAAAGTCCGCCCACGTCAGGCCTGCTACCAGCATCAGGATGAACGGGACCGTTAGGCTCTGCATGGCGAGCGCGGGCAGAAGCACCGCAATGGATGCGCCAGGCATCATGCGCTGAGAGAGCAGCCAGGCGGAACCCGCGAACAACAGATAGCCAATCGCAATATAGCGCCTTGTCCCGACCAGTAGCGTGCTGCCGAAAGTGAAGGCCATGGCTGCGGCAAAGCCGATCAGGCCAGTTGTTGTCAGTACCGTGCCGGTGGTCTGGAATGTGAAACCTAGCCAGCCCTGTAGCATTGTGGACACCACATAGGTCCACAGCCCGTTCAGGAAGTAATAAATCGCGTAAAAGGTCAGCCCGACCAGAAAGCGGCGACCTAGCAGCAGCTTGGGGTCAAGCCAGGGGTCGGGATGCCCGTGCAAGTGAGCGAAGGCAGCTGCGAAGAAGATCAGGCCGACAATCGGGGTCAGGGCAACCGAGGGCGAGCTGGTCAGTTCATAGAAGCGCAGGTCGCCCAGTCCGTGCAGCAGAACTAGCGCACCGGCGCCGAGCAGGACGACCGTCACCCAGTCCATGTCCTGGACATCGACCTCCCATGGCGCACGTGTGGCGGTAAGCCGCTTCGGATAGGTCGCCAGCACAAAGATCAGCGTCAGCAACGCGATCCCCCCCTGCAGAACAAAGACCATCTGCCAGTCCGCACTTTCTACGAGTTTTGCCGTAATCCATGGAGCCAGGGCGACCAGGCCCATGGAGCCAATACTGAAGCCGATAAAGAGCGGGCGCCGCTCCTCGCGCGCCGCAGCGATCTGAATGATGATGCGCGAAGCGGCAAACAGGCCCCCCGCCCCGAACCCCTGGACGGCACGCGCTAGGCTCAATTCCAGCGAATTTCGAGAGAGTGCGCACAACACCGCGCCGAAGCCGGCTATTGCCAGGCCCGCAAGTGTGAAACCACGATAACTAATGTCGCGGGCCAGGCGGCGCAGCATCAGGTTGGCGACTACCGCAGCCGCGGCATAGGAAGTCATGCTCCAGAGGAAATCTTCTGGCGAGGCATGTACCCCACCGCGAATGTGGGTGCCCGCGACCCCCATCATCGCCGATGCCCAAAAGTCGACGCCGGTCGCGCAGCCGAGCGCCAGCCCGATCAGATAGACACGCACAGAGGAGAGCTCCGGATGCATGCTCAGCAGCGGCTTGCTACGCGTCATGGCGGTAGGAGAATCAGCGTGAGTGATTTTTGAATCAATTCACAGAAGAAGCGCATGTTGGTGCCGAACTGGTACGCCATGACCAGGGTGCGGCTCACTGCCGTGTGCAACAGTCACTTCACCCAGAGGGCTTTGATTGATCTCCATTTGGTGTTGGCCGGCCTGCCTGTTCCGACAGAATGTGTTGGGCTGTCCGCAAGGCCACGGCGAGGCCGTTCTCCGTCGAGTTACAGGTACCTGCGGTCGGTAACACCCCGGTGCTCGCGAGGAACAGGTTTTCATGGTCGTACGTGCGCCCCCATTGGTCGCAAACGAACTTTGCGGGGTCGTTACCCATGCTCAGCGTGCCGCAGATGTGCTGGTTATTGGCGAAATCACCGTCCTTGCTTTGGCGCAGATTTGTGCCCCCCATCAGTTCTGCAACCCGCTTGAAATCATCTTTTGAACGTTCGGCTCCCCGGCGTGTGTAGTCGTCGATGGAATAGTGAGCCTGGGGTTTCGGGATACCCATGGCATCTTTCTGGTCGCTCAGGGTAATCCGATTTTCCGGGTGCGGAAGCACTTCCAGGACGTTCTTCAGGCTCATCTCCCGTGCCGCGCTGTAGCGCAAACGCTGTTCGAATTCCACGCCATAGACTCCCGCGCTGATCAATGCTCTCGTGGTGCCATCGATGCGGGAGATATTCGTGAAGTCCAGCCGGTATGGGGCGTGCTCGGAACGGAAGGCGCCATCGCGCAGGGTGTTGATGGAGGTGGGGCTCTGTGGTCCCCGTCCCAGCCACAGGTCTTCATCGGCGTCGAATGTGAGCGAGGTGCTCGGGTGATCCATCAGGTTCCTGCCGACCATGTCGCTGCTGTTCGCCAGGCCCTTGGGGAACTTGTCGCTCGCCGAGAGCAAGAGCAGCCTTGGGCTTTCGATCCCGTTGGCCGCGACGACAAAGATCTTGCCGGTGACACGATGAGATCGCTTGTCCGGATCATAGTACAGGGCTGCGGTGATTCGCCCTTTGTCGTCGTGCTCCAGCTTGTAGACGTTTGCACTTGTCAGGATGGTGACGCCAGCAGCCTCCGCCGAGGCTGCGGCGACGCCGCCATTGTATTGCGCGTCGATCGGGCAGATCGGCTGGCAACTGTTATTGCCGCAACACGGCGGTCTGCCGTCGTAGGTTCGGCTGTTGCGCGCTGTGGTGTTGCTGACCACTTCATAGGCGGGGGCGAGCCGCTCCCGAATCCGGCGCATGGCCCATGCTTCCGCTACTGGCTCCATCGGAAACGGTTTGGTGCGTGGCGAGCCGGTATTGGGCGCTCCCGACACGCCCATGATTTCTTCCGCTTCCTGGTAGAACGGCTCGAGCTCTCCATAGGTGATAGGCCAGTCGACTCCGACGCCATACAAACTCTGTATCCGGAAGTCGTTCGGTACGTTGCGCCAGGCTTGTGCCGCCCAGTGCCAGGTGCTGCCACCGTAGATCCGCATGTATTCAGCGGGATATGGGTAGGGTCCGGCTTGAATCAGATGCCCATTGTCCTTAGGCTGGTAGATCGGGTGTGGTGCCCATGGGGCGGGCGGATAGGGCGACAGCCAGTCGCTCCTGCGCGTGGAGTTCCGGAATCGTGCAACGATTTCGGCGCGAGTGATACGCGGCCCCGCCTCCAGGATCAGTACGGAGGCGCCACTCGTGACCAGTTTTCGCGCGGTCAGCGAACCGATGATTCCCGATCCAATGACGACAAAATCAGCAGATGACTGGTCAGCCATTCTTCGCTCCTGCGTTCGGCTTCGCTGCCCAGCTGCCATAGACGCCAAAACAGTAGGTCGGGGGTTTCAAGACATCCGAGACGATGACGGCATTGAGTGCGTTTTCATAGGCGATAGTCCGCACGTTGTCGCCACTGCCAACCATGCCCATGAACCACGCCGTCGCAATCTTGCGCGGTAAGGTGGCCAGCGGCGACTGCTCACTGTCGAGCACCTGCTGTAATTGAAGTGGGTCGATCTTGCGCTCGTCGATGAGGGCCAGCAACTGGCGGGCCTCCGCGGGGAATTTGGCATCGTCGTCGGTCAGCGCCTGATACAGGCGCTTTGCCAGTGCGCCGTCAAGTGTCTGTCGCCCCGCTATGATGGCGGAGAGCGCGAGAAACGCACCCTGATCGCCATTGGCTACGGGCTGGGCCAGCGCCCAGGGAATCAGCGAGGCTGTATAGGTGGAGAGCAAGCCGGCCAGCAACGCCCGGCGGGCGCGATTTGGCTCAGCGTCCTTCGTCGTTATTTGTTCGCGAGATTCCATAGCGATACCCGTCCAGGAAAGAAATGCCGTCGCCTCCTGCGGAAGCGGTTGACGCCCGGTTTGCTCAAAAATTATGCACGATGCCAAACATGCCAACAAACTGATTGCTGCCAGAAGCCGGCGTACTATTTTGCGAATCGCCCACGGTCGCCGTTGCATTGACGATTTGCGCACCGCCGGCAGCACCGAGCGTCTGCCCGCTTGCGTGCTGGTAGGCCTGCAGCGCGTATAGCGCAGTGCGCTTCGAGAAGTGATAGGACTCCTTGAGCGACACTTGGTGATAGCGGGCGCTATCGGAAATGCCGTTTGAGGTACTGGCGCGCGTGTAGCTATAGCCGACGGCGGCGTCGAACTGCGGGGCGATATCGAAGTGGGCGATGGCGCCGTAAGTGTTGAATACAGCGGTGTCGGTAAATAGCGAACTATTGCCTGGCTTGAACCGCACGTTGGTGTAATTAAGTCCAAGGAGCGCCAGCCCCAGCTTGTACGTAGCCGCCGCGCCAACGTGCTGGACATCATGCGCGGACACAAAGCCGGTAGTGACCGATGAGGAACCATAGCTGCCACTCGCATTGGGATCGAGCGCCCGCACGTTTCCGGTGTTGTACAAACGCAGATAGGCTGCACCGATGGTAAACGGCCCATTTGCGTATTTGATGCCCGAGCTAAAGGAACTGCCGCGCTGCAAGGTTCCAGGTATCTCCCCAAAGGCGTATTGCACGGCCGCGCTAAAGCCGGAAAGTAGCGGGGTGACGTACTGGACAGAATTGTTGAGGCGGACCGTGGTATCCAGGGCGTCGAGATCGCCAGGGTGTGCGCCCGTCGCGCCGGTCAGATACCCAACGGGCCCGATCCCGCCGAGTATTTGGTAATAGGCTGAGTACTGGCGACCTAATGTCAGCGTCCCGGCACGTGTGTCCTGCAGGCCGACAAAGGCCTGCCGGTTAAATATCAGGCCGGAACTGGATTCCTTGCCCGAGTCGATATCAAAACCCTCCTGCAGATCGAAGATGGCTGAGGTTGTCCCGCCGAGGGGTTCGCTACCGCGCAGGCCGAAACGCGAAGCCGAGACATTGCCGCTTCGGGTATAGAAATTGGAGTGGCCTTGCTGATTGTTCGCATAGACAAGCGCATCGTCCACGATGCCGTACAGCGTGACGCTGCTTTGCGCGCTGGCCGACGCGCCAGCAAGCCAGAGCAACGGGATAGCTGTAGCCTTGAGAAAATGGGATGGCTTCATCATCTCTCCAGGTGGCTCCGCAAATATGCCAGTTTCAGGTTGACGGTTCGCCCCACAGCCGTCATGCCGGCCCTGCATCCGCTTAGGTTGACCTTCTGCGCTTGCGTCGGACGACGAAAAATACCAGGCCAATGACCACAAGCAGACCTACCGCCATGCCGGCACGGGCGAGGGCGACAAGATTCGACGGCGCTCCGCCCTGCCGCAGCGATTTGACTTCATCGGCCGTGACGATCACCTTGGGATTACCGTAGCGTTGCGTCAGGTAGGACGCCAGCGTCGCGATCTGCTGGTCGGTGAGTGAATGGGCGAATCCGGGCATCCGCAGTTCAGGCGGATCGACCTGGCGCTGAACGCCGTCCAGTATCACCATGACCAGGTTGTTGGCCTTGGACCTGCCAAGCGCCGCATTGTGAAACAATGAGGGCAACCCTCCGTCAAAACTTCCCTCCGCGTGTGCCTGGTGGCAAGTCGCGCAATGGGCATCATAGAGTTGGGGGCCGCTCATCCGGTTCAGGTCAGTGGGCAAGGCAACCCCGCGAATACTGATCAGATCGTCCGCCTTGGCACCCCATGCAGAGGCTGCACGGGTATCCGCGACATCGTGAATCGGGGGCACGCTCTTCAGATAGATCGCAATAGCATGCAGGTCGGCGTCGTTCAGATGTCTCAGGCTGTGATCAATGGCTTCGGCCATTGGCCCGGCGGCCTGTGATTTATTCACGGCATCACCGTTGCGCAGATAGGCGGCAATCTCCTGCTCGTTCCAACTCCCGATGCCGCTGATCGCATCCGAAGTGATATTCGGTGCATACCATGTCCCCACATCCCCGCCACCGAACTCACGAGCGCTATCTTCGGCCATCATGACATTACGTGGGGTATGGCAGGCGCTGCAGTGCGCCAGCCCGCGGCTCAGGTAGGCGCCGCGGTTCCACTCAGCGCTCTTGCCCGGGTCGGTGCGGAATGGCTTGTCGTCGAGGAATAGCAGATTCCAGGCCGCCATCGACATACGGATATTGAAGGGGAAGGGCAGGGCAGTGGCGTTGGGCGCGGCATCTACAGGCGCTACGCCATGCATGAAATAGGCATAGAGCGCTGCCGCATCTTCATCGGTCACCAGCGCATAGGACGTGTATGGCATGGCCGGATACAGACGTTGCCCGTCTGCACGCACGCCTTTGCGCAACGCGTCGGTAAACTGTGCAAGCGTATAGTTGCCGATGCCGTGGGTTTTCGATGGAGTGATATTCGTCGAAACTATGGCACCCAGGGGCGTTGGAAGCGACAGCCCACCTGCATAGGGCTTCCCGGTAGGGGCACTGTGGCAGGCCACACAGTCGCCTGCCGTTGCCAGGTATTGGCCTCGTTTGACCTGATCGGCATCCACGGTGTCCTGTGCCTCGCTTTGCGATGCATAGAAACCTGAGAGCGAAGCCATCACGTAACTCAGGGCAAGGATAAAGCGAGGCATCCATCGGGTTGAGTGCACGCTGATCGATCTCGCTTCCAAGCGAAGAGTGTAAGCTCCTCAATTCGATTGAGCCTAGTGTAAAGAACGAAACTGTGCAATGTACATTCCTCATTGCGGCGCCCGGTGTGCGAACAGTAGTAAGCACCAAGTGATGCGGACGCACGGCGGACAGGCAGCGGACGCGCGGTTGAGCACTCCCGCACGGACCGGCCTTCGGTTGCCTGGGAACTGAAGTGGCGAGCCCGGAGGCGATCGACGGTAAACGTCTCGAGTCGGTACATGCAGTGATCGACGCGCGAGGCCCGGTGGTAGCCGCTTTGAGTACGCGTTCGTCGACCCACATCGTCACGACGCTGCGCAGTCGGCTTGCGCGAGCTTGAGCGGGAGCCTTTCAGGCGGCGCCTCGAGCTGCGCGCCAGCGGGCTATGGCGTCTCAGCCTATGTTGCCAAACAACAGGCCGATGCCTGATGACACAGCCATGGCCAAGGCACTCCAGGAGACCACGCGGATAACACCCGGGCCGACTTTGGCACCGCCGGTTTTTGCGGCCAGGCCGCCCAGGGCAGCCAGCGATATCAACGCCGAGATGACTATGCACGGGATCACTGCTGATTCAGGGGCAAGCGCTGCGACGGTAGCCGGCAGGGCAGCGCCGACCGAGAAACTGCAGGCGGAAGCCAGCGCGGCTTGCAAAGGCCGGGCAGAGGTCGCAATCGAAAGCCCCAGTTCATCGCGTGCATGCGTGCCAAGCGCGTCGTGCGCCATCAGCTTTTCGGCAACCTGCTTGGCAAGCGAAAGATCCAGGCCACGATGCATATAGATTGCGGTCAGTTCTTGCTGCTCGCGTGGAAAATCGGCGTCGAGTTCAGCCTGCTCCTCGGATAAGGCCGCCGCTTCGGTATCCGCCTGAGATGAAACTGATACGTATTCCCCTGTTGCCATCGACATGGCCCCTGCGACCAGACCTGCTACGGCCGTGAGCACGATATTCTCGTGAGCGGTGTGTGCCGATGCCACGCCGATAACGAGACTTGCGGTCGATACGATGCCGTCATTGGCGCCGAGCACCGCGGCACGCAGCCACCCAATGGCCTCAACACGATGCTGTTCCTTATGTCGCCTGGGCATATTTCCTCATCAAGGGGGTTGGCAGAATCGCCTGGACGGCGGCAAAGGGGAACGCCGAAGTAGCGGCTGGCCGCCCGCATCCGCTCAACTTGACGCAGCGCAAGCTTTTGCGTCGAAGTTCCTGTTCAAAGGTTACTTGATTTTCTAGGCTGGGAAAAAGTGCCAGCCTAAGAGCGGAATCCGAGGGGAAGGCGGGGGGACATGATGAGAGCTCACACAAGGTACGCGGTAGAGGCGCTATTGACGCTTGCCTGCGTGGTCGCTCTGCTGCCGAGGCAGGCGGAGGCGGTTCCCGCCTTTGCCCGCCAGACGGGCATGGCCTGCATGGCCTGCCATGTGAATTTTCCCGAACTGACCCCGTTCGGCCGCTTCTTCAAGTTGACTGGCTACACCTTGACGAACAACACCACCATTCCGGTCTCGGCAATGGTGCAGGTATCAAAAACACATACCAGGACCCTTGACCGGGCCAATTACGACTTCCTGCGCGATGGCGACACTACGCTGCAGCAGGCGAGCCTCTTTTATGCCGGCCGCATCGTTGACCATGTGGGCGCCTTTGCGCAATGGACCTACGATGGCATCGCCCATCATGCCGCGCTCGACAACACAGACATCCGCGCCGCGTGGCACTTGACAGATAACGATGTCGACTTCATCTACGGCATGACCGTCAACAATAACCCGACGGTCTCCGACGTGTGGAACAGCACGCCAGCCTTCGGTTATCCCTACGCGTCGAGCAGTGTTTCGCTAACGCCAATGGCGAGCACGCTCATCGATGGCGGGTTGGCGCAACAAGTGGCGGGCGCGTCCGCGTACCTCTTCTGGCAGCGCAGCCTCTATATCGAGTTTGGCCTCTATCGGACAGCTGACCAGGCATTCTCGGTGTTCCGGACCGGACAAGATAGCAACACACCCGGGGGCGTGGCACGCTTGAGTGGCGCGAACCCATATTGGCGCGTGGCGTACAACCGGGAGTGGGGCCCGCACTCCATCATGGCGGGCACCTTTGGCCTGATAGCCAGCCGGTATCCGGACAACACCTTGCCCGGCACGCCCACGGACCGCTTCAGCGACTATGCGTTGGACGCGCAGTACCAGTACCTCACGCTACCCCATGCCTTTACTGCCCAGGCAGCCTGGATCTACGAGAAACAGGACTGGCGCGCGAGCTTTCCCAACGGCGGCATAGGCGCTGGCCCCACACCGGCGAACCCGACCGACCACCTTACGACCTTCAAGGCCAAGGCGTCCTATATCTACCAGCGCAAGTATGGTGGCACGCTGGCCTATTTCTCGACCACCGGAAACGCGGATACGGGCTTGTACACTCCGGCGCCGGTCATAGGCAGCGCCAATGGATATCCCGACTCGCGCGGGCTGATCTTCGAGCTCAACTATCTGCCTCACCCGCAAGTCAAGTTTGCGGTGCAGTACACGTGGTTCCTTAAATTCAATGGCGCACGCTCCAACTACGACGGTAACGGCAGGAATGCCGGCGATAACAACACGCTATATCTGCTCGGCTGGTTTCTGTTCTGAACGAGCCACCGGCAACATCTGCCGCTGGAGATTTTCCGGGCCTGGTACGACTATGAAAATGACGCTGACCATCCGTGTACCGTTGTTCGCGCTGCTTACCTTTGCAGGCATGAGCATGGCGATCATGCGGGCTTATGGCGAGGATGGCGCCAAGCTCGCCGCCCAGCTATGCGCAACTTGCCATGGCATTCACGGGCGAAGCGAATCGCCAATGTTCCCCCGGCTTGACGCTCAGACACCTGAATACCTGGAGACGCAGCTCAAAGGTTTCCGGGAGCATGCGCGTGGCGAATCGGAGGCGCGTTCATTCATGTGGGGTATCGCGTCACAACTTGACGACGCAACCATCCGATCGCTGGCCGAATACTATGCAGGTCAAACGGCGGCACCCGGTGCGGCCGGAGACACGGCACTGATGTCCAAGGGGCAGACCATTTTCGAGCATGGCGCTCCCGATGACGGGGTGCCAGCCTGCGCGTCCTGTCATGGCGCGCAGGGGCAGGGGGCTGCGCAATTCCCGCGACTTGCCGGGCAGCATAAATCCTATCTGCTACGTCAGATCGAGGCTTTCAGGGACAAGTCGCGCGGCAATGCACCGGTCATGAGTGCGGTGGCACACAATCTGAACAACGATCAAGCCAACGCCGTTGCAACCTATCTGCAATCCAAGTGATTCAGATTCGGATTCAGGTTCAGTCGTATCTTGTTTGTGATTGTTGGGTGGGCAAAGGAATCGGACCCGACGGTCATAGGTCGATGACCGATTTGCGCGTGAAGGCGCCAGACTCAAGAACCTCCTGGCGCCTATCCTGGCGCGGTTCTCTCCCAGGCTGGCGGCTCAGGAGAACGGTATTTCGAAGATCCATTTCAGTGTCCAGCGGTCAGCTGCCTGGGATAGCCCGCGGCCTATGCCGAAATTGAAGACCAGGGGGCCGCGACTCACATCGAAAGCAAGATAGATGATCTGCGCCTGCCAAGGCCCCGTGGCTGGATGATTGACGCGGCCCAGATCCGTGTAGTATTCGGCGCCCGCGCGCAACCCTGGCAATACTGTTCGGGCCACCTTGAAGCTAGGGGTTGCGCTGGGGACAGCGCTTTTGTCCGGGCCAGCAAGATCCCATCCCAACACGGGGTTAAAGGCAAAGAGCCAATTACTGTCCTGATAACCAATGATTGGACGCAGCTCCAGGGTCTTGGTTGCGCTCTCGAATTTCTGTCCGACGCGCGCGAGTTCAACGTTGGCGCCAGCGAAGTATCCAGCGCCATCGACAGTGCGGATTGGCATCCACTTCACGCGAAGCTTTGGACCGGTCACGTAATAGCTGTTGTCTCGCGACAGCATGGTGGGGATGTAAAGCCCAAGTTCCCAGGCAGGCGCGAGGCCATAGGAGAACTCGGCGGTCGCGCGCCAGCCGTGCGGCGTGGTGACTTCCCCGGGATAAGATGGCCGCGAATGGCCGCTTGGCGTGGTGTTCAGATGCAGTTCGAGTCCGAACTCTCCCGGCGCGTTGATATCGCCGGTGTACACCTGGATTTCATCCGGTAGCACCGCCGAGGCCGGTGCGCTGAGCAAACCGAGCAACGCGGAACACAAGCAAAGGGCGGCGCACGAGTGGGACTTGGCGCGCGTTCCGGGCAGCCCAGTTAGTGGCTCGCGGTCACCCTGCCGGGATTTCAGGCGCGCGCGGCGCGTCTTTTTCATGAGTTGGTGCATATTCCGCATCGCTGCAGATCGAGTCAGGAGCGAAGCCGGCCGATGCGGCTGCGCGATTCCGAGATTTGCCAGGCAAGCAGCCCGGGCAGGTAAATCATCAAGTCCCGGATGCGACGGGCACCGGCCAGCGCAATGCAGGTCGTGGGCTCAAGACCCAGCGCGGTCCCGATCAGGACAAAGCCACCCTCCTGGACTCCCAGTGCCGCAGGCACGAAAAAAGCCGCGCTGCTGAGTGCCTGAACCAGGGCTTCGAGCACCAGGGCATCCATCATGTTCACCGGTTCCCCAAGGAAATACAGTGCTAGCCATAGCTCCAGCGCAGTCGCCATGTACTGCAGCGGCTGCCAGAAGAACAGGTAGCGAATGATGACGGCCCGGCGGCGCCAGACAAGCTTGATCGATTGATCGATCCTGGCCGACTGGCCAGTCAGCGCGGCAAATTTGCCGCTGGTCAACCGGCTGAGAGCACGACTGGCCCGTTCGAATGGGCTAGCGTGCTGCACCAATGCGAACAACGCCAGCAGCGGCAAGAGCGCGACTACACCCCAGACGAGACTGCCGGCGAGCTGGAGTGCCTTCGAGTCCGAGTGTGCCGAGAGCAGGAAGCCGATTCCCACCATCGTAAAAATCAGCTGGCTGATCAAGGTCAGTTGCATATCGACGATCAGGCTGGCCGATGCCGTCGACGCGCGCAGTCCCCAGTGCCGCATCAGCCGGAACGAGACGATCTCGCCCCCTACGCGGGCGACAGGCAGCAAGCCGTTCACCGACTCCCGGATCCAGACCAGGCGCAGCATCGAGCCAATCCCGGGCCGTTTCGTTTCTGGAATCAGTGTCTGCCAGTCGCACGCGTTGAACAGCATGGGAAGCCAATGCGCAAGCCCGGCGATAACAAGTCCGCCCCCCGCGGCGCGCATCAAGGAGAACACCTGGCCGGGGTCTTCGTGCCAGACGAGCCAGAGCGCAGCCACCAGGCCGACAAAGGCCGCTATGGAACCGAGATACTTCATGATGCGATTGCCGCTCCTAGGATGAATAGCGTCAATGACGACAGGAGGATCGAAATCGGATGCCGCCGCCTGGCGGGACACAGCTGTTCGTTCCGGACAGGGCACCGGCATCGCGAATCAGTCCTTCTTGATCGGGTGTAGCAGGCCATTGCCACTGACCTCGAAACTGAGTCCACGCCACACCACGCGTCTGGAGAAAAAGCTGGCAGCAAAGATGCCGAATGATAAAAGGTCCCAGATCGGTAGCAGCCAGGCGTCGCGGTATGGCTGGCACATGGCATGGTCGATTTGCCACTTGAGCAGCAGCCTTGCCAATACCGCTGTCAGTACCAGCGCCAATGACCAGGCCGCGCCGCCGGATGCGAGAGTGGCGAGCGCGGAAAAGATCAGAGGATAGGTCAGCACGGAGCCCAGATGTCCAACCGGGTCGATGGTCCGAATCGTTCGGCTCCAGCGCAGCTCGTGTGCCAGCAGTTCGGTTGCGTCGGCTTCGACACAAGCATGCGTGACGAAAAATGGCGGGATCGCGACTTTCTCACCTGCCTCCCGCACGGCCTTGCCGATGGCGTGATCTTCGGCCAGGTGATGCGCGAATTGCAAGAAGCCACCGATCCTCTCCACGGTCGCCCGGCGCGTTGCGATGGTTTGGCCAAAGCAGGGGCGCGCGAGCCCGAGCGCGAGGCCGGTCACCACACCGGGAACAAACTGATAGTTGGTGGCCATCGCCGATAGCCGAGGCCAGATGCCAGGGGCAGGCCGCCCCCGGTAGAGACAGGTCACGAGCCCAACGTCCGGTTTTTGCAGTTCGCCGACGACATGGCGAAGGTAGCCAGGGTCGACGCCAACATCGCTATCTGCGAACACCAGCACGTCGTGCTGCACCTGCGGCAGCATATTGAGGATATTGCTCATCTTGCGGTTGGGGCCGGACAAGCGGGAATCGCTTACCACCGTGATGTGGGCTTCTGGGTGCAGAAGCCGAAGCTGCTTCAGAATTTCCAGCGCGGGATCGCCTGGGTCCTGCACGCCGAACAGGAACTGCACGGGGCCCGCGTAGTCCTGCCTGCAGAAGCTCGCCAGGTTATCGAGCAGCATCCGCTCTTGGCCACGCAGCGGCTTGATGATGGTAACCGGCGGGAAGCTATCGGGCTCTGCGGGTGCGCGAGCGAGGAACCGCCGGATGAGGACACCCGCCGACGCCATATAGACAATGCCAAAGACCGCGGCGGCAGCGCAGAACAGCGAGAGTCCCGCATGGCTGGCGTGGGCGGTGTGCGCCATGTCTGCGGACGATGCCAGCACAACGGGCAGCAACAAGGCGAACGGCGTGGCAAGCAGTGCAGCACGTTTCATGTTTGACCTTTGTGGCGACGTATGTACCGAAGCCCGTGACGGCCCTGTTGCCCTAAGCGCCGCCGTCAAAGCCATCGAAGGAAGGCATCTGGAGGAAGAGGGTTTTCATGGCGTTTATCTAGGAAATCATGCCGTTAGCAGGCAGTGGCGACGAGCCGTCGTGATCGGAAATCTGTGTCCCCTCGGTCTGCATGGATCGGGGGAGCCCGGCGAAGCCAGCTGCAATGCCAGGCTGGGCATGCGTGCTGGTGACCGGCGGCGGCTCCGCGCCGGGCGGTGCCACCGGCGATGCAGTCGGACGGGCATCGGCCGACGAGGCGTGGTCGTGTACCGACAGCACCTGGTCGCGCCAGCGCACGTGCTGGCCAAACATGGCGGTAGCCCATCCGGCCAGCAGCAGCGTATCGCGCAGCGGTGCCCGCATGGCCGCGCCGGCACCACCGGCCAGCATGCAGCGCGCCATTATGCCGGCCAGCGACACGCCAAGCACGATGGGCGTGGGTGCCAGCCAGCAGGCGAGTGCCAGCATGGGCCACGTAAAGGTGATGAAGGTGAAGGCAAAGCCTGCCGGATTGAGCGAGCGGATGGTGCGCAGCCAGCGAACCTCGTGCGCCCACAGCGCAGCCAGCCGCGTTTCAGTGACATCCGTAAGGACGATGACGTCCGACAGTACCGTGCGCAAGCCTTGGTGGCGGGTCAGTTCGCCCAGCCAGAAGTCGTCTGCAAGCCGGTTGGAGAGTGCGGAGAAACCGCCGATGGCATCGAGCACGTCGCGCCGCAGCGCGATGGTGGCGCCAAATGAGAAGCGGCTCGAGCCAAAGCCATGGGCTACACGTACCGATGGCGCAAACCAGTCGTCGATGAATTGTGCGCCGAGCAAGGACCACAATCCGCTCGCCGGTCGGCCCCGGTACAAGCAAGTCACCACGCCAACCGTGGCATCGGACAGCGGCGCTGTGACGCGGGCCAGGTAATCCGGTTGCACCGCGATGTCACTGTCGGCCGCGACCAGCCATGTATAGCGTGCCTGCGGCAGCAGGTTGATCAGGTTGCTGACCTTGAGATTGCTACCGTGCACGCGAGGATCGATCACCAGGACGATATCGCAATCCGGGAATTCCGCTTGCAGGCGTTCCACCACGGCGATGGCCGCGTCGTCTGCCGCGCGCACACCGAACACCAACTGGAACGCCGGATGCTGTTGCCGGCACAGGCCGGCGAGGTTGTCATAGAGCCGGGGGTCGGCGCCGCACAACGGCTTCAGTACGCTCACCGGGCGCAGGCCGGTGCTTTCCGGATCGTGGCTGGCAGCCGGTGGCCGCCATGCTGCCCAGGCCGCAGTAGCGGCATACCCGGTCACCAGGCACGCCAGCACGGTGTAGGCAAGCACGCCCCAATTCATCTGGAGAAGCCCTTGGCAGCGACGCTGGCCTGGCCCTGCGTTTCGGGTGCATTGCCAGTGGCCCGCTTACGAAGACACGGGCGGGCGACGTCGCGCAGGCAGATGACGGGAGCTGCAGGCTCCTCGTACCGGAAGCCACTGAACTGGGAAGACATCATTTGCATGGGCTACTCCCGATTCATTCACCGTGGTCCGCGCACGTCGATTCCGATGAGGCTCAATCATACGGTACTGGAAAGAAAGGCACTCTGCCTGATCAGGAAAATTATGGAGGGCATTGAAATGAAAACGTAAGGTTCTCGCCCCAATTATCTGCAGTTATTGACAAATTGCTGCGAGAAATATTGCATGTATTGATAATGATTGTTGTTTGAATTTTAAGGGTGGATGGAAGAAAGGGGCCGTGAGGGTGCACGGAATCAGATCGGTATGCGTCCGGAAAAAGAGCGATGGGGGCTGTCAAGGAGTGGTGTCCCATGCTTTGGTGGGGTAAGGCGATCTATTAAATTGACAGCTTAAATGTGCTATTGAACGTGCCGTCATATTTGATTGGAATCGTTGATTAAGTAATTCGAAAACAGGGTATATGTCAGGTCGATTTCTTGCCTGGAATCGATGCGGGAAGTCACTGGTGTAGCCGGTCCCGGCAGTACCGGCCGGGATAAATCGTAGCGCCGGGCGGGGGATGCACCGGCAAGGAACAGGAGGCACCTTACGTGAGACGGCGCGTGGAACAAGGGGAGGGGTGGGTGCGGATAGCAAATGACAATCGTTACCGTTTTTCGTCGGCCACCCATGAAGAGCTAGATGCTGCGGCGTGCTGGATTTGCCCCGGCCGCGCTTAGCGGCCAGGCGAAGGCGGCACCGGAAAATTGGCTACCACGATGCGCCGCTGGTCTTGCGCAACCAGGTGCATGGGCACCTGGCGCGTGGTCAGCTCGCGGTAGGTATCGGCGGACATGATCGCCAGCGCCGGTGGCCCCTCGCGCCAGCGGGCGATAAAGCTGTCGAGCGTGGGCAGCCATTTCTGCGGCTCCTGCTGGGTGCCGAACTCCAGTTCGTCGGGGTGTTCCACCATCACGGTGGTGTGGCGCAGGTAGTACGGCAGGGTGTGGTCCAGCGTGCGCACGCCGTAGATCGGCATGTCGTCCTTGAGCACCGCCCGGATGGCCGGCACCAGGCTGGCGCCCGAGGCCGGGCCGCCGATCGATTCGTGCCCGAGCAGCGCGCCGGTAAAACCCGTGAACAGCGCTAGCGTGTAGACCACGATGCTCGGCATCAGGCCGTGGGTGCGCAGCAGCCGGCGCGCCAGCCACGTGCCCGCCAGCATCACCACAAACGCGGCGGTCACCCAGACCGCGTAGCGGCGGTAGTCGGCGGTCGCGGTGTGGTTGGAATGCAGCGTGGCCACCACCGGGCTGGCCAGCAACCCGATCGCCATGATCACCAGCATGGCGTTGAGCTGCTGGCGCCAGCCGCGCTCGCCGATGCGCTCCAGCGCCATGGCTGCCAGCATGCCAAGCGCCGGGAAGATCGGCACGATGTAGCCGGGCAGCTTGGAGCCGGACAGGCTGAAGAAGATAAAGATGGCGATGGCCCACACAGCCAGCAACAGCGCCGGCCGGAGGCGCCGCACCGTCGCCACGCGCGCCGCGGCGCCATCGTCGCGGACCACCTCCCACATGCGCGGCGCCAGGCCCAGCCAGGGCACGAAGCCCGCCACCAGCAACGGCACGAAGTACCAGACCGGCCCGCCGCGCGAGTGCACCGTCGAGGTGTAGCGCTGCCAGTGCTCGTGGATAAAGAAGAAATTCGGGAATTCGGGGTTGCGCGCCGACACCAGCCAGAACCAGGGCACCGTGACGATCAGCATCAGCCCGATGCCGGAGATCAGGTGCAGGCGCCGCCACAGGCCGAAGTCGCGCGAGATCAGGGTGTAAATCACCAGCACCAGCCCGGGCAGGGCGATGCCTACCAGTCCCTTGCTCAGGATCGCCACGCCCATGGCCACCCAGCAGGCCCACATCCAGTAGCGGCGGGCCGCAGGCGTTGCGTCGGGATGCTGTGCCACCAGCATGAAGGCCAGCACGCAGGCCATGGCGCCGGACAGCGTCATGTCCAGCGAGTTGAAGTGCGAGGCCACGCTCCACATCGGCGCGGCCACCAGCACCAGGCCGGTCAGCAGGCCAGCGCGAATGCCGTACCAGCGCGTTGCCGCAAACATCGACGCGATGAGGCCAACCATGCCGGACAGCGCCACGCACAGCCGGGCCTGCCAGTCGCCCACGCCGAACAAGGTATACGACAGCGCCGTCACCCACATATGGAAAGGCTGCTTCTCGAAGTACTTGAGCGCGTTATAGCGGATCGTTACCCAGTCCCCGCTGGCGAACATCTCGCGCGAGATCTCGGCGTAGCGGCCTTCATCGGAGCTGAGCAGGTGGCGCAAATCAAGCGTGCCGAACCACAGCAGCAGGATCAGCAGGCCGGCGAGCAGCCACAGGGCTGTCGGCAGGCCGGCCACCCGCCGGGCGAAGAACGCAGGGGAGCGAGAGTCGGATTGGGGATGCATCGGAGCTCCGGATAAGAATGAAGTCTAGCCATGCACGACCGGCGTTGCCTTTCACGCACCGCTTTGCGCCGGGAATACCACGGCCACCGTGAGCCCGCGGCCCGCCGGGCCGTCCTCCAGCAACACCGTGGCGCCATGGCGCGCGGCAATGCTCTGCACGATCGCCAGGCCCAGTCCGCTGCCATGCGCGTCGCTGGCGTCGCCGCGATGAAAGCGGCGGAACACATTGTCGCGCTCGGCCGGCGCGATGCCCGGGCCGCTGTCGCTCACGCCCAGCATGGGCGCGCCGTTGCGCCATTCGATGCGCAGGTCGACCCGGCCGCCCGGGCTGGTGTAGCGGATCGCGTTGTCGGCGAGGTTGCGCAGCAGGATGAAGAGATCGCCGCCCACGCCGCGCACCCGGCATTCGGGCGCGCTCGCGTCCAGGCCGAGGTCCACATCCTTGGCTTCGGCCATAGGCAGCAGCTCGCGCACCACCTGCACCGCCACATCGCGCAAGCGCACGTCGGCGAGCGGGGCCTGGGTGGCAGGGGCGCCGTCTTCGCTGCGTGCCAGCGTCAGCAACTGCGCCACCAGGTGGGTGGTGCGGTCCAGGCGCTCGCCCAGCTTGGCGAGCGCCAGTTTCTGCTTGTCTTCGCTGTCGGCGCGCAGGGCCAGCTGCAGTTGCAGCTTGAGCGCGGTGAGCGGCGTGCGCAGTTCGTGCGCGGCGTCGGCGACAAAGGCGCGCTGGGTGTCCATGGATTGCTGCAGGCGGGCCAGCAGGGCATTGAGGGCTTCCACCACCGGCACCAGTTCCGGCGGCCAGCCGTGCGCGTCCAGCGGCGCCAGGGTGTTTGCCGAGCGGCTGCCGACCGCGCGCGCGATCTCCTCGACCGGGCGCAGCGAGCGCCTGACCACCAGGTGGATCAGCAAGCCAAGCACTGGCACCAGCGCCAGGATGGGCAGCAGCGCGCCAAGCGACAGCGAGGCCGCCAGCTTGCGGCGAAACACCACCGATTGTGCGGCCTGCACATAGCGGTCCCCGGCGAGCACGCCGTAGATGCGCCATTCGCTGCCGTGCGCCTGCAGGTCATGAAATCCCGGCAGGTCCGCGCGCGGCAGCGTGACCGGGTGCGAGGCGTAGATCTGGCGGCCCTGCACATCCCAGGCCTGCACCACGATCTCCTCGTCAAGTTCGCTGCCGTTCAGCGGCGGCGTGGCGTCGCGCTCCAGATGTGTCGGCAACATGCGTGCCGCTTGCTGCAGTTGCGCATCGAAGACCTCGTTGGCTTCGCGGCGCACCTTGAAATAGGCGGCCGCGCCTGCCACCAGGGCGCATGCGAGCATGGCCCCGAGCAGGCCAGCCAGCAACTGGGCGCGGATCGTTCTCATGCCGGGCCGCCCAGCTTGTAGCCGACACCGCGCACATTGCGGATAAAGTCGGCGCCAAGCTTCTTGCGCAGCGCATGGATATGGACTTCCACTGTATTGCTGCTGATTTCCTCATTCATGTTGTAGACCGCCTCGCGCAGGCGCTCGTGGGTCACAACGTGGCCCGGCTGCTCCATCAAGGCCTGCAGCACCATGAACTCGCGCATCGACAGCGCCACGATCTCGCCGTCGCAGCGCACCTCGCGCGTGGCGGGGTCCAGGCGCACCGGGCCATGCGCCAGCTCGGTGCTGACGCGCCCGGCACTACGGCGCAGCAAGGCCCGGATGCGCGCGAACAGCTCGTCGAGGTCGAACGGCTTGACCATGTAATCGTCGGCGCCGGCATCCAGGCCGCGCACGCGGTCGGCGGTGGCGTCGCGCGCGGTCAGGATCAGCACCGGCAGCGCCAGCCCGCGGGCGCGCAGTTGCCGCAGCACCGCCTCGCCGGAGCGGCCGGGCAGGCCAAGGTCGAGCAGCACGGCGTCGTAGGTGCCGGGCGCATTGGCGGCCAGCGCGGCATCGGCGAGGCGGCCATCCCTGACCCAGTCGACCGCGTAGCCTTCGGCCCGCAGGCCTTCCTCTACGCTTTCGCCGATCATCGGGTCGTCTTCCACCAGCAGCAGGCGCATGGCATGGATTCCTTGGTTGGTGATGAGTGGGTGCCTTGGGGTCAACGGCGTTGCAGCCGGTCCAGGCGCAAGCGGTGGCGGTGGTCGGTCAGGCGCCGGACCGCCAGCGTGGCGGCCAGGATCACGCCCAGCATGCTGCCACCGGCAAGCAGGAACATCAGCAGGATCTGGTACCGGGCCGCGGCGATCGGGTCCATCCCGGCCAGGATCTGGCCGGTCATGATGCCTGGCATGGTGATGATGCCGGCCGCCGCCATGGTGTTCATGGTGGGCAGCATGCCGCTGCGCACCGCCTGGCGCACGATCACGCGCAGCGCCGCCTGGCGGTCGTCGCCAAGCGCCAGGCGTGCATCGATGGCGGCGCGCTGGTGCCAGACCGCGGTAAAGGCGCCATTGAGCGCCAGGCTCGCGGCGTTCATCACATTGCCCAGGATGATGCCGGCCAGCGGGATCGCGTGGCGGGCGTCGTACCAGGGCGTCGGGCGCAAGGCCGTGGTCAGCGCCAGCACGGTCACCAGCAGCGTCGGCAGGCTCACGGCGGCGGCGCCGATCAGCGCGTGCCAGGGCCCCGCCAGGCGGCGCTCCTGCCGGCTGCCCACCTCGCGGGCGGCTGCCGCGATCATGGCCGCTACCGTCAACGCGGTCACCAGCGGCGACGACAAGCCAAACACCGTGCGCAGCACCAGCCCGACCAGCAGCAGTTGCACCACCATGCGGCCGGCGGCCCAGAGCAGGTTGCGGTGCACGTCCAGCGACATCACCAGCGAGGCGCCCGCGCCGGCTAGCACCAGCAGGCTGGCCAGCGCCAGGTCATAGGCTGTGAGCGGGATCGGGCTCATGCCGGCACCGCTTCCAGCCCGGCGGCGCCGAGGCGATAGTGCCGGTCCTGCAGGCGTGCCGCCTGCGCGGGATTGTGCGAGACGATCAGCAGCCCCAGCCCCTGTGCCTTGCAGTCGTGCAGCAGCGCTTCGACGGCCAGCGTGGTCTCGGCGTCCAGCGCGGAGGTTGGCTCATCCAGTAGCAGGAAGCGCGGACGGCGCACCAGCGCGCGGATCAGCGCGAGGCGCTGGCGCTCGCCGGTGGACAGGCGGCTCACGGGCGCCTGCAGGATGTCCGCGGGCAAGCGCAGCCGCGCCAGCAGCGCCTGGGCAGCCGGCACGTCCGTCATATGTTCAAGCACGTCGTCGCCCCACCAGCCGGACTCGGCCGCCACGTACATGACCTGGCGCCGCCAGGCCGGACCGCTCATGCTCTCGCGCGGGGTATGGCCTAGCCGGACCTGCCCGCGATTGGGATCGAGATCGGCAATCATGCGCAATAGCAGGCTCTTGCCCGCGCCGGACGCGCCGGACAGGATCACGCAACTGCCGGGCGCGACGGTGAGGCTGAACGGCCCGCGGCCGGCGCCTTCGAGGCCGCTGATGTCCAGGCTGGCGTCGGCACCGCGCGTTGACGGCAGGGCGCCAACGGTGGCAAGGGGCGGCATCGTGTCAGCCGTTGTCATGGGTTGAGCCATCCGCGTGCGATGGGGTAGGCCAGCAGGTGCCGGTAAAGCTGCTCCGCGCGCACCGTGACAGCAGCAAGCAGCGGGCGCGTGAAGGCAGACGTAGCCACGGCCGCGCAGCATGCCGCTATCGCAAATGCGCCGACGATGTCCAGTGGAAAGTGTACGCCGAGGAAGACGCGGGCCCAGCCCGTTAGTGCCGCGGCTACCAGCAAGCCGGTACCGCTCAGGCGCTGGGCCCTGCCGGGCGCGCGCAGCAGGACGAAGGCCAGCGTGGCCAGCAGCGTGACGTGGTCGCTCGGGAAGGAGGGGTCGGCGGCATGCGCCAGGTAGGTATGCCCGACGCCCGCCATGAAGGGCCGCGGCATCGGCAGCAGCAGGCCGAACAGGGTCGAGCAGAGCCCGCCCAGCGCCACGGCCGCCAGGGCGCTCATCACCATCTGGCGCTCGCCCGGCCGCGCGCGCAGCCAGCCCGCGGCCAGCACCAGCGGCGCGGCTGCGATCAGTCCCTCGGCAAGGAAAGCGGCCACCCAGAGGCCGGCGCCAGACAGCCCAGCGGGGGCGTTCAGGCGCTGGAACAGCGTGAGGTTCAGGGCAAGGAGCGTCGGCATCGGGAACGTTGGATTCTGGCGATGCGACAAGGATAGGGCACAACGGCTTAAGAAACGCTTAAGGCTGCCTGGCTGGCCGTGCCCGGCCCCGCTCCATGCCGACGTCGTGGACCCGGGTAAATCATGCGGGTCGCGCAAGGCAGCGTGGGTGTGAACCCGATGTGCTCGCCACGTCAGGCGCGCTGTCAGGCGCGCATTCTAAGCAAATGCGAAACGATCAGTTGGCCGCGCATGGCGGTGCTTTCTATACTCAGCACTCACCGGCATCGAGTGCTGATTGCCAGCCCGCAGTGCCACCGTCGGCACTGGCATCCGCCGCCAACGAACTTCTCTCCTTCTTTCCTTCTGGAGCCAGCATGAGCCTTCGCCCACTGCACGACCGCGTTCTCGTCAAACGGTCCGACAACGAAACCCGCACGCAATCCGGCATCGTCATTCCCGACAGCGCCGCCGAAAAGCCGGACCAGGGCGAGGTGATCGCCGTCGGCCCGGGCCGGCGCAACGAAGCCGGCGAACGCATTGCACTGGACCTGCGCGCGGGCGACCGGGTGCTGTTCGGCAAGTATGCAGGCCAGGCGGTGAAGGTCGACGGCGACGAACTCCTGGTGCTGCGCGAGGAAGACATCCTGGCGGTGGTCGAGCGCTGAATCGCCGCGTGTCCGCCAGCATCGATCCAGTGTTTCCCGAACGAACCCGACAATCAAGACAGGACAGACAGCAATGGCAGCAAAAGATGTAGTGTTCAGCGACGTGGCCCGCGCCAAGGTGGTCGAAGGCGTCAATATTCTCGCCAATGCGGTCAAGGTGACGCTGGGCCCCAAGGGCCGCAACGTGGTGCTGGAGCGCAGCTTCGGCAGCCCTACCGTGACCAAGGACGGCGTCTCCGTGGCCAAGGAGATCGAGCTCAAGGACAAGCTGCAGAACATCGGCGCGCAGCTGGTCAAGGAGGTCGCTTCCCGCACCAGCGATAACGCCGGCGACGGCACCACCACCGCTACCGTACTGGCGCAGGCCATCGTGCGGGAGGGCGTCAAGTACGTCGCGGCCGGGCTCAATCCGCAGGACCTGAAGCGCGGCATCGACAAGGCGGTGACGGCGGCCATTGAAGAGCTGCGCCGCATCAGCAAGCCCACCACCACCAGCCGCGAGATCGCGCAGGTCGGCACCATCTCCGCCAACGGCGAAAGCGCCATCGGCGAGCGTATCGCCCAGGCCATCGACCGGGTCGGCAAGGAAGGCGTGATCACGGTGGAAGACGGCAAGTCGCTGGAAGACGAGCTCGAAGTGGTGGAGGGCATGCAGTTCGACCGTGGCTACCTGTCGCCGTATTTCATCAACAACCCCGACAAGCAGGTGGCGGTGCTCGAGCAACCCTACCTGCTGCTGGTGGACAAGAAGATCTCCAGCATCCGCGACCTGCTGCCCGTGCTGGAGCAGGTGGCCAAGGCCGGACGTCCGCTGCTGATCGTGGCCGAGGACGTGGAGGGCGAGGCACTCGCCACGCTGGTGGTCAACAATATCCGCGGCATCCTGAAGGCCGCCGCGGTCAAGGCCCCCGGCTTTGGCGACCGCCGCAAGGCACTGCTGGAAGACATCGCGATCCTGACCAGCGGCCAGGTGGTGTCGGAAGAGGTCGGGCTGTCTCTGGAAAAGATCGCGCTGGAGCAACTGGGCCAGGCGGGGCGCGTGGAAATCGGCAAGGAGAACACCATCATCATCGATGGCGCCGGCGACGCCGCGCAGATCCAGGCGCGGGTCAAGCGTATCCGCACCCAGATCGACGAGGCCAGCTCCGACTATGACCGCGAGAAGCTGCAGGAGCGCGTGGCCAAACTGGCCGGCGGGGTGGCAGTGCTCAAGGTCGGCGGCGCCACGGAAGTCGAGGTCAAGGAGAAGAAAGCCCGCGTGGAAGACGCGCTGCACGCCACGCGTGCCGCGGTGGAAGAGGGCATCGTGGCCGGCGGCGGCGTAGCGCTGATTCGTGCGCGCCAGGCCATCAAGGATCTGACGGGCATCAACCCGGACCAGCAGGCAGGCATCAAGATCGTGCTGCGGGCACTGGAGGAGCCGTTGCGCCAGATTGTTGCCAACGCCGGCGAAGAGGCCAGCGTGGTGGTAGCGCGCGTGGCCGAAGGGACGGGCAATTTTGGCTACAACGCGGCGACGGGAGAATATGGTGACCTGGTGGAAGGTGGTGTGGTTGACCCGACCAAGGTCACACGCACCGCTTTGCAGAATGCCGCTTCGGTGGCAGGCCTGATCCTTACCACGGATGCTGCGATCGTCGAACTGCCGAAGGATGAGGGACAGCTCGGCGCGCAGGGCGCGGCTGGCGGAGGCGGTGGACTGGATTTCTGAGGCCGTTGGATGAAGACGCGTCCGGCAAGGCATGAACGAAGGGGGTCCCGCAAGCGGGGCCCCCTTCGCTTCATGCATCGCCGCTGCGCATTCGGGCTGGAGCAGCACCAATCTTCGGCACCCTCTGCAGGGTCCTGGCGGGGATGCAAAGCTCGCATGCCTATATGCGTTTCGCGTGTCTATATATAGACGAAATTCATCCTTCGACGGCCAATTCCGTTGCGCTATCGTGAGGGGCTTGTAAGCGCTTGCCTAAGACGGCTGCGGTGGCAACGCCCCCCATCTCCACGCGGTTGCATCAGCAACAGCAGATCAGCAGTGTGCTCTGGGAGAACGGCGCGGATCCGTGCCAGGAATGGCGCACAGGCAAAGAACATGGCAATTCACGCGGGCTTGCTTCTTGCCTGATGCATTGCCGGCAACGAAATGCGCCCCGCGCGTGAATCCACAAACCATCGATATCGACAGGAGGTTCTTCCCATGGCTACACCGCTGAAAGTGGTCGCCGTCAACGGCAGCGCGCAGCAGCCCTCGCGCACGCTCGCGCTCGTGCAGGCACTGCTCACGGAACTGGATAGCCGGCTGCTTTTGCAAAGCCATATCGTCAACCTCGGCGATATCGCGCGTCCGCTGGGCGCGGCGCTGTCGCGCGCAGAGCTGCCGGCCGAGATTGAAAACGAACTGGTCGCCATCGAGTCCGCGGACCTGCTGGTGGTGGCCGCGCCGGTGTATCGCGGTTCTTATCCCGGCCACTTCAAGCACCTTTTCGACCTGGTGGGGCAGGAAGCGCTGGTGGACAAGCCGGTGTTGCTGGGGGCGACGGGCGGCAGCGACCGCCACGCGCTGGTGCTGGAGCATCAGTTGCGGCCGCTGTTCGGCTTCCTGCAGGCGCTCACGTTGCCCATCGGCGTGTACGGCAGCCCGGGGGATTTCCACAATGACCAGGTCAGCAGCACCGCGCTGGCCGAACGCATCCGCCTGGCCGCGGATCGTTGCGCGCCGTTGTTCGAAGCCAGCCGCAAATCGCCGCTGCAGCGCGCGGCTTGAAGGGGAGAACCGCGGCAATGAATGTCTTCTGGTTTCTTCCCACGCACGGCGACGGCCACTATCTCGGCACCACGGAGGGCGCGCGCCCCGTTTCGCTGGGTTATCTGAAGCAGATCGCGCAGGCGGCTGACAACCTGGGCTACTACGGCGTGTTGATTCCCACCGGCCGCTCCTGCGAGGATTCATGGGTGATTGCCTCCGCAGTGGCGCCCTGGACGGAGCGCCTGCGCTACCTGGTGGCAATCCGCCCGGGCATCATCTCGCCGACCGTGTCGGCGCGCATGGCCGCCACGCTTGACCGTATTACCAATGGCCGGCTGCTGATCAACGTGGTGACCGGCGGCGATCCGGACGAAAATCGTGGCGATGGGCTGTACCTCGACCACAGCCAGCGCTACGCGGCATCGGCCGAGTTCCTGCGCGTCTGGCGCCGCGTGCTGGAGGGCGAGGCGGTTCACTTCGATGGCGAGCATATCAAGGTGGATAATGCCAAGGCGCTGTATCCGCCGGTGCAGCGTCCTTACCCGCCCCTTTACTTTGGTGGCTCGTCCGAGCAAGCGCACGACCTGGCAGCCGAGCAGGTCGACGTGTACCTGACCTGGGGCGAACCGCCCGAGGCCGTAGCGCAAAAAATCGCCGATGTTCGCGAGCGCGCCGCGCGCCTTGGCCGCAAAGTGCGTTTTGGCGTGCGCCTGCATGTGATCGTGCGCCGTACCAGCGAGCGAGCCTGGCGGGCCGCCGATGAACTGATCGCGCAGATCTCGGACGAAACGATCGCCGCCGCGCAGAAGTCCTTCTCGCGCTTCGATTCCGTCGGCCAGCGCCGCATGGCCGCGTTGCACGGCGGCCGCCGCGACCAGCTGGAGATCTATCCCAACCTCTGGGCCGGCGTGGGCCTGGTGCGCGGCGGTGCCGGCACCGCGCTGGTGGGCAATCCACAGGAAGTGGCCGCACGGATCCAGGAATACGCGGATCTTGGCATCGAGAGCTTTATCTTCTCGGGCTACCCGCACCTGGAGGAAGCGTACCGCTTCGCCGAACTGGTGTTCCCGTTGCTGCCGGAGCCGTACGCCAGCCTGGGCCGCGGCGGCGCCACCAACCTGACGGGGCCGTTCGGCGAGATGATCGCCAACGACGTGCTGCCGGGCAGGAAGGCTGCGGCCTGAGCCGCAACCTCACGCGCTCGCGCCTGATCCAGATCGGCGAGCTGCGGGAGAGCCGGCCCAAGCCCGGCGAGCCGGAAGAGCCAGATGCCGCCGCTGGCGAGCCTCCCGTGTTTGCCATCGCTATCTAAACCCAGACAACAAACGCATGCCAGAATTCAATCCTTCCCAGGCGGATCTCTTTGCGCGCTTCCGCCCGATCTTTGCGCAGATCGCCGAACGCGCGGCCCAGCGCGAACAGGAGCGCGAGCTTGCTTTCGATGCGGTCGCCCTGCTTCGCGATGCCGGCTTCGGCGCTTTGCGCGTCCCGGTGGCGCTCGGCGGGCTGGGCGCGTCGGTCGAGCAATTGTTCGAACTGCTGATCGAGCTGGGCGAAGCGGATTCCAACTTGCCGCAGATCCTGCGCGCGCATTTTGGTTTTGTCGAGCGGCTCTATGCGGAGATAGCGCCAGAACTGCGGGAGCGCTGGCTGCAGCTCGTCGCGCAGGGCGCGATCTTCGGCAACGCCACTACCGAGCTTGGCGACGGCGCGCCAGGCAAGCACAAGACCACCTTGTCGCCGGATGGCGAAGGCTGGCGGCTCGACGGCGAGAAGTTCTACAGCACAGGCACGCTCTATGCCGACTGGATTGCCGTCAGCGCCAGCCGCGAGGGCAGTGCCGATCCGGTTTATGTGCTGGTGCCGGCCAATGCGCCGGGCATCGACCGCATCGACGACTGGCGGGGCTTTGGCCAGCGCCTCACCGGCTCCGGCACGACACGCTTTCGCGATGTGGCGGTGTCCGGCGAACAGGTGCTGAGCTTCCCGCGCAATGTGCCCACATCCATCACGGCTTACTTCCAGCTGGTGCATCTGGCGACGCTGGCCGGCATCGCCCGGGCCATCGAGCGCGACGCGGCCGCCTTTGTGCGCGCGCGCAAGCGGGTGTACAGCCACGGCAGCGCACGCACGCCAGCCGAGGATCCGCTGGTGCAGCAGGTGGTGGGCCAGCTTGCCGGCACGGCGTTCGTTGCGGCTGCCGCCGTCGCAGCCGTGGCGCAAGGCCTTGGCGAGATCGATCGCCTGCGCCAGCGGGGCGAAGCCGTTCCGGTCGGCTTGCTGGACGACGTGGAGTTGCGTACCGCCAAGGCGCAGGTCGGCATCGCGGACCAGGTGCTGGCGGCGGCCACGCGGCTGTTCGACATCGGCGGCGCTTCCGCGCTGGATGAAGACCGCCGGCTGGACCGCCACTGGCGCAATGCGCGGACACTGGCTTCGCATAATCCGACCCTCTACAAGGGCAGAGTTGTCGGCGATCACGTCATCAACGGCACGGCGCCGACTTACTACTGGTCGGTTGGGGCGAAGGCGGCCTGATTGTCCACATTGCCGGGTTGCGCCTGCACTTGAGATGCACGAAGCGCCTGTGATAACGTGTCGCGCCGGTTCGATGCGACATGGTTGCGTTGAGGCTCGAAGCGAGCAGTGTGTGCCGGGCGACGGGCGAGCTGGTCACCAATCCGTCAAGCTGGCGAACGGCAGGCGAACAATGCGTAGGCCTCGCGACCGTGCAATGGGGAGAGAAGCTTACGCACCGCGATGGACATCATGAGAGATATCAAGGAAATCCGGCGCATTGACTGCGCGTCCGATGCGCTGTTCGACGGGCGGCAACCGCGCGCGTTGCCGGTTGCGGACTACGACACGTGGGAAGGTCCGGGGGCCGGCACATGCGGCTGAAGGCACTGATGATGCGCGTGAAAGCGGCCCTTGCTGGCCATCGAGATGCCGCTGCTGACGATTCGGCCGGAGAAGGAATGCGTGCGCCGAGCGAAATCGAAGACCTGATCGCGTCCTTGAGGGCGCAGCCCCCTGACGAGCGGCGCGGCGCGAACGTCAGCCTCACCGATCCGGGGGTGGCCGATGCGTTCGTTGCGCCGTTGCTGGCCGCAGCGCGGGACCAGGACCCGTACATCCGCGCCAGCGCGATCCATGCGCTCGGGCACTACGACATGGAGACGCATGCGCAAGCGGCGCAGGCCGTGCATCGGGCGCTGGCGGGCGACCCTGACGCGTCGATCCGGGCGGCCGCGGCGGAAGCCCTGGCGAGCCAGTCGCCGAAGCACGTGCATGCGCTCGTGATGGTGCTCGTGCATGCGCTCGTGAAGGCGCTCGATGACGCCAGTGCCGAGGTCCGCAGGCAAGCCGCCCTGGCGCTCGGCGTCTTTCGCACGGAGCCGGCAGTCGAGGCACTGAAAGACCGCCTGCGCCACGATCAGGACGCCGGGGTGCGCGCCTCTGCCGCCTCCATGCTCGGTGAATTACAGTGTGCCGACCTGATCCCGGATCTGCGCGCGGCCGTCAACGACAGCGACGAGGGTGTACGGGCCACGGTACTATCCGCGCTCAGGGAGTGCGCCGGCGTCGAGGCGGGGCCGGCGTTGTGCATCGTATTCTTGGCCGCTTTGTCCGACACCTCGGCAATCGTCCGGGAAACGGCAGCCGAAGCCTTGCGGTTTTCGTCGCCGGAGGCCATCCCGGCGCTCATGCTTGCGGCAAACGACGAGGTGGCTGGCGTGCGGCTGCAGGCCGTCATCGCGCTGGGTTCGATGCAGGTGCATCAAGCCATCGACACCCTCGCCGACCGCATCTTCAGCGATCCGGACGAAGAGGTCCGTTATTACGCGGTCAATGCGCTGGGCGAGATGCGGCACGCGGGCGCCACGCAGCATCTGATTGACGCGCTCAACAATCCTGCCGAGACACGTCGGGTCCGCTGGGCGGTGCTCTGGGCTTTGGGCGACAACAACGACTTTGACGCGCTGCCGGCATTGCATGCGGCCCTGCAGGATCCCGACCCCGAATTCAGGGAGCGCGCCGCTGACTCGCTCGGCAGCCTCCCGTGGGAGGCGCATCCCGACACCACGGCCACGCTGCAAAGCCTCTGCCGTGCGCTGAGCGATGCCGAGCCGAACGTCAGGCGCAGCGTCTGCGACGCGCTCGCCAGCTTGCGCGATGCGCGGGCCGTCCCGTTTCTTGCCGGTGCGCTGCGCGACGGCGACGACGAGGTTCGGTGCAAGATCATCGAGGCCATCAGCCGCATCGACGCGAAGCACCATGCCGCCCTGATCCTGGGTTGCCTCCAGGATCCGAGCCGGCGCGTTCAGCAGTGCGCAGCCGAAGCACTCTGGCTCCCCGATGGTGCCGTCACACCGCCGGAAGCACTGGCCTTTCTGCGCGCCCCAGATGCGGATGCACAAGTAAAGGGGGCGCTGGCGAAGTCGCTGACGCGGCATGGCGACCCCGCAGCCATTGCGCACCTGATCGACGTGCTCGCCACCGCGCAGGCAGATGCGCGCGCTGGCCTCGTCGAAGCCTTGCGGGAGCAACCCGATCCGCGCGCGATGCCTTTGCTGCTTGGACTGCTGAGTGATGACGACGATGCGGTGCGTGGCGAGGCGGCGTTGGCGCTGGCGGCCATCGGTGACGATGACGCGGTTCCGCCATTGGCGTCGCGGCTCAAGCGGGAGCCTTCGCCGGATGTCCGGCGCCGGGTCGTCTGGGCGCTGAGCTTCTTCACGCCCGGCAAGGTGCTGCCGCTGCTGACGGGCAGCTTTGGCGACAGCGATCCCCATGTGCGGCAGCAGGCTGTCCAGGCGCTGGCCGAGATCTGCGATGTGTCCGAACTGCGCGACCTGCTATCGGCTCTGCCAAAACGGCGCGAGGATGTGAGGCAAGCGCTGGAGGAGGCGATCGAGGCACTCGAAAGCGACCCGATGCCCGACGAGGCTGGCGGATCCCGTCGCGTCGGCATCGGAACGGTGCACTACGCGTAGCGGCCGCCCTGCAAGGGGGAGGACAGTACTCCCCGCCCGGATATCTCGGATGCCATGTCTTTCCTAGGCGGCGCTATCCGGCGGCGTGGAACTTGCCGCCAACGATCGCAGAATGTCCCGCCAGCTCACGATGCCAACCGGCCGGAACTGCTCGTCGACGATGGGAATGCACGAGACCTGGTGGGCAAGAAATAGTGCAATGGCATCAGCAATCCCGGCCTCGGGGCGCAGCGTTACCGGCTTGCGCGTCATGATCTGGTGCACGCGCTTCTTGAGGGTATTGACGTCCCTGGCCGACTCTACCGTGCTGCCTATAAACGGGCTCATCGCGCGCAGCAGATCGCGGTCCGATACAACACCATGCAGCTTTCCGTCCTCTACGACGAGCACGTGGTGGAACTTAGCCTCGTCGAAGATATTCTTGATCGTTGCCAACGTGTCGTCGAACACGACGGTGACGAGCTTTTTGGACATGATGCTATCGATACTCACTACTAGCTCCATGTTTGTCTTTTCCTATGATCGTAAGCGATCCGCATGCGCATGCGCGCGCCTGGCCGGTCACAGACTGAAGCCGTGGTCTTTTCTATCGACTCCCTGGGGGAAAACTTGACCCTACTATCGGGGGGCTTGTATTTCTGTATGTACCGCTGCCTGGCGCCAGGTGCATGCCGATAGCAGTTGGGAGGGGCCCTTGGCGAGCATATTGCGGCCATTCGGCGCGACCGGCTGAGCCCGCTGGACAGCGCCTCGATGCGAGGTGTTCCGGGGGGATTCCTCGCCCTTGCGTGCCTTCGGTGCCTTCAATGGGGTGCGCGGGGCTCAGTCCCGGCCATGGCGAAATCCCGCCGCCGCGTGCCGCGCCGGCAGCCGATCGTCTTCGGCGAACAGCTTCTTGCGCAGGCTGCCTTCTGCATAGGCCGTCTTGTAGATGCCGCGATTCTGCAACTCGGGCACCACCAGGTCCACGAAGTCCTCGTAGCTCTCCGGCACCACGGTGCGGCTGAGGTTGAATCCGTCGATGCCGGTCTCGTCCACCCAGGATTGCAGTTCATCCGCAACCTGCTGCGCGTCGCCCACGATGGCGGGATAGCGGCCGCCAAGTTCGAACAGCTCCAGCAGCTTGCGCCGGGTCCACCCATGCTGCTGCGCGGTGCGCGTGGCCGACTCGATGGCGTTGCCGCCGCCGTAGTCCACCGGCGCGTCGAGGTCATAGCGGCCGAAATCCACGCCCGTGCTCGCGGCAAAGTGCGCTAGGCCGGCTTCGCGGCTGGCGTAGTCCTTGTACTCGGCGTGCTTCTGGCGGGCTTCTGCAGCAGTCTTGCCCGGTACCACGGCGGTGCCGGCAAAGATCTTGATGTCATCCGGCCTGCGTCCGGCGGCCACCAGTTGGTCGCGCAGTGCCCTCACGGTATGGCGGGCGGCTTCCTTGCTGGGTGGCGAGATGAACACGCACTCGGCATGGCGCGCGGCAAACTGCTGGCCGCGCCCGGAGCTGCCGGCCTGGAACAGCACCGGCGTGCGCTGCGGCGAGGGCTCGGCCAGGTGATAGCCATCGACCTTGTAGTACTTGCCCTCGTGCCTGACCTTATGTACCTTGCGCGGATCGGCGAACACGCGGGCGGCCTTGTCGCGCCGCACCGCATCGTCCTCCCAGCTGCCTTCCCAGAGCTTGTAGAGCACCTCCAGGTATTCGTCCGCGCGGTCGTAGCGCTCGTCGTGCGCGATCTGGCCGGCGAGGCCCATGGCGCGCGCGGCGCTGTCCAGGTAGCCGGTGACGATGTTCCAGCCAACGCGTCCGCGCGTCAGGTGGTCCAGCGTGGAGAAGCGGCGCGCCAGCAGGTAGGGCTGCTCGTAGGTCAGGTTCACGGTGACGCCGAAGCCAAGGTGCTGCGTGACAGCGGCCATCGCAGGCACCAGTAGCAGCGGATCGTTGACCGGCAGCTGGATCGACTCGCGCAGCGTCACGTCCACATTGCCCTGGTACACATCGTAGACGCCGACGATATCGGCGATAAAGAGCCCGTCGAACAAGCCGCGCTCCAGCGTGCGCGCCTGGCCGGTCCAGTACGTCAGGGTGTTGTAGTCAGCCGAGCGGTCGCGCGGGTGCGTCCATAGGCCGTGGTTGATATGCCCGGCGCAGTTCATGTTGAAGGCGTTGAGCAGGATTTCCTTGCGTGCCATTACAGCGCTCCATGCCGGGTCGGGAGCCGGTCGTTGAGGTAGAAGTTGCCGACGGCGTGGTACTTCCAGCGCACCGGGTCGTGCAGGGTGTGGGTGCGGGCATTGCGCCAGAAGCGGTCCAGGCCCAGGTGATCCAGCGTGGCGGCGGTGCCGCCCAGCTCGAACAGCTTGCTGCCCGCCAGCAGCGATGCCGTGGTGGTCAGTGCGCGCGCCTCTGCCACGGCGATGGAGGCCTCTGCCACGCTGCGTTCGGTGGGGGCCAACTGGGCGGCATCGACGATGCGCCCGGCGCGGCGCACCAGCGCTTCGGCTGCGCGCAGCCTAACCGAGACCTCGCCCACCTGGTGGATCGTCAGCGTGTCGTCGCTGGCGCGTTGCACGCCGGCGTCCACCCAGGGGCGGGCGCGCTCGCGTACGAAGGGCAGGGTGGCTTCGAAGGCGGCGCGGCCAATGCCGAGGTCGATCGCCGCGTGCAGGAGCTGCGCCACGGGGCCGATGGTGGTCGGCTGTTCAAAGGAGGCCAGGAAGGGCACTACCCATTCGGCCTCGACCCGCACGTTGTCGAAGGACACCGAGCCGCTGCCGGTGACGCGCTGGCCGAAGCCGTCCCAGTCGTCGACGATGGACACGCCTTCGGCGCGGCGCGGCACAAAAGCCAGGTAGGTGACCTCGCGCCCTTGCTCCTCGGCTACCACCAGCGTGGGGATCCAGTGGGCGAAGAGCGCGCCTGTGCAATAGAACTTCTTGCCGTCCACGCGCCAGCCGTCGCCGTCCGGCGCCAGCCGGGTGCGGCGCTTGAAGTCCTTGTGACCGATTTCGGCAAGGGCGTTGCCAAAGCGCTCGCCGGCGAGTGCACGCTCGTAGAAGAAGCGCTTTTGCGCCTCGCTGCCGCCCACACGCAGCACTTCCAGCGCGTAGAAATGGTTTTGCGGGATCTGCCCGAGCGAGCCGTCCGCGGCGGAAATGGTGGCAATGACCTCGGCGAGCGTGACGTTGGACATGCCGGGGCCGCCGTATTCGCGCGGCACCGTGATGCCCCACAGGCCGCTGGCGCTGAAGGCGTCCAGCTCGGCCCAGGGCAGGCGGCGCTCGCGGTCGCGCAATGCCGCCTCGGGGGCAAACCGGGCTGCGAGCTGGCGCGCGCTCAGGATGGCGTGGGCGTCGTCGCGGATCAGTTCGGGCGGCTGGGCGGGCGGTGCGGCTGGCGCGGGACGGCTATCGGTGGGAACCGGGGAGAGGAGCACGGACATATCAGTTCCAGGAGTGGCGCGCGGGCAGCACGTGGTTAAGGTGGTAGTTGCCGATCAGGTGGGTTTTCCAGCGCACCGGGTCGTGCAGCGTGTGGGCGCGCGCGTTGCGCCAGTGGCGGTCCAGGTTGTGCTTGGCGCGCGTGGCGGACGAGCCGGCGACTTCGAATAGTTTCTGGCTGGCTTCCAGGGCGATCTCGGTGGTCAGCACCTTGGCCTCGGCCACCGCCACGGAGGCGCGCGCGCTGGCTTCGGCATCCAGTGGCTGCGCGGCGATCGCGTCAAGCGTGCGGCCGGCTTCCAGCAGCACTTCGCGCGCGGCGTGCACGTCGATCTGCAGGCGGCCGACGTCCTGGATGATGTAGGGGTCTTGCGTGGCGTGCTCCAGGCCGGAGTCGATCCACGGGCGGGCGTACTGGCGCACGAAGGCGATGGCATCGGCCAGCGCAGCCTCGGCGATGCCCTGGTCGATGGCGGCCTGGATCAGTTGCGAGGTGGAGCCATACAGGCCCGGACGGTCGGCCAGCTGCCAGATCGGCAACACGTCCTCGGGCGCCACCGGCACGTTGTCGAACACCACGCTCCCGCTGGCCGTGGTGCGCTGGCCGAAGGAGGACCAGTCGTCGACGATGCGCAGGCCGCGCACCTCGCGCGGCGTCCACACCTGCACGCTGCGGCCCTGGTCGTCGAGCGCCCGTGCGGGAACGCGATGCGCGAACAGCGCGCCCGTGGCGTAGAAGCGTTGGCCGTTGAGCCGCAGGCCCTGGGCGGTTCCGGTGAGGCGGGTGGTGCCTTGGAGGATGGTCTGGCTGGTCTCGGAGCGGCGCTCGGGACCGGCGTTGCCCAGGCGCGCGCCGGTCAGTACCTCGCCATAGAAGCGGCGTTTCTGCGATTCGCTGCCAATTTCGCGCAGCACGCCCAGCAAGCCGAAGTGGTTCTGCGGGATCTGGCCGAGCGCCGGGTCGGCAGCGCAGAGGATGGTGAAGACTTCGGCCAGCGTGGCGTAGGACACATCGGCGCCGCCGTACTCGCGCGGCACGGTCATGCCGCCCAGGCCGCTTTCGGACCAGCGGTCCAGCTCGTCCCAGGGAAGGCGGCGTTCGCGGTCCCGCTCGGAGGCGCCGTCGGCGAATACCGCTGCAAGCTCGCGGGCGGCTTGCAGCGCCTCGGCATCGCTGGCGATGCGGCGCACGCGCTCCGGGTCGGGCAGCCGTGCCGGTGGCGCGGGAATGGGTGTGCAAATGGGTGTGGAAGGGAGATCGTTCAGTTTCGTCATGGCAGTCGTGTGTCGGGTCGGCGCGGGTCAGGCTGGCAGTTCAGGTTGGCAAAGCAGCCCGGCGCGCGCGGCGCAGGCGCGGGTTGAGCGCGGCCTGCAGGCCGTCGCTGAGCAGGTTGAGCGAGAGCACGGTGAGCACCACGGCCAGGCCGGGGATCGCGGTCATGTACCAGCCGGTGCGCAGCGCGTCCCGGCCCAGGCCGATCATCGAACCCCAGCTCACCACGTTGGGGTCGCCCAGCCCGAGAAAGGCCAGCCCGGCTTCGGACAGGATCGCGCTGGCCACCAGCAGGCCCGTGGAGACAATGATCGGCGTCCAGGCGTTGGGCAGGAGCTCGCGGAAGATCAGGTGCGCGTCGCTGGCGCCCACCGCCACGGCGGCCCGCACGTATTCGCGCTCGCGCAGCGTCAGGAACTCCGCGCGCACCAGCCGGGCCACGCTGGTCCATGAGGTCACGCCAAGCGCGAACACGATGGTGCCGAGGCTGGGCTTGAGCACCGCCACCAGGATGATCGCCAGCAGGAAGGCCGGGATGGTCTGGAAGAACTCGGTGATGCGGCTGAGCACCGCGTCCACGGCGCCGCGATAGAAGCCCGCCGCTGCGCCGATCGTGACGCCGATCGCTAGTGCTACCGCGGCCGACGACACGCCAACCAGCAGTGAAACGCGCGCGCCGTGTGCTAGCCCGGCCAGCAGGTCGCGGCCCATCAGGTCGGTGCCGAGCGGCGTGGCCGGGTCCGTGCCGGGCCAGACGAAGGGCGCGCCCACCATGTCGAGCGGATCGGCCGGGAACAGCACGCCGGCCAGCGCCGCAGCGGCTAAGACCAGCAGCAGGATGGTGCCGCCGAGCCAGATGGAAGGTTGCAGGTACCAGCGCTTCATGCCGCGCCTCCTTGTGTTGCCGAAGGCACGGGGGCCGAACCGGCCCGCACGCGCGGGTCAAGCACCGCCTGTGCCATGTCCACCAGCAGGTTGGCCAGCACCACCAGCACGCCGCTGAAGATCAGCACGGCCAGCAGCACCGGGATATCGCGGCTCTTGATGGCCTCGAAGGAGAGCTGGCCCAGCCCGGGCCACGCAAACACCGTTTCCACCACGATCGAGCCGCCCAGCAGCGCGCTGCTTTGCACGCCCAGCATGGTGATCACCGGCAGCACGGCGTTGCGCAGCGCGTGGCCAAAGATGACCCGCGCCTCCCGCGCGCCCTTGGCGCGGGCGGTGCGGATAAAGTCCTCCGCCAGCGTCTCGATCATCGACGCGCGCGCCAGCCGTGCATATACCGCGATGTAGTAGATCGCCAGCGTCAGCACCGGCAGCACCAGGTGATGGATGTAGTCGAGCAACAGCCGCAGGCCGTGGTAGCCGGCATTGACTTCGCGCAGCCCGCCGATCGGCAGCCATTCCAGCTGCACGCCAAACAGCACGATCAGCATCAGCGAGGTCCAGAACATCGGCGCCGAGTAGCCCACCGTAGCCAGCGCGGACAGCACGGTGTCGGTCAGGCCATGCGGGCGCCGTGCCGCCGCCACGCCCAGCAGCACGCCGCCGACGGTGGACAGCAGCAGCGCGGCACCGACGAGCGCCAGCGTTGGCCCAAGCCGGCCGAGCACGAGATCAAGGACAGGCTCGCCGAAGCGGAACGAGTAGCCCAGGTCGCCATGCGCGATGCGTCCGAGATAGCTTGCCAACTGCTCCGGCAGGCTGCGGTCCAGCCCGTAGAGCTGGCGCAGCTGCGTCACGTACTCCGGCGGCACGCTGCCGCTCTCGCTGGCGATCACATCCACCAGGTCGCCGGGCAGCGCCTTGAGCAGCGCGAAGTTGAGCACGGCGGTGGCGACGATCACGCCAAGAAGTTGCAGCAGGCGGCGCAGCAGGCGTCGGGTCATGCGCACGGCAACCTCACTTGGCGCTGAGCCAGACACGGGAGAAATTGTTCTGGCTGTGGTCGAAGGTATCCGTGACGTTGCGCAGGCGCTTGTCCCAGACGCCGAACCAGCGGAACTCGAACAGGTTCAGCAGCGCCAGGTCCTTCTGCGCCAGCTTCTGGAAATCCTGGTAGAGCTGCACGCGCTTGGCGGGATCGCGCTCGACCTGTGCCGCTTCGATCAGCTTGTCTGCTTCCGGGCTGGCATAGCCGGACGCGTTTTGCCACGGCGTGCCCTTGGACTCGGCCTTGGACCAGTAATGCTGCTCCACGCCGATCTGCGGATCCTGCCAGTTGATGCCCCAGGAACTGACCAGCTGGTAGTTGTAGTCGGTGAAGACGTTCTTGGTCCAGGTGGGCAGATCCTGGCCGCGCAGGTTCACATCGATGCCGACAGCGCGCAGCGACTGGCGCACGAACTCGCCGGTGCGGCGGTAGTCGTCCCCAAAGGGAATGAAGTCGTGATTGAGCTTGAAGCGGAATCCGTCCGCCTTGCGTGGGAAGCCGGCTTCGTCGAGCAGCGCTTCGGCCTTCTTGCGGTCGAACGGGTACTGCTGTGTGTCCTTGGTATAGAAGGTCTTGAGCAGGGAGGACACCGGCCCGGTGGCTGGCACCGCGTAGCCGCCCCACACCGTTTTGACCAGCGCATCGCGGTTGATCGCATACAGGATGGCCTCGCGTACCTTGAGGTTGCCGATGACCGGGTCGCGCAGGTTGGGGATCAGCCACAGCCAGCCGGCAAAGCCGTTGTAGCCCTCGGTGCTCACCACCAGGTTAGGCGACTTGGCCAGGCGGTCGGCGTCGGCAAAGGTTACCGGGTTGCGCTCCCCGTATTGCACCGCGCCGGTCTCCAGCGCAGTGGCGCGGCCCGCCACGTCCGGGATGATCTTGAAGGTGAGCTTGTCGAGGTAAGGCAGCCCCGGCGCCCAGTATTTGTCGAAGCGCTCCAGCGCGATATGCTGGCCGCGCACCCACTCCTTGAAAACGAAGGGGCCGGTGCCGACTGGCTTGTTGTTGTACGGATTGTTCGGGATGTCCGTGCCTTCGTAAAGGTGCTTGGGCAGGATCGGCGCGGCTACCACGTCGAGCGCGTTCAGGATCACCGGCGTTGGCTTGCCGAGCGTGAGCACCACCGTATGGCTGTCCGGCGTATCGACCTTGGCCAGGTGCTGGAACACGCGGCGTGCGGTGGGTGCGTGCTTGCGCCAGATTTCTTCAGCGGAGAATTTCACGTCAGCGGCGGTGAAGGGCTTGCCGTCGTGCCACAGTACGTTCTTGCGCAGCTTGAGCCGCACGGTGAGGCCATCGGGTGAGACGTCGACGCTCTGCGCGAGCTGCGGGCGCGGCTTGAGGTCGGGGCCGTAGTCCAGCAGGCCGTCGAAGATCTTGCTGACCACGGTGCGGCCCGGCGTGGAGGTGTTGATGAAGAACGCCAGCGTGGGTGGCTCGGGGTGCACCACGGCATCGAGAGCGCCGCCGCGCTGGGCGCCATCTTCGGTATTCGGCAGCGGTTTGGTCAGCGCGCTGGCCTCGGGCAGCAGGCCGGCGAACAGGCCACCGGCAAGCAGGGCGCCGGTGGCGCCAAGCAGCTGACGGCGTTGCGCGCTATGCGGCGCGGCGTTGTCCTGGGCAAGGGTGTCGGACGGCTTGGCGAAGGGGAAATCGTGTTCGTTCATGGGGCGTTGAGGTTCCGGTGATGCGGTAACTGCGGAAAAAAGACAGCAAGAGTTCAGCTGTGCGCGAGGGCAGGCAGCGGCGCTTCGGCGGCAGCGTCCGGAGGACAGGCCGGTCGCGCATGGCCGGGCATGGCCGCCAGCAGGGTGCGGGTGTAGGGATGTTGCGCACGCGTCCAGATGGCATCGGGATCGCCTGATTCGACGATCCGCCCCGCCTGCATCACGCACACACGGTCGGCGATATAACGCACGACCGACAGGTCGTGCGAGATGAACAGGTAGGTCAGGCCGTGCTCTGCCTTCAGGTCGACCAGCAGGTTCAGGATCTGCGCCTGGATGGAAACGTCCAGCGCGGATACGGGCTCGTCGCAGATCACCAGCTCAGGGCGCAGCACCAGCGCGCGTGCGATGGCGATGCGCTGGCGCTGCCCGCCCGAGAACTCGTGCGGGTAGCGGCTGCGTGCGCCCGTGCCGAGCCCGACGTCGTCGAGGATGGCGTCGATGCGGCGCGTGCGTTCGGCGCGCTCGCGCACGCCATGGATGGCCAGGGCATGGCCAAGGATGTCTTCCACGCGGTGGCGCGGGTTGAGTGAACCGTAGGGATCCTGGAAGATCAGCTGCACGCGGCGGCGCCAGGGCAGCAGCGCACCGGGCGCCAGTGCCAGCAAGTCCTGTCCGGCAAACGAGATGCTGCCCGCGTCGGCAGGCGCCAGCCGCAGGATGGCGCGCGACAGGCTGGACTTGCCGCAGCCCGATTCCCCCACCAGTCCGAGTGTTTCGCCGGCGGCGATGTCGAGCGAGACGTCGTTGACCGCGCTCACCCGATGCTCGCCGCTGGTGTATGAGACGCGCAGGCCTTGCACCGAGAGCAGCGGTGCAGCGTTGGCGGCCGGCGTGCGCAGCGCGGCCGCGCAAGGCGCTACCGGCGGCTTGACAAGCTGGAAGCCATCCTGGCCATCTGCGCGGATCTCCGCCAGCCGGTCGGTGGTGTAGTGCAGGCCCTGCGCGACGTGCAGCGATGCGCCAAGCAGGCCACGCGTGTAGGCGTGCCGGGGCGCGGCGAATACGCTCTGCGTGGCGCCTTCTTCCAGCTTGCACCCGCCGTACATCACCGCAACGCGGTCTGCATACCGGGCCACGACACCCAGGTCGTGCGTGATCAGCAGCACGGCCATGCCGAGTTCACGACGAAGGCTGTCGATCAGCGCGAGGATCTGCGCCTGGATGGTCACGTCCAGCGCGGTGGTCGGCTCGTCCGCGATCAGCAGGCGCGGCTTGCAGGCCACCGCCATGGCAATCATCACGCGCTGGCGCTGCCCGCCGGAGAACTGGTGCGGGTACGCATCGAAGCGGCGCGCCGGGTCAGGCAACTGGACCAGGTGCAGCAGTTCGATGGCCTGTGCCCGCGCTGCGCGGCGTGACAGCGGTGCGTGCAGCGTCAAGGCCTCGGCGACCTGCTGGCCGATGCTTAGCACCGGGTTCAGCGAAGTCATCGGCTCCTGGAAAATCATCGACACAGCGCGTCCCCGCAAGGCGCTCATCTCCGCCTCGCGCAGCGCAAGCAGGTCCACGCCGTCGAAGCGGACAGTGCCCGACAGCCGTGCATGCGCCGGCAGCAGGCGCATCAACGCCAGGGCCGTCGTCGATTTTCCGCAGCCGGATTCGCCGACCAACGCCAGCATCTCTCCGGCAGCGACCTGCAGGTTCAGGTCGCGCAGCGCATGATTGCCGGGAAAGTGCACGTTGAGGCCATGGATGTCCAGTAATGGCTGCAGGGTCACCGTGCCGGCCCGTGTGCCGGTTTGCGTGACTGGGGAGGGCGACGGAGCAGCGTGGCTGCCCGGCCTGGAGGCTGGATGCGCTAAGTAAACCATTCGCGCATTGCAGCATGGCGCCTCGGCTCTTTCCCACGAATTTTTTTGTAGATGCTTACTCGGTTCCGTGCGTGCGCTCGCTGCAGAAGTAAGCGTATCGAACGCCTGCCGAGGCGGTAAACCCGATGCCTGCGGGCCCGGCGAGCACTCCAGCAACAGCAGCGGTTAGCCGGCCCTGCGCTGCGCATATCCTTATCGGCATTCCTTCGTTCCCTTATTTTCCGTCGGCGCTAAGCTGGAGTGACATCCCTCGCGCCGGGAGCCATGCACATGGCGGAGCGCTGGGCGCGGGATGCCCTGGGTGTTCGCATCGCCTCGATTGCCGACCAGCCCGCCACCGATCGACGATGACGAAGCCATGGCAATCTACCTGGATGACATTCAACGCGCCGAGATTGCGCGCGCCTCCCGCCGTTGGTTATGGCGAGCGGAGGCGCCCACCTGGCTGCTGATCGCGGCGGTCTATGGCGGGTGGTTTGGCATTGCCTTCAACGCCACCCGCATCGGCCTGCCGCTGGCTGTTGCGCTGCTGGCCCTTGTCACCGCCTGGTATATGTCTGTGCAGCACGAGTTGCTGCATGGTCATCCGACCCGGCTGGCCTGGTTCAATGCGCTGTTCGGCATGGTGCCGCTGGCGGTATGGTTTCCCTACGGGCTGTATCGCCGCGAACACCTGCGCCATCACGAGGCCGATGATCTCACCCATCCGGGCGCCGATCCGGAGAGCTATTTCATGCTCTCCGGTGACTGGCAGGCGGCCGGTCCGCTAGGGCGGGTGCTGCTGCGCTGTCGCAATACATTGGCGGGGCGTGTGCTGATCGGCCCGGCCTTTGCCATTGCGCAGACTGCGGCCGGCGCAGGGCGCAAGGTGCGCGACGGCGATCTGCGCGACCTGCCGATGTGGCTTGCGCACCTGTTGGCGTTGGGCGCGTTGCTGGCCTGGCTCGACCGCATTTGCGGCATAGCGCCGTGGCTGATGTTGGGCGGCGTGGCCTATCCGGCGCTGTCGCTGTCGGCGGTACGCTCCTTCCAGGAGCACCGTGCCCATGCCTTGCCGGCATGCCGCAGCGTGATAAACGAGGCCGCGTGGCCATGGCGCTTGCTCTTTCTCAACAACAACTATCACCTCGTCCACCATGATCTGCCCGCGGTGCCCTGGTTCGCGCTGGGGCGTATCTATCGTCGCCGCGCGGCCGACTACCAGCGGCGCAGCGGCGGTTTCGTGGTAGATGGCTACGGCGAATGGCTGGCGCGCTTCTCGCTGCGTCCGGCCGCGCCCGTGGTGCATCCGCTGTTTCACGGTCCTGTACGTGACGCGGTGCCCGTTGCAACAGGAAGCGGGCAGGCCAGCAACGATGCCCGTGCGCAACTGGCGGGGTGAACGTGGAAGACCGGCCGATGACCGAACGCAAGCACTGGGTGGCCGCGCTACCCATGTATAACCTGACACCCGCGCTGCATACGGACTGGCTGGCGCTGATCGCACGCGTGGCCGACGTGCTCGCGCGGCAACGCGACCCGCTCCAGCTGAGCATCGTCGAACCCGCCGCGACGGTGGAGGCGCTGCACGACTTCTGGCGCCGGCCGGACCTGCTGCTCTCGCAAACCTGCGGCTATCCGCTGGTGCAGGGCCTGCGGCGCCATGTGCGCATCATTGGCACGCCTCGGTTCAATGCGCCGGGCTGCGACGGCGCCAGCTATACCAGCGCCATCGTGGTGCGCGCCAATGACGGGCCCGCCACGCTCGGCGCATGCTGCGGATTGCGCGCGGCCTACAACGATGAGGGCTCGCACAGCGGCATGAACGCGCTGCGCTACGCGGTGGCGCCGCTGGCGCGGGACGGCCGCTTCTTCTCCGGCACGGTGCGCACCGGCTCGCATCTGGCATCGCTTGACGCCGTGGCCAACGGCGCGGCGGATGTCGCCGCCATCGATTGCGTCACGCTGGCGTTCGCGCGCGATCACCTGCCCGAGCGTCTTGTCGCGCTGCGTCAGATTGGCCGCACCGAGGCCGCCCCCGGACTGCCGCTGGTGTCTTCGCGCCACGCCGCCCCGGCGCATAGCGCGCGCGTTGGCGCGGCGCTGGCCCAGGTGCTTTCCGGCGAGCCGGCACTGGCGCGCCGCTTGCGCTTGCGGGGCATTGCGCGGACCGGACTGGCGCACTACGAGCCGGTGGCGCAGATGGCCCGCGCCGCGGTGGCGGCCGGCTACGCGCGGCTGGTCTGATCGCGGATCAACGCCGCCTGATGCGCGTCGCGCACGCAGGCGCGTTTGCCGGCGCGCGCCGGGCGTCAGTCGCGCGTGAACGACACCGGGAAGCTGTACTCGTACAGCGGGATACCCGCAAACGCGGCGCGTGCGCGCGCGGCAGGGTCGCGCCGTGCCTCCCATGACTTGCCCAGCAGCGCGGTGGTGCGCGCCGAGCCGTCGTAAGGCGCCCAGCCCGCTACCACGCCGCTGCCCGGCTTGCCGGTGCGTGCGAACTGCGCCCAGATTGCCCCCATGTGGTCGCGCACCTCCAGCTGGTCGGCGCTGTCTTGCACCAGAGGCCTCGCCGCGTCCAGCGTGCCGAAGATGAACGGCACCTCCGACGTATGTGCAGCCCCCAGGACGCCGCCGCGCGCCGGCGATTGCCAGTCGAATTCGTAGGCATAGACCGGCGCGCCATTCTGCGCGGCCTTGCGCTCGGCCACGGCCAGCGTCGGCAGGCGGTAGTTGTAGTCGCCGGCAATGCGGATCAGCAGTTCGCTGGGCGTAGCCTTGCCGTCTAGGTCGCGGTAGGCATCGATCAGCCGAGCGGTGCCGGCGTCGTCGAGCTTCAGGAAGCGCTGGATGCGCTGACGCGCCTGGCCGGCGCTCAACGAGAAATTGCGCGGGTCGGCGGCGAGGAAGAACGTGGCCTCCTGCGCGGCATTGCCGATCAGGACCGGAACGTCCGCCGACAGCGGCGATGCCACCGGGTCGAACGGATCGTCGACGAACACCTTGCCGTCCAGCGTGGGCCGGAACTCGCTGACGCCGCCGGCGGCGCCGGACACCTTGGCGAATGCGGCCACCAGTTGCTCCACCGGCAACTGGCGCAGGCGGCCCGCGTTGGCGGCGGTCAAGCCGAACTCACGCAGGAACGCATGCGCGGCGCGTGCCGCCGCATCCGGGCCTGCCAGCTTCCAGGCGCCGGAGCCGCTCTGCACGATGGCCCGCTGGATGTAGCCGCGCGCGGCGGGCAGCCCCAGCAGCGCCGTGACCTTGGCCGCGCCGCCCGACTGGCCGAACACCGTGAGGTTGGCCGGGTCGCCGCCAAACGACTCGGCATTGGCCTTGATCCACTTCAGCGCGGCAAGCTGGTCGAGCGTGCCGAGGTTTCCGGATTCGGCGGACAACTGTTCGGGATGCTCGCCAGTGAACAGCCCGCCCAACACGTTGAGGCGATGGTTGACGGACACCACCACCACGTCCTGCGATGTCGCCAGATGGCTGCCATCGAAGCCCGCCGACGTGCCGGCTCCGATGGCGAATGCCCCGCCGTGCAGCCACACCAGCACGGGGCGGCGCTGATTGTCACGCAGCGCGGGCGTGAACACCGACAACGACAGGCAGTCCTCGCTCGCCGGAATGCCCGACCAGTACCAGGCGAACTCGACCGGGCTGCCGACTTGCGGCTGCGGCGCGGAAGCACCGCCTTCCAGGGCATCGCGAACGCCTGCCCACGGTTGCCGCGCGACGGGCGGGCGGAAGCGGTTGTCGCCAGCTGTTGTCGCCGCATAGGGCACGCCCTTGAAGACGAACGCGCCGCGCGCACGCGTGCCGCGCAGGCGGCCCGATGTGGTATCGACGACCGGCTCGGCGGTGCCCGATACCGTGGCGCATGCCGACAGCGCGCCCAATGCGGCAAGGCTGGCCCCGGCGCGCGCGGTGCTGAGAAGGAAGATGCGCCGGGAGGTGCGTCGGGAAGTGCGAGAAGCGGTACGAGAAGCGTTGGGAGAGAAGGGCGGGACGGCGAGAGTCAAGGTGGATTCCAGTGAGCGCCATGGCGGGCAGGCCGGCTTACGCGGACCCGGCACGGCAATAGGCGACGATCCTAGCCGCGCCGCAATGCCTTGCATACGAAGGTTCGCTCATATGGGTATTTGCCGACGTGCGAAGGCCCGGCCGGGGCGCGACATAGTCTCGCGCGCGCGTTGGCGCAAGGATGGATTGCGTCTATCCATAGCCATTGACACAACATAAGCAAGCGCGAAATCCTTCGTTCCGATGTGCCGCCGCGGCCGACTATGCTGCGCGCTGGCTTTCAGCGAAGTCCGGCGCTTGCTCCCTGCCTTCAGGCAGGGGAGATGTATCTATCCAGGGGAAGTTCCCGATGGTCGTCGTTTGTCGAGTGCGCTGCGGCACCCCGCCGCGAGGGCTGAATCCAGATATTCCCACTCCATGAACAACGGCATGCCTGCAGACAACCAGAATTCACATCAGGCGAGCGTGCGGCTCGCTGTCGACGTTGGCGGCACCTTTACCGATACCGTCCTGCTGGCCGGCACGCGCCGCTACACCAGCAAAGTCCTGACAACGCCGGCCGCGCCCGAGAACGGCGTGATCCACGGCGTACAGGACCTCCTGGCCAGCGCCGGGCTCTCGCTGGCTCAAGTCGACCTCTTTATCCTCGGCACCACCCTTGCCACCAATGCGCTGATCGAACGCAAGGGCGCGCGTACCGCGCTGATCACCACGGCGGGATTCCGCGATCTGGTCGAGATCGGCTGGGAGGATCGTTTCGCGCAGTACGACATCTTCCTCGACAAGCCAGCACCGCTGGTGCCGCGCTACCTGCGCTTTGGCGTACCGGAGCGCGTCGACGGCCGCGGCAACACGCTGCTGTCCCTCGACGAGGAGGCCGTGGCCGCGCTGGTGCCGCAGTTCGAGGCGCAGGGCGTGGAAAGCGTGGCCGTCACCTTCCTGCACAGCTATGTGAATCCCGCGCACGAGCAGCGAGTGCGCGCCATCCTGGGCGAGCTGGCACCGCATCTGTGGGTCTCGCTGTCTTCCGACGTGTGCCCGGAGATCCGGGAGTACGAACGTTTGTCCACCACCAGCGCCAATGCCTATGTCCAGCCGCTGGTGGCGGGCTATCTCGGACGCCTGCGCGAGCGCGTGGCCGCGTTGGGCCTGCGCAGTCCGCTCTTCCTGATGACATCGGGCGGCGCCATTACCAATATCGAAGCGGGCATCGCGCAGCCGGTGCGGCTGGTCGAATCCGGTCCCGCCGGGGGCGCCATCCTGTCGCGCCGGGTGGCGGAGCAGGGTGGCATCGGGCGCGCGCTGTCCTTCGACATGGGTGGCACGACCGCCAAGATCTGCTTTATCGACGACTACCAGCCGCAGATCTCGCGTAGTTTTGAATTCGGCCGCATGCACCGGCACCTCAAGGGATCGGGCTTGCCGATCCGCATCCCGGTGATCGAGATGGTGGAGATCGGCGCGGGTGGCGGATCGATCGCCCGCATCGACGCGCTGGGCCGCGTGCAGGTCGGCCCGGATAGTGCCGGTTCCGAGCCCGGCCCGGCCAGCTATGGCTTGGGTGGCAGCGCCGCCACGGTGACCGACGCCAACTGCGTGCTGGGCCTGCTGGATCCGCAGCGCTTTGCCGTGGGCAAGGTGGCGCTGCAGCCGGAGCTCGCGCGTGTTGCGCTTGGCACCGATATCGCGCATGGACTGGGTACGACACCGGAGTTCGCCGCGCTGGCGGTGACCGAGATCGTGACGGAGAACATGGCGAACGCTGCCCGCGTCCATGCCACCGAGCTCGGCAAGACGGTGGAGGACTACACCCTGATCGCGTTTGGCGGCGCCGCGCCGTTGCATGCGGCGGCACTGGCCAGGCGGCTCGGCATCCACCGCGTGATCGTTCCCCAATCCGCCGGGGTGGGGTCGGCGCTGGGTTTCCTGTGGGCACCGATTGCTTATCAGGCGGTGCGCAGCTTTTATCAACGCCTTGACGCCTTCGACGCAGCGGCAGTCAATGCCGTGCTCGGGCAGTTGGCGGCCAGCGCGCGGGATATCGTCAGCCAGGCCGCACCCGGCCAGGCATTGGGCGAACAGCGCCTGGCGTACATGCGCTATGCAGGCCAGGGGCACGAAATTCCCGTGCCCCTGCATGCACAGGTTCTGCGCGCGGCAGATGCGGCGGCGCTGGGCGAGAGCTTCGAGCGTGCCTATGCCGCCCTGTACGGCCGCACCTTGCCCGGCAACCCGGTCGAGATCATCAGCTGGTCGATCAATGTGAGTACCGCGCAGCCGGCGATTGCACGCGCGGGGCAGAGCGTGGCGGCGGGCGCCGCGGCGGTGGCCAGCGGTGGCCAGCGGATCCTGTTCGACGGCGAGCACGGTGCGGGGCGCGAAGTACCGGTGTACGAACGTGCCGCGTTGTCCGGCGGCTCGCCGATACACGGCCCCGCGCTGGTGGTGGAGGACGAAACCACGACCGTGGTGCCGGCTGGCTTTGCCTTCTCGCTGGATCCGGATGGCCATCTGGTGCTCGCGGCGTCGATACCTGTCCCGGCCCAAGCGGGCCTTACCGATCTTGTGGAGGTGGCGCAATGAGCCCGGCCAATCCCGTAGTCACCCATGCCGCGCTGCGCGGCACCATCCACGCCCAGTTGATGTGGAACCGGCTGCTGTCGGTCGTGGAGGAGCAGGCGCAGACCCTGATCCGCACGGCCTTTGGCACCTCCACGCGCGAAGCCGGGGATCTATCCGCCGGGGTGTTCCTGCCCGATGGCCGCATGATCGCGCAGGCGGTCACCGGTACGCCGGGGCACGTCAACTCGATGGCCGAATCGGTCAAGCACTTCCTGCGGGCGTTTCCCGCCGCAACCATGGCCGAGGGCGATGTCTACCTTACCAACGATCCATGGAAGGGCACCGGCCACCTGTTCGACATGACCATGGTCACGCCGGTGGTGCGCGCGGGCCAGGTGGTGGCGCTGTTCGCCTCGACCCTGCACGTGGTCGATATCGGCGGCATCGGTGCGGGTCCGGATGGCACCCAGGTCTATCACGAAGGCCTGTTCCTGCCGATCCTGAAGCTGTTCGACGCAGGCCAGCCCAATGAAGCCGTGTTCGACATCGTGCGCGCCAACGTGCGCGAGCCGGTGCAGGTGATCGGCGACCTGCATGCGCTGGTTGCCTGCAACGAGATCGGCGGGCGCCGCTTGCGGACGATGATGGATGAGTTCGGACTCGGCGACCTGCATGCGGTGGGCGAGTACATCATCCGCCAGGCCGGCCAGGCCATGACCGCCGCGATCGCCGCGTGGCCCCACGGCACCTGGCACAACAGCATGACCATCGACGGCTATGAAACGCCGATCACCCTGCAGGCCAGCCTGACCATTTCGCCGGACGGCATCGACGTGGACTTCACCGGCTCGTCGCCGGTGGTGGCGCGCGGCATCAATGTGCCCAAGGCCTATACCGACGCCTATACCTCGTTCGGCATCCGTTGCCTGATCGGCGCTGATATTCCCAACAACGCCGGCTCGCTGGCTCCCGTGCGCGTGCATGCGCCCGAGGGTTCGATCCTGAATGCGCCGTTTCCTTGCGCCGTGACCGCGCGCCACATCATCGGCCAGATGCTGCCGGACGTTGTGTTTGGCTGCCTGCGCCAGGCGCGCGCTGGCGTGGTGCCGGCCGAAGGTTCGTCGAGTCTGTGGAATATCCAGCTCTCGGGCGGCCAGCCGCTGGCCGGCGCTGGCGCAGGCGAGCTGCTGCAAGGCCGGCGCTTCGCCATCACCAGTTTCTCCACTGGCGGCACCGGCGCGCGTCCAGGCAAGGACGGGCTGTCCACCACGTCTTTCCCCAGCGGGGTGCGCAATGTGTCGGTGGAAATCCTGGAAACGGTGAGCCCGCTGGTGTTCTGGCGCAAAGAGTACCGTCCGGATTCGGGAGGCGCCGGGCAGCAGCGCGGCGGCCTGGGGCAGGTCATCGAGGTGGCCAACGCCGAAGGTGCGCCCATGGTGCTGGCTGCCGCGTGGGATCGCCTGCTGTTTCCGGCGCGGGGCGCCGATGGCGGCCTGGCCGGCGCGCCCGGCCGGGTCTCGCTTGCCTCTGGCCAGGCCCTGAGGGGAAAGGGCCGGCAACTGGTGCCGGGTGGCGAGCGACTGGTGGTGGAAACGCCAGGCGGCGGTGGCATCGGCAACCCCGCGGCGCGCGATTCGGAGAAACTGGCGGCGGATCTGCGCAACGGCCTGGTCAGCGCCGCGCAGGCGAGCGCCAGCTATGGCCTGGATGCCGCGCCGGGCAATGCCGCATTGGCATGAAGGATTTGCCTCACCTCCCTACGCCGGCTCGCGGCGCTGCCGCGGGCCCGGCGGTGCCCGGCACCGCCATCCATCCGCATTTTCATCAGGATCTCCCACTCATGTCTTCAAAGCCTTCGTTGCCCAAACTGCATGAACGCTTGCTGTCCGGTGTGTTGTCGGCAGTGCTGGTTGTCTCGCTAGGCATTGCCGGGCTGCCGATACCGGTCGCGCACGCCGCGCCCGCGCCAGCTCACGGTGGCACGCTCAACCTCTTGCTCAACTACGAGCCGCCCACGCTGGTGTCGCTTGCCAATGTGGCCACGCCCGCACTCAGCGTCAGTGCCAAGGTGACGGAAGGCCTGCTGGAATACAACTACGACCTGACCCCGCGCTCGCAACTGGCCACCTCGTGGAGCATCAGCCCGGACGGCAAGCAGTACACCTTCCATCTGCGCAAGGGCGTCAAGTGGCACGACGGCAAGGACTTCAGCTCGGCCGATGTCGCGTTCTCGATCCTGCTGCTCAAGAAGGTCCACCCGCGCGGCAGCAGCACCTTCGCCAACGTGACGGAGGTGAAGACCCCCGATCCCTACACCGCGATCATCGTGCTGTCCAGGCCCGCGCCTTACCTGATCAAGGCGCTGGTGGCCACCGAATCACCGATCGTGCCCAAGCACATCTACGAGAACACGGACGCCATCGGCAATCCCAACAACAATGCCCCGATCGGCACCGGCCCCTTCCGTTTCAAGGAATGGGTGCGCGGCAGCCACATCGTCTATGAGCGCAATCCGGACTATTGGGACAAGCCCAAGCCCTATGTGGACCGCGTCGTGGTGAAGTTCATCCCTGATCCGGCCGCGCGCGCCATTGCCTTCGAGACCGGCGCGGTGGACCTGGGCTACCGCACACCGGTACCGCTGTCCGATCTGGCGCGGCTGAAGAAGGTGCCCAAGCTGATGTTCGAGACGAAGGGCAACAGCTACTCCTTCAATGTGACGCGACTGGAGTTCAATCTCGACAATCCGTACTTCAAGAACCTGAAAGTGCGCCAGGCGGTGGCACAGGCCGTCAACCGAGATGTGGTGCTGAACACGGTCTACTACGGCTACGGCACCCGAACCGCATCGCCGATCGCTCCCGGCCTGAGCGCGTTCCACGACAATACGCCCACGCCTTACCCATTCGACACGAACGCGGCCGACAAGCTGCTGGATGAGGCCGGCTATCCACGCAAAGGCGGCGCTCCGCGCTTTCGCGTCACGCTGGATTACAACCCCATCAGCGAGGACAGCAAGCGCCTGGCCGACTACCTGCGCTCGGCGCTGGGCAAGGTCGGCATCGACGTGACCATCCGCTCGCAAGACCTGCCGGCCTTCGTCAAGCGCATCTATACCGAGCGCGACTACGATTTCACTGTGAATGGCGCGAGCAACCTGTTCGATCCCACCGTCGGCGTGCAGCGTTTGTATTGGTCCAAGAACTTCAAGAAGGGTGTGCCGTTCTCCAACGCAACCCACTACAGCAATCCAGAGGTGGACCGGTTGCTGGAGGACGCCACTTCCGAGATCGACCCCGCCAGGCGGGTGGCGCAGTTCAAGCAGTTCCAGCAGATCGTCGGCAAGGAGGTGCCCGATCTGAACCTCGTGTCGCCGCAGTTCATCACCATCGCCAACACGCGGGTACATGACCATTCGCTGACTGCCGACGGGGTCGAGTCCAACCTCGCCAACGTCTACCTGGACAAATAGTCCGGCCGACCGGGCGCCACACCATGCCAACCTTGCTACGAATCGGATCGGCCCTGCGGCGCACGCTATGGCGCGCGCTGCCCACCGCCCTGGGCGTGATCGTCTTCAACTTCCTGCTGCTGCAGCTGGTGCCCGGCGATGCCGCCGACGTGCTGGCGGGCGAGTCCGGCTCGGCTACCGAGCAGACCATGGCGTTGATACGGGCCCGCTTTGGCCTGGACCAGCCGGTGCTGCACCAGTTGCTGGCCTACCTGGGCCACCTGGCACGCTTCGACCTGGGTTTCTCGCCACGCTACAACATGCCGGTGGCGGACCTGATCCTGGCGCGCCTGCCCAATACGCTGCTGCTGACGGGCGCCGCGCTGTGCATCGCGCTGGCGCTCGGCGTGGCTTGCGGCGCTGCCATGGCCGCGCGCGTGGGCACCTGGGTGGATCGCGCACTCTCGCTCGCGGTGCTGCTGCTGTACTCGGTGCCAGGCTTCTGGATCGGGTTGATGGCAATCGTGCTGTTCTCGGTCCATCTGGGCTGGCTGCCCAGCGAAGGCACCGGCACCATCGGCGCGGAGCTGGGCGGGTGGGCGCGGCTTGGCGACGTGGCCAGCCACCTGGTGCTGCCGGCACTGGCAATGTCGACGTTCTTCATCGCCATCTACGCGCGCTTGACGCGCGCCGCCATGCTCGAGGTACAGCGCCAGGACTTCGTGCGCACCGCTGCTGCCAAAGGGCTGCATCCGCTGCGGGTATCCGTGCGCCACGTGCTGCGCAATGCGCTGATGCCGATCACGACGGTGGCCGGCATGCACTTTGGCGCCTTGTTGGGCGGCACGGTGGTGATCGAGACGGTATTCAGCTGGCCCGGGCTGGGCCGTTTGGCGCTGGAGGCGGTGATGGCGCGGGATTTCAGCGTGCTGCTCGGCGTGCTGTTGCTGTCGTCCTTCTTGGTGGTGCTTGCCAATGTGCTGGTCGACCTCTTGCAAGCATGGCTGGACCCGCGCATCAAGAATGCCTGACGCACCAAGCACGGCATGGCGGGATCGCCGATCAACCGAATCGCGGAGCGCCATACAAGGCGCGTATTGATATGAGTTCCATGTCTTCCTCCGGGCCGGCCGGCGCGGCTGGCACCGCAAACACCACCTCCGTGGACGTATCGCAGGCGGGCACTGCGCGCATGCGCGCGCTGCGCATTTTCCTGCGCAACCCGGCCGCGCTGGGCGGCGTACTGGTGCTGCTGACGATGGTGTCAATGGCCGCGCTCGCCGGCGTGCTGTTTCCCGGCGATCCGCTTGACATGGTGGGCCAGCCCTTCCTGTGGCCCGGCGCAGATCCCGCCTTCCCGTTCGGCACCGACTCGCTCGGCCGCGATGTGCTGGCCGGCATCGTGCACGGGGCGCGCGTGTCGCTGCTGGTGGGGCTGGCGGCGGCGTCGCTGAGCCTGTTGATTGGTATGCTGGTGGGCGCCGTGGCAGGCTACTTCGGGCACGCGGCCGACGCCGTGCTGAGCCGGCTGATCGAGCTGGTGCAGACGGTGCCGAGCTTCTTGCTGGTGATCGTGATCGTGGCCATCGGCAGTCCGTCTGTCACCACCATTGCGCTGGCGATCGGGCTGGCCTCCTGGCCCACGGTGGCGCGCCTGGTGCGCGCCGAGTTCCGTACCCTGCGGGAGGCGGATTTCGTGCTGGCTGCACGCAGCGTGGGCTACCGCAGCAGCCGCATCATCGTTGCCGAGATCCTGCCCAATGCGCTGCCACCGGTGATCGTCACCACCTCGGTCATGGTGGCCAGCGCCATCCTGATCGAATCGGCACTCTCATTCCTGGGCATGGGAGATCCCAATGTCGTGAGCTGGGGCAGCATGATTGGCGCCGGCCGCGAGGTGCTGCGCAGCGCCTGGTACCTGAGCGCGCTGCCGGGGACCGCCATCATCCTGACCGTGCTGGCGCTGAACCTGGTGGGCGATGCACTCAACGATGCGCTCAACCCTCGCCTGCGGTATGACTGAGATATGACTGAGATATGACTGTGACCGATGCCAGAAAGGCCGGCCGTGGCCTTGCCGCCGTGCATGCGGGCGCACTAGGGGAGAGCGCATGAGCGCACTGTTGGAAGTCGAGAAACTGGAGATCCGCTTCGGTACCCAGCCCGTGGTGCATGACCTGAGCTTTGCCATCGAAGCCGGGCAGACCCTCGCGCTGGTGGGCGAATCGGGCTGCGGCAAATCGGCCACCGCGCTGGCACTGATGCAGCTGTTGCCAGCTCCTGGGAGAATCAGCGGGGGGAGCATCCGCTTTGCCGGGCAGTCTTTGCTGGGCTTGCCGCCACCGGCGCTGCGCGACCTGCGGGGGCGCGCGATGTCGATGATTTTCCAGGAACCGATGAGTTCGCTCAATCCGGTGATGCCGGTGGGCCACCAGATTGCCGAAGTGCTGCGCCGGCATCAGGGCTTGTCGCGCCGCGCGGCGCGCGCGCAGGCCATCGAGCTGCTGGACCTGGTGCGTATTCCCGCCCCGGCGCAGCGCGTGGATACCCATGCGCACAATCTGTCGGGCGGCCAGCGCCAGCGCGTGATGATCGCCATGGCGATCGCCTGCAAGCCGCAGCTGCTGATTGCCGACGAGCCCACCACCGCGCTCGATGTGACCATCCAGGCCGAGGTACTGGCCCTGCTGGATACGCTGCGGCGCGAATTGTCGATGGCGTTGCTGCTGATCACCCATGATCTCGGCCTGGTGGAGCAATGGGCCGACCGCGTAGTGGTGATGTACGCCGGTCGAAAGATGGAAGAGGCGCAGGCGGGCGAGCTATTCGCAGCCCCGGCCCACCCATACACGCGCGGCCTGCTCGACGCCTCGCTGCGGCTGGATCAGGGCAGGTTCTATCGCGACACCCGGCTTGCCGAGATTCCCGGCGGCGTGGAGTCCGCGCGGCAGGCTGCTGGCTGCCCCTTCGCGCCGCGCTGCGCGCAGGCGCAGGCGCAGTGCCTGGTACGGCCGCCAAGGCCAGAACCGCTGCGCTCAGCGGTATACGAACAGTCCCGCGTTGCGCCGCCGGGCGCAACGCTGCACCACGTGGCCTGCGGGCCCGCTCACCGCGGTGCCGCGCCAGGCTATTATCAGAGCGAGAAACAGGATTCTCATGCCGCTGTTGTCAGTCATTGATCTGCATACCCGCTACGCCACCCGCGCGGGCGTTACCCATGCGGTAAGGGGTGTGTCCTTTGACATTGCCGCAGGCGAAACCGTGGGGCTGGTAGGCGAGTCCGGCTGCGGAAAATCGACCCTCGGAAAGACGCTGCTGCAACTGGTGCCCGCCACTTCCGGACGCGTGCTGCTCGACGGTGTGGACCTGGGCGCCTTGAAACCGGGGCCGCTACGCGCATTGCGTCCCCGCGTCCAGATGATCTTCCAGGACGCTTACGCGTCCCTCAACCCGCGCCGCAGCGTGCGCGACACGCTGGAGACGATACTGCGTGTGCATGGCGTGTCCAACGCGAGGGAGCGCTTGCGGCAGGTGGCGCTGATGATCGACCGGGTGGGCCTGCCGCTGTCGGCGCTGGGGCGCTATCCTCACGAGTTTTCCGGCGGCCAGCGCCAGCGCATCGGTATCGCGCGCGCCTTGCTGCTGCAGCCCGACCTGGTGGTCTGCGACGAGCCGGTGTCGGCGCTCGATGTGTCGATCCAGGCCCAGATCCTGAACCTGCTGGTTGACTTGAAGCGCGAGTTCGGCCTGGCCTACCTGTTCATTTCGCACGATCTCGCCGTGGTGCGCTATCTGGCTGACCGCGTCATGGTGATGCAGGCGGGGCAGATCGTCGAAAACGCGCCGCAGGAGCAGCTCTGGAATTCTCCGGTGCATCCCTACACGCGCGCACTGATTGCGGCCGAGCCCGCGCCTGCACGCCGGGCGCGCGCGGCCTAGCTAAGCCGGGCGGGGTTCCGGGCCCTACCTGGAGTCGCGCATATCCATATCCGAAACCCTTTCTTGTGATCGTCTGGGCGATCCAGCAAGATCCCCGCTTCCCCTTCACTTGCCTCGGTGCGTAGCCCGCATGAATTCCGTTTTCCGCTTCCCGTTCTTTCCCCAAATCGCAGCCGCCGCCTTGCTTTGCCTGGCGGTGGGCGCCGCCCATGGCGATGCCACGCTCGACAAGATCAAGCAGCGCGGCAGGATCAGCGTCGGCATCGACGGCGCCAGCCCGCCGTTTGGCTTCATGGACACGGCTACCGGCAAGGTTGGCGGCTACCAGACCGACCTGGCGAGCGATATCGCCAAGCGCCTGGGGGTGCAACTGGAGACCGTATCCGTTACCGCCAACACGCGCGTCCAGTTTCTCAATACCGGCAAGGTTGACCTGTTGATCGCCAATATCCAGTGGACACAGGAGCGCAGCGAAATCCTCTCTTTCGCGCCGACGCCTTATGACCTCATCGGTGGCGCCGCCATGGTGGCCAGATCGAGCGGCATCCATCGCTGGGAGGATTTGCGCGGCAAGATCGCGTGCGTATCGCAAGGCAGCAATTTCGCCAGGCCGCTGCAGGAAACCTACGGTGCCATCGTCAAGGGGCTGCGTGGCATTCCCGAATCGTTGCTGGCCCTGAAGGGAGGCTCCTGCGCCGCCTCAGTGCATATCCAGCCGGCGCTCTACCAGACGCTGCATGGCCAGGGCGCTGCCGAATGGAAGGACTATGAGCTTGCCACGCAGGACCAGCTGATCCCGTCACCCACTGTGGTCTGGATGCGGCGCGGCGAGACCGATACGCAGGCGTTCGTCGACCAGGCCATCCGCGACTGGCACCGCTCCGGCCTGCTGCTGCGGACCGCGCGCAAGTATGGCGTGCCGGATGCCTACATCAAGACCCGTAACCAGAAGGCACAGCAGGGCGAATTCGACCATGCGCCCTTCGAGCAATCCAGGAAGTGACATTGCAGATGCTGAAAACCTTGCGTTCCCACTCCCATTCCCGTTTCCCTTTCTGTTTCCGTCTCCCCTCGCGTGGCGTGCGTGCCGCGCTGCTGGCCGGCCTTGCCCTGGTGGCCACTGTCGCGCATGCCGATGCCACGCTCGACAAGATCAGGCAGCGCGGCAAGCTCGTGGTCGGCGTGATCCTGTCCGGCCCGCCCTTCGGCACCATCGACCCGGCCACGCAAAAGCACATTGGCTATAACGTGGAGTTGTCCGAAGGCGTGGCCAGGGGCCTTGGCGTAACACTGGAGACCATCCAGGTGCAGCCTTCGAACCGCGTGCAGTTCCTCCAGCAGGGCAAGGTCGACATCCTGATCGCCAACATGCAATGGACGCAGGAGCGCAGCGAGATCCTGTCCTTCGTGCCCACGCCCTTTGAGGAGGTCGGTGGCGCGGCCATCGCCAGGAAGGGGAGTGGCATCGCCAGGTGGGAAGACACAAAAGGCAAGCCGGTCTGCGTTTCGCAGGGCAGCAACTTCACCAAGCCGCTGGCCGAGCAGTATGGCGCGCAGATCAAGGCTTTCCGCGGCCAGCCGGAGTCGCTGCTGGCGCTCAGGGGCGGCAATTGCGTGGCGGCGGTGCATGTGAGTCCGACGCTGCGCGACCTGGTGGAGAACAACGCCGACTGGAAGGACTACGAGATCGTTTCGCCACGCGACCTGATCCCATCGCCATCGGTGATCTGGGTGCGTAAGGGCGAGACCGATACCCAGGCCGCCGTTGACCGCATCGTGCAGGACTGGCATCGCACCGGCTGGCTGATTGCCGTAGAAAAAAAGAACGGCATGACGCCCACGCCGCTGCTGCGCCAGCTGCACGAGAAGTTTCGCAAGACTCCCGCCTGAGGCGACGCGCACATGGCAGAGAATCGCTACAGCGCAGAAAGCCTGCGCACCCAGGCCGAGACCATCCTGACTCTCGGTGCCGGTCTCTGCGCAGGCTCGGCAATGCCGAGTTCCTGGCCATTTCAGTGCAGCGCGCCCGCGCCTTCTCGGATGTCCTGCTCCACAGCTAGCGTAGTCGCCACTATTACCCGGACGCCGGCAATCAGCGTATCGAGCGCAAGGCTGGGAGCGCCTGGATGGCGCGCCGCCATTTCAGGCAAATAGGGTACGTGGACGAAGCCGCCGCGCAGGCTGGGCCGGCACTCGGCAATGTAGTGCGATAGCCCATAGAAAATCGCGTTGCAGTTGTACGTGCCGGCGGTTTGCGACACCGAGGCGGGCACGCCATGTTGACGGAGAGCGCTGACAATGGCCTTGATCGGCAGGGTGGAGAAATAGGCCGCTGGCCCGTCGCTGACCACCGGTTCGTCGACTGGCTGGCGCCCTTCATTGTCGGGGATCCGTGCATCGACCACATTGATCGCGACGCGCTCTATCGAGATATCGCTGCGGCCGCCGGCCTGTCCGAGGCAAATGACCACGGTCGGATCAAGCTCCTCGATGGCGCGCTGCAGGACCTGGTTCACCTTGCCGATCACGCACGGCAGTTGACGGGCGACGACGCTCGCCCCATCGATGGACTCGCCGTCGAGCGCACGCGCCGCTTCCCATGACGGATTGATTGTTTCGCCATCGAAGGGCTCGATGCCGGTGAGCAAGATCTTGGTCATTGCAGGCTCCAAACCTGGTTAGCTGGTAGATCCGCAAGCATAGATCTGCCGGTATGAATTCTTGAAATGGATAATCAATATCCGTAGTATTGGAATCATGAATTTAGCTTCCATCGACCTGAACCTGCTGGTGGCCTTCGAGGCAGTGTTCGAGACGGGTAATGTCACGCTAGCCGCGCAGCGTTTGCACAGAGCCCAGCCGTCGGTCAGCAACGCGCTGAGCCGCCTGCGCACGCTGTTTCAAGACGAACTGTTCATGCGGACCGCGGCCGGCATGGTGCCTACCGAACGGGCCATGGCCCTGATGCCGTCCATCGGCCAGGCACTGACGCAGATCCGCGAGGTGCTGGACCAGGGCGCCGGCTTCGATCCCGCGACGGCCAGGGGCAAGCGCTTCACCATCGCCGCCAGCGACTATGCCGATATTGTGGTCGTGCCACATATATTGGCGCGGCTGCGTCGCCTGGCGCCGCACACCGACCTGCGCGTCGCCAAGCTTGATCGCGCTGCCATCTACAAGCAACTGGATGAAGGCGTGCTGGACATGGCCATCGGCGGCCACCTGGCGCCGCCAAAACGCATGCTTGTCACCCATCTGTATGAGGAGCAATTCGTTTGCATCGCTGACCGCCGCCATCCGCGCCTGCGCCGGCACGCGCTGGATCTGCAGACCTTCATCGAGTTGCCGCATGCGCTGTTCGTGCCGAGCGATGACGGTTCCACCCGCGGCGTGATCGATGAGAACCTGGCCAGGCTGGGAGTCAGGCGACGCGTGGCGGCGACCTTCGCCCACATTATTGCGTTGCCCTATGCCGTGCAGAACACCGACCTCGTCGCAACGCTCGCGCGGCGAGCAGCGTTGCCATTGGCAGGCCGGCAGATCGCGCTGCATGCGCTGCCACCGGAACTGGGCGAAAACGCGTTCAGCATAGACATGGTCTGCAGCCGCCGCGTGCTGGGTAATGCCGCGCTTGAGTGGCTACGCCGCATCGTCGGCGAAGCGGTGGGCGATATGGAGAGGAAGGACGCGGTCTAGCTTCCGCGCATGCAGCGGTGAGCCAGGCTCGCATTCGTCCCGGCCTAGCCTTGGGGATTGTGCATTGTGGCCATTTCGGCTCTTGTTCTGGCGGCGCGCCTGCAGGCCGTCGATGCCGGTTTTGTGCGGCGCATCCAGTCGCTGGTCGGTGGCATCGAAGTTGATCTTGATGCCACCCTTTCGGCAGACGATGAATGAGCGCGAGTCAGCCTGCGCCTTTGGTCATCAACGGTTGGACCGTTTTCGCCCATCCCTTGTTTCTCGCTCAGCTTGAGGGGCTGACCCAACAAGTCGAAGCGCTCAAGCAAAGAGACCCAACCGGGTACGTGAAGAAGAACGCCAGCAAGCGGCTGGCGGCGATCACCAGGTTGGCGTTCGAGGTGATCGCGCAGGAGCCGGCACGGCCGGAATACCGGCAGGGCGGCACTCTCGGCGACGATCACAAACATTGGTTCCGGGCCAAGTTCTTTCAACAGTACCGGCTGTTCTTTCGCTACCACGCGCAAAGCAAGGTAATCGTATTTGCCTGGGTTAGCGACGAAGACACCAAGCGCGCCTGCGAGAGCAGCGACGACGCCTACCGCGTATTCCGCAAGATGCAGGAGAGTGGCCACCCTCCGGACGACTGGAATCAGCGACTGGCCGAGGCGCGCGCAGAAGGTCTGCGCTTGCAGCGGATGGCTGCGGGAGCAGCGCAGGTGCAGCCTTGAATCGCCGGAAGGCTTGGCTTGTGAGGCGGGCTCAGCGCGAATCGATGGGGCCGCTCGGCGCTGGTGGTATGTCGTTGCGGGCCGCGGCCAAGGTTGCCGGCGGCGGTGCGCCGGTGATCTTGGGTACGCACTCCGTGTGGAACCAGGCGGCGGTGACGGGCTCGCCGGCCAGCATGCGCTTGATTGGCGGCACGACTTGCTCGCCGATCAGCATGCCGAGCAGCCCGATCAGCGCGACCACGGGCGGGGCGGGCGAGCGGACCTGCAGCAAGGCGTAGATGATGCCGACGAGGATGCCGGCGCCAAGCGAAACGATATAGAGCTTCATCGCATTTCCAGTGTTCTGTGTTCAGTGTTCTGTGTTCAGTGTTCAGCGTGGGTTGCCGAGCTCGCGGCATGGCCAGCCTCATGCCGTTTGCCCGGCCGCGCGGCGGCAGAGGTCTTCCCACGCCACCAGTACAAAGCCGCCGACCAGGCCGATATGCTCGAAAAAGGCGTTGGCCATCATGAACTGCTCGGCTGGCGGCGCCGCCCAGAAGCGGTTGGCCAGCAGGGTCGCCAGCAGCGTGAAGACCGCCAGCGCCAGCGCGCCGAGCCAGCGGTAGACGCCACACAGGATCATCAGCGACGCGCCCAGCTCCAGCGCGATCACCGCGGCGGCCAGCGGCGCCGCCGGCGCGAGGCCGAAGTGCTGCATCTCGCCGATGGTGCCGGCGAAGTCCATGGCCTTGACCAGGCCACCTTGCAGGTAGGCGGCGCACAGCGCCAGCAGTGCAAGCGAGCGCAGCCAGGACGGGAGCGGGACGGCGCCCGCCGCGCAAGGGTGGGTGGAGGCAGAAGGGCGCATCTTGGAGTCTCCCTGGCAGGATGCGTGGATCGGACGCGCGTCTCAGAAGGCCCAGCAGGAACAGCCGAGCGCGCCCCAGAATGTGCTTTCGTCCGACGCAGGCACGCCGGCCGTCCACGCGTTCGCATGGCCGTGGCCGTGCACGCCGCAGGCACTGGCGCAGGCGCACGCGGTGTTGAGCGCGAGCGCTTTGGCCTGCGGCCGTGGCTGGTAGCCGCCAGCGTGGCGCACCGGCGACCAGTCCGGCATGGCGGGCGGCAGCGCCGGCGCGAGCTTGTCAAAATCGCCGTCGCCGTACACCACCTTGCCGCCCAGCACGGTCATCACCGAGGTGATGTCCTGGATATCGTCTCCGGGCACGCTGAAGTAGTCGGCGGAGAGCACCGCCAGGTCGGCCAGCTGGCCGGCCTTGATTTGGCCCTTCTTGCCTTCCTCGGAGGAGAACCAGGTGTTGGCTTCGGTCCACAGCCGCAGCGCCGTGTCGCGGTCGAGCAGGTTGGCTTGCGGATACATCGACAGCCCGCCCACCGTCTTGCCGGTCGTCAGCCAGTACAACGACACCCACGGGTTGTATGAGGCCACGCGCGTGGCGTCGGTGCCGGCGCCGACCTTGACGCCGCGCTCGAGCATGCGCTTGATCGGCGGCGTGGCCTCGGCCGCGCGCGCGCCGTAGCGTTCGACGAAATACTCGCCTTGGTAGGCCATGCGGTGTTGCACGGCGATGCCGCCGCCCAGCGCCGCGATGCGGTCGATGTTGCGGTCCGTGATGGTCTCGGCGTGGTCGAAGAACCAGTGCAGGCCGTCGAAGGGCACGTCCTTCGCCACCTTCTCGTAGACATCCAGCGCGCGCGAGATGGTCTCGTTGTAGGTGGCGTGCAGGCGCCAGGGCCAGCGGTTCTCCGCCAGCAGGCGGATCACCGGCTCCAGGTCGCCTTCCATCGACGGCGGCATGTCGGGCCGCTCGACGCGGAAGTCCTCGAAGTCGGCGGCGCTGTAGACCAGCATCTCGCCGGCGCCGTTGTGGCGGTACAGGTCGTCGCCCTGGCCGGGCTTGATCTGCTTGGACCAGCCGCTGAAATCGCTGAGCTCGTCCTTGGGCTTTTGCGTGAACAGGTTGTAGGCCAGGCGCACCGTGAGCTGCCCGTCCTTGTGCAGCTCCTCGATGATGTGGTAGTCCTCGGGGTAGTTCTGGTAGCCGCCACCAGCGTCGATGACGCCGGTCACGCCAAGACGGTTCACCTCGCGCATGAAATGGCGCGTGGAGTTCTTCTGGTATTCGGGCGGCAGCTTGGGGCCCTTGGCCAGCGTGGCGTAGAGGATGGTGGCGTTTGGCTTGGCGAGCAGCAGGCCCGTGGGATTGCCGGCCTTGTCGTGCACGATCTCGCCGCCCGGCGGGTTCGGCGTGTCCTTGGTATAGCCCACGGCGCGCAGGGCGGCGCCGTTGAGGATGGCACGGTCGTACAGGTGCAGGATGAATACCGGGGTATCCGGCGCCGCCGCATTCAGCTCCTCGATGGTGGGCAGGCGTTTTTCGGCGAACTGATGCTCGGTGAAGCCGCCGACCACGCGCACCCACTGCGGGGCGGGCGTGCGCGCCACCTGGTCCTTGAGCATGCGCATGGCATCGGCTAGCGAGCGCACGCCGTCCCAGCGCAGCTCCATGTTGTAGTTCAGCCCGCCGCGAATGATGTGCATGTGGCTGTCGATCAGCCCGGGAATCGCGCGGCGGCCTTGCAGGTCGACCACCTTGGTGGCGGCGCCGGCCAGTTGCATGATCTCGTGCCGGGTGCCGACGGCGATGAACTTGCCGTCGCTGATGGCCACGGCTTCGGCCTGCGGATTGGCGCGGTCGAGCGTGGCGAACTTGCCGTTGACGAGGATGAGCTCGGGCGTGCTGGTTTGGGTCATGGCGAAACTCCGGCCGGCGGCAGCCGCGCCGAGCGCGGCGGCGCCGGCGATGAACTGGCGGCGGGTCAGTGAGACGGAAGGCGAGGAGGACCGGGAGGCATCGGATGAAGACAGGCCGTCCCGGCCTGTCTGCTGGTCGCGAGACGGCGTGTTCATCAGGCCGAGAGGAAGGCCAGCAGGTCGGCGTTGACCTTGTCGGCTTGCACCACGCACATGCCGTGCGAGCCACCCGGGTAGACCTTCAGCGTGGCGTTCTTGACGATCTTGGCGCTGAGCTTGCCCGCATCGTCGATCGGCACGATCTGGTCGTCATCACCGTGCAGGATCAGCGTCGGCACATCAATCTTCTTCAGGTCCTCGGTGTAGTCGACTTCCGAGAATTCCTTGATGCACAGGTACTGGCCCAGGATGCTGCCGGTCATGCCCTGCGCCCAGAACGCATCGATGGTGCCTTGCGAGACCTTGGCGCCGGGACGGTTGAAGCCGAAGAAGGGCACCGCCAGATCCTTGAAGAACTGCGAGCGGTTTTCAGCCGTGTTCTTGCGGATGCCGTCGAACACGTCCATCGGCAGGCCGCCGGGGTTGGACGGGGTCTTGACCATGATGGGCGGCACCGCGCCGATCAGCACGGCCTTGGCCACGCGCCTGGTGCCGTGGCGGCCGATGTAGTGGGCCACCTCGCCACCGCCGGTGGAGTGGCCGACCAGCGCCGCACCCTTCAGGTCCAGCGCTTCGATCACCGCTGCCAGGTCGTCGGCATAGGTGTCCATGTCGTTGCCCTTGGCGGGCTGGTCGGAGCGGCCATGGCCACGGCGGTCATGCGCGATCACGCGGAAGCCGTGCTGCACCAGGAACAGCATCTGCGCGTCCCAGGCGTCGGCATTCAACGGCCAGCCGTGCGAGAACACGACCGGGCGGCCGGTGCCCCAGTCCTTGTAGTAGATCCGGGTGCCATCCTTGGTGGTAACGGTGTTCATGCTGCGTGCTCCGGTATGGTGGGATGCGGCGTGGCCCTGCGGCTTGCCGGCGGCAACGGCGGCGGTGCTGCCCAGGGCCGCGAGGGCGGCGGCACCGGCCGTGCTGGCGCCGGAAACCAGCAGCTCGCGCCGCGCTGGGTTCTGGGCCATGCCTTGCTGATTGGATTGCGCGCTCATGCTTGTCTGCCCGAGAGATAAGGGTGGTGTTGGCGGCGAATCAGCGGGCCGGTACCGGCGCGAGCGACTCGTGCGGCGTGGCGGTACGTTGCTCGGCCTTGTGCACCATGGTGTAGGCATAGTCCACGCCCATGCCGTAGGCACCCGAGTGTTCCTTGACCAGTTTCATCACGGCGTCATAGCTGTCACGGTGCGCCCAGTCGCGCTGCCATTCGAGCAGCACCTGCTGCCAGGTCACCGGTACCACGCCGGCCTGCACCATGCGCTGCATGGCGTAGTCATGCGCTTCCTTGCTGGTGCCGCCGGAGGCATCGCCAACCATGTAGATCTCGTAGTCGCCTTCGAGCATCGCGCACAGGGCGAAGGTGGTGTTGCAAACCTCGGTCCACAGGCCGGCGACGACGACCTTCTTGCGGCCGTTGGCTTTCAGCGCGTCGCGCACCTTCTGGTCGTCCCACGAGTTCATCGAGGTGCGTTCCAGCGTCTTCTGGCCGGGGAATACGTCGAGCAGTTCGGGGTAGGTGTAGCCCGAGAACGACTCGCTCTCCACCGTGGTGATGGTGGTGGGGATATTGAAGATCCTGGCCGCCTTGGCCAGCCCGACCGCATTGTTCTTCATGGCCTGGCGATCCATCGACTGCACGCCGAAAGCCATTTGCGGCTGATGGTCGATGAAGATCAGCTGGCTGTTCTGCGGGGTCAGCACTTCTAGCTTGGGATTGGTCATGGTTCTCTCCTGAAGTTGGGTTGGCAGGATCGTGCAGGCATGGCGCGGCACAGGCGACGGACGGCCGATCCTTGGTCGGATGCAGCGCGGGAGTGTGGCGGAGCTCTGCGCAAGCACCTCGAACGAAGGTTAAAGCTGCATGGTGCTCATCGCCATTGTCTCTTCGTATTAGTCAGCCGCTGTGGGGCGTTATGGGCAGGGCTGGCACGGCGGGCTGCTGCTGGTCAGGCGCGGATCAATGCGCCCGCGTGCGGGAATCCCGTGGAATTCCCGTCCCTTGACGCCGATATGGCCAAGACCCGGAAAGGAGATGGGCGCAGCGCCGGGCCAAGCGCCGTTCTGCGCTGCGTCCGGGGCCGGGAATACCTGCCGCCAGGTCAGCGCAAGGCTAGGCGCAGGGGGCCGGGGGCGTCTATTGCCCTTTGGTATGAGGCGATCATACCGGCGAGCCCGGCCAGAAACTGGCCTGCCTCGGTGCGCAGGTTACAGTGGGAGAGGGCGAAGATCAGCCGGGTTGCGGCAATGCACTTGCGACTGCCTGTGCGCTTTGCTTCCAGCTCGACACCGTCATGCCAAAGTGCTTTCTGAACCAGAATGCGAAAGCGCTGGGGCTTGAGAAGCCGAGCAGATCGGCGAGTTCGGCGAGGGAGCGATCGCTGTCGAGTATCTGGCGGGAGGCGAGTTCCGCCCGGACCGCCTGGAGCAGTGACAAAAAGCTCGTGCCTTCCGCAATGAGCCGGCGATGCAAAGTTCGGCGATCCACGCCAAGGTGCTTTGCCACCTGGTCCGACGTACACCTGCCCCCGGGCAACATGGCAATCACGACCTGCCGAACGGTGTGCGACGCACTCTCATCGGATCCAGACATGGCCTGGTCGAGAAAGCGACGGACATAGGGCGTCATGCGGTAGTCATTGGCCGGCATGGGCGCGGCGAGGTCCTTTGCCGCACAGACGATGCCATTGAAACTCGCATTGAATTCAACCACTGAGCCGAACAGCGCTTTGTGACACGTAGCACCGTGCGGTTGACGATGCTCGAAACAGACGCTTCGGGGCCGCCAGGTTGGCCCCAATAGTTCCTGGATCGTGCGGTATAGCACGCCCACGGCCATTTCAATGGACTGCCGCACCGGGTACTTGCCGGTGACCAGGATCTCTTCGCGAATCAATACGGCATCGCCAAAGTCTTCGATGCTAGTCAGCAGCGCCGCATTGATCAGGCGCATATAGCGACACAGGTTGTCCAGCGCCTGCCGGGCATTCGGTGCTTCGCGCATCACAAAGCTGATCGGGCCCAGGTTGGCCAGCCGCCGGTCCATGGCCAGCCGCAAGCCGAAGTCTTCCACGCCCGCCATCGATGCGCTGTCCTCAAGCAACTGGCGTACCGCCATGGAAGTGACCGGCATGTCGGGATCGAGGAGGCTTCGAGGACTCAACCCCACCTTGCGCAGCATTGCCTCAGGGTTGAGTCCATGGTGGCGCGCCAGTTCCATGTAGCCGGTAAGACTGGCGCTTCGGATCAAGGGCGTATATCCGGGCATGGGTGTGTCCCAATTTAGACATTGAATGTCCCAAATAATACATCGCATTTGGTCTTGCAGAGATAGTCTTGCGATGTGGATCCGATGTGGATCTGATCCCCGATAGCTGTTGACAGACCCGAGTTCCAGCACAACCTCAAATCGAAATCCATCATGACAACGTCCACTGTGCTTATCGTCCCCGGCCTGCGTGACCAGGTTGCCGACCATTGGCAGACATTACTGGCCGAGCGACTGCCTGGTGCATGCACGGTGCCGCCGATGGGACGCGAGAACCTGGACTGTTCTCGCCGTGTCGCGGCAATTGAGCGGGCGGTGGCAGACATTGGCGGCCCTGTACTGCTGGTCGCCCACAGCGGTGGCTGCATCATGCTTGCCCACTGGGCCCTGACAACCGCACACGCAGCACGCATCAAGGGCGCATTGCTGGCATGCCCGCCTGACTTTGAACGCCCCATGCCGGAAGGCTACCCGACACTCTCCACGATCCGGTCCAGCGGCTGGCTCCCGGTACCACGCCAGCAGCTTCCGTTTCCCAGCCTGGTCGCTACCAGCCAGAACGACCCGCTGGGCGATCTGCCCAGGGTGATCGAACTCGCGCAGGCCTGGGGCAGTGACACGGTGGACCTGGGCAAGGTCGGTCATCTGAACCCGGCATCTGGCTATGGGCCCTGGCCGATGGCCTCGCAGTTGATCGAGCGGCTTGACACAGGGCGCCGCTCTAGCCGTCCCGAGCCCGCGTTGCAGCACTGACCGAGCAAGCATCAAGCATTGGCGGCAGCTCTCAACGCAAGAGCGGCCCGGCCAGCGCTACGCGCCGCATGTAGCGGGGCGTGCCCACCGCGACTTTGAGTCCCGCAAGACGACGGGCCCGTCCGTGGTGGTGATTTGAACAAAAAAACGAAGGAGACAAACCATGCATATCAAACCGCTGACGTGCGCCATCGGTGCCGAGCTTGTGAACGTGGACCTGGCAGACGCCGTGCACGACGATGGGCTGTTCGCCGAGATCAGGGCCGCGCTGCTCAAGCACAAGGTGCTGTTCCTGCGCGACCAGGACCTCACGCGCGCCGAGCATGTGGGCTTCGCGCGCCGCTTCGGCGAGCTCGAGGACCACCCCGTGGTCGGCAGCGACCCGGATCACCCGGGCCTGGTGCGCATCTACAAATCGCCGGAGGCTCCCAACGACCGTTACGAGAACGGCTGGCACTGCGACGCCACTTGGCGCGAGACGCCGCCAATGGGCTGCGTGCTGCGCTGCGTGGAATGCCCGCCGGTGGGCGGCGACACCATGTGGGCCAACATGGCGCTGGCCTACGAGAAGCTGCCCGACGAGGTCAAGCTCCAGATCGCCGGCCTGCGTGCGCGGCACAGCATCGAAGCCACGTTCGGTGCGGCCATGCCGATTGAGAAACGCCTGGCACTCAAGGCCCAGTACCCGGATGCCGAACATCCCGTGGTGCGCACCCATCCCGAGACCGGCGAGAAAGTGCTGTTCGTCAACGGCTTCGCCACCCATTTCACGAACTTCCACACGGCGGCCAACGTGCGCTACGGCCAGGACTTCACCCAAGGCGGATCGGCGCTGCTGCAGTACCTGATCGGCCAGGCCTTGATTCCCGAGTATCAGGTGCGCTGGCGCTGGAAGCCGAACAGCATCGCCATCTGGGACAACCGCTCGACGCAGCACTACGCCGTGATGGACTACCCGCCCTGCCATCGCAAGATGGAGCGCGCCGGCATCATCGGCGACAAGGTGTTCTGACCTGGTGTTCTGATCCTCACTCTCGCTAACCCTATCCCCTTTCTTCTTTCCCCCCTGGAGACACGCCATGAACTTTCTCGACGGACACCTGTTCCCCGAAAACCAGCAGCCGCTCATCATCACGGCCGCGCCCTACGCGCCGTCCTATGTCCCCTCTGACTTTCCCGAGGACATCCCGGTGACGATGGAGGCGCAGATCCAGAAGGCCGTGGATTGCTACAACGCGGGTGCCACGGTGCTGCACCTGCACGTACGCGAACTCGATGGCCGCGGCTCCAAGCGTTTGTCCAAATTCAACGAACTGGTCGCCGGCGTGCGCAAGGCCGTGCCCGAGATGATCATCCAGGTGGGTGGTTCGATCTCCTTCGCGCCAGAGACCGATGGCGCTGCCGCCAAGTGGCTCTCCGACGATACGCGCCACATGCTGGCCGATCTCGACCCCAAGCCCGACCAGGTCACCGTGACCGTGAACACCTCGCAGATGAATGTGCTGGAGCACTTCGATTACGAAGACCTGCGTGGCACGTCGATGGAAGATCCGGCCACCTTTCAGGCTTACAAGGAAATGACGGTGCCCTCGCAGCCAGGCTGGGTCGAGGAGCACATCCGCCGCCTGTCGGCTGCTGGCATCCAAAGCGCTTTCCAGTGCTACAACATCAACAGCTTCGAGTCGGTCGAGCGCCTGATGCGCAGGGGCATCTACAAAGGCCCGCTGGTCATGAACTGGGTGGCCATCAGCGGCGGCATGGACGCGCCCAACATCTACAACATGGCTAACATCGTGCGCGCCGTGCCCGATGGCGCAGTGCTGACGGTGGAAAGCTCCGTGCTCAACGTGCTGCCGATCAACATGATGGGCATCGCCATGGGCCTGCACGTGCGCTGCGGCATCGAGGACAACCTCTGGAATCAGCAGCGCTCCAGTAAGTTCAGCACGGTCCAGCAGATCGAGCAACTGGTGCGCATTTCACGTGAGTTCGGCCGCCCGATCGCCACCGCGCAGCAGGCGCGCGAGATTTCCAAGATCGGTGTGTTCTACGACACCGTGGAGGCGTCCCTGGCGGCCAATGGCTTCGCGCCCAACCGCGTCGGTCGCCAGCAGGGTCATCTGCGCAAGGTCGCCTGAGCGCCGCCACGCCCTGGCTCACAACGGCAAGGAGACCCATGATGAGGCAAGCCACCAGGTACGGCCAGCGTGCGGCGCTTCTCGGGGTCGCCTTCGCCCTGCGCGCGTCGGCGCCTCTGGCCCGTCCACGAACCCCGTCGCCGTGCTGTCAGTGACCAACTGGGCCGGCGGCGCGAAGCCCCACAGAACATACACAGGAACACAATCATGTCAAAAGCCATTCGCTTGTACGAAACCGGCGGCCCGCAAGTGCTGAAGTTCGAGGACGTCGAAGTCGGCGAGCCCGGCCCCGGCGAGGCCCGCGTGCGCCACAGCTACATCGCGCTGAACTTCATCGATATCTATTTTCGCACCGGCCGCTACCCGCTGGCGCTGCCCAACGGGCTGGGCTCCGACGCGGTCGGTGTGGTCGAGGCCGTGGGTTCCGGGGTGACAGACATCCGTGTGGGTGACCGCGTCGGCTACCTGATCGGGCCGCAGGGCGCTTACTCCCAGGTGCGCGTGATGCCGGCCGCGGTGCTGATCCCGCTGCCCGATGGCATTTCCGAGCGCACCGCCGCCACGCTGATGATGAAGGGCATGACGGCGCAATACCTGTTCCGTCAGGTCTACCCGCTCCAGGGTGGCGAGACCATCCTCTACCACGCGGCTGCGGGTGGCGTGGGGCTGATCGCCTGCCAGTGGGCGCGGGCGATGGGCGTCACCATGATCGGAACCGTAAGTACCGACGAGAAGGCCGCGATCGCCAAGGCCAACGGCTGTGCGCACACCATCGTGACCTCGCGCGAGAACATCGTGCAGCGCGTCAAGGAGATCACCGACGGCAAGGGGGTTCCGGTGGTCTATGACTCGGTGGGCAAGGACACGCTGGAAGCCTCGCTGGACTGCCTGCAGCCGCGCGGTTCGCTGATCAGCAACGGCACCTCGTCGGGAGCGGTGATCGTCGACTCCCAGATGCTGGCCGTGAAGGGATCTATCTGGTTCACGCGGCCCGCCATGATGCACTATATCCAGCCGCGCGCGCACATGCTGGACATGGCCAAGGAACTGTTCGACCACGTGCTGGCCGGGCGCATCGCGAGCGAGCCCCAGCAGACCTTTGCCCTGGCCGATGCCGCCGACGCGCATCGGGCGCTCGAGTCGCGCAAGACAGTAGGCTCCACCGTCCTGGTGCCCTGACAGGGCACTGTCACGTTGCAGAAGCACACGCGGCATGCATCAAGGGCGCATTGCTGGCGTGTCCGCCTGACTTTGAACGCACCATGCCGGAAGGTTGCCGGCAATGCCCGTTGCACGTAGCAGACTGTGCAAGCATCAGAGGTGGCTCTCAATGCAAGAGCCGACCCACTATGGAGACACGCATGAACCCGCACATCCCGCATTCCGGACCCGATGATCGCGACGACTATCTGGTCAGCCGGCCCCGAGCCTGGTTTGCCTTTGCCATGACCTTTGCGCTGATGCTGTTCGACTACATCGACCGGCAGGTCATTGTCTCGTTGTTTCCCCACTTGAAGGAGGCGTGGAGCTTGTCGGACAAGCAGCTTGGCGCACTGGTGTCGATCATCTCGATCGTTGTCGCACTGGGCGGCCTGCCCGTCGCTCTTCTGGCCGATCGGATGAGCCGGGTCAAGAGCGTCGCCGTGATGGCAACGGTATGGAGCGTAGCGACCATCTCATGCATGTTTACTCGCAACTACAGTCAGCTATTTGCCGCGCGCGCCATGGTCGGCGTTGGCGAAAGTGGCTATGGTTCCGTCGGTGCGGCACTGATTGCGAGCTTGTTCCCTAAGCGCATGCGCTCCATGTTGCTGGGAGCGTTCTTTGCCGCCGGCTCCATTGGCGCTGTCCTCGGCGTCATGCTGGGCGGCGTGATCGCCCAGCGCTGGGGCTGGCAGGCAGCGTTCGGCGTGGTGGGCTTCCCGGGCCTGGCAATCGCGCTGCTGTACCTGTTCGTGCCTGACTACAAGACCGTGGAACTGACATCCCGGCTGCACAAGGCGAAGGAATCACCATGGAACTTCATCAGGCACGTCGCAAGCGCGTTGTCTGACTCGCGTACGGTTTGGTGGACCTGCGTCGGCGCAGCGTTTCAGCTCATCGTGGTGTCTACCGTCTGGGCCTGGCTCCCCAGCTACTTCAACCGGTTCCACGGCGCAGCCCCGGATGTTGCCGCCAAGCAGGCGGCGTTGATCGTGTTGTGCGGCGCGCTGGGGGCCTTCGTATGGGGTCTCGTGGTGGACAGGGCGGCTGCACGCCGACCGCGCAACAAGCCTCTCGCCGTGGCGTTCCTGTGCGTGGCGACCCTGCTGGTTTTTGTTGCGGCCTTTACCGTTGCGATGCCAGCCAGCCAGCAGTTCCTGCTCATTGCGTTGGGCGGTTTCCTGATGACGTGTACGGTAGGGCCGGCGGCGGGTATTGTGCTCGACGTCGTTCACCCGGGTGTGCGTTCCACCGGCGCGGCACTACTGTCGCTCTTTCAGAATATGTTTGGCCTTGCGGTTGGGCCTTTCGTCGGGGGGGCGATTTCGGACGCCCTTGGCCTGCAGACGGCCCTTGCGGTGATGCCGGCATTCGGCTTGGTCGCCGCCGCATGTTTTCTTTTGGCGGCGCGCCAGTATGAATCGGATCTGCATCGGGCCGACATACGCCTGCAGACTTACACCGAAGTACCGCTCGCATCGGCATCCGCCTGATGGGTTTTGGAAGCAGAGGGGGGGGGAGTCGGATTCGGGTGGCTCAACGCATCGAGCCGATCGCCCCGGTCGCAAGCGCCAGCGTGGCGGCGGCGGCCAGCGCGCCGCTATACGCGTCGGTCGACGCGTTCCATGCCAGCAGCAACTGGGTCTGCGCCAGGTTGGCTTCGGTTACCGATCCCACGCCCTTGCTATATGCAGCAAAGGCCGCGTTGTAGGTGACCTGGGCGGCGTCGGCCAGCGCCTTGGCCGCGTCGTACGCCGCCAGGCTCGATTCGAGCGCGCTCTGGCTGACCACCACTTGCCGTACCGATTCTTCCTTGGCGCGCGTCAGCCGGGCCGATGCGCTGTCGACGTCATTGCGCGACTGCGCGACCACCGCCGAGCGCACCCCGCCGTCGTAAATGGGCACGGTAACGCCAAGGAATACGCTAGCGCCGTAGCGATAGCCGTTGAGGTTCAGCGTCGGCGGCTGCTGGCCGATTGGCGGAATCGCCGAGATGGACGATCCACCCGACGCATATGACGTGTACGCGGACAGGAACACCTTGGGCAGGAACGCCGCCTCGGCCGCCTTGACCTTGGCCTGGCTGGCACGCTCGACCGCGTAGGCGCTCAGCACGTCGGGCCGCTGCGCGATCGCGCTTTCCACGATCTGCTCGATGGAGCCGCGCAAGGCGGGCGACAAGGGCCGCACGGGCATTTCGGCGATGCGTGGTTTGGACAACGGCGAGATACCGATGGCCGTGAGCAGGGCCAGATACGCGTCGGTCTCGGCGCCCTGTGCTTGCACCATCGCAAGGTTGGTCTGCGCACGGTTCTGGGTGGCCTGCGCCACCTCCACGACCGTGCCGATGCCGCGCTGGTAGCGGGCTTTGGCGGCCGCGAGCACGGCATCGGCGTTGGTCATGGCCTGCTGCACCGTGCCGCCGCGCGACCGGGCAGCCTGATAGCGGTAGAACGCCACGCTGACATCGTGCACGATGCGCTGGTGAACAGCCGTGAACGCAATATTGACGGCGATCGAAGTTTGCTCCGCGGCATCGACAATCCCCGCACGTTCACCGAAATCGAACAGCAGCCATTGCAGCGACAGTACCGACACCGCGCCGTGGGTGGATGTGTTGGTGCCGGCCGATCCCAGGGGCGTGCTGGCGGAAAGATGCCCGTTCTGGTAGCCGCCCATGGCCGCGGCCGAGATGTGCGGCAGGTAGCTGGCCTTGGCGATGCCTGCGGCCAGCGCCGCATTGCGTGCGTCGTTCCACGCGATGCGCGTCAGCGGGTTGGCGGACTCGGCCATGTCGATCAGTTCCGGCAGCGAGTACGCGTGCGCCGGATCGAGCGCGGGCGGCGGTGCGATCGACGCCAGCGCCGAATTGGCGGGTAGCGTGTAGTCGGAAGGCCCTGGCGCGGGTGCGGCCCTGGCCGCGGCGCCGGGCACGATTTCTCCGGATGCCGTGGTGGCGGGCTGCCACGGCCGATCGGCTTGCACAGGCGCGAGATTCAGCGACGACGTGGCACAACCGGCCAGCGTCGCGGCAATCAGCGATAGCGGAATCACCAGCGAATCACGTTTGCGCATGGATTGGGGAAGGGTGGGCCGTCTGCGCGGCGTCGGCAACGGAGGCGGTCAGGCGTTTGTCGATGAGAGCCAGCAAGGCGTCGCGGGCTGGGCCGTCGTGACCGGCGGCGTCAATGGCCTCAGTGGTGGCCTCGGTGGCCTCAGTGGCGTGAGCGGGCGGCACTGGCTGCGGCGCCGTATCGTGGGTCCGCAGCGTGCGAAGCCGCCGCGCGAGGTCAGGGTCGCCCGGGTGCCGCTCGGCGAACAGGAACGCCGGACCGGCAATCGCGTCGAGCGAGCGCAGGCGCCGCTGGCGGTCTTCGACCCACTCGGGTGCCGGGCCCACGGGCGCAGGCTCGTAGTGCGCGAGGATCAGGTCCTGCGCAATATCGCCCTGCAAGGCCAGTGCGGCCGTGGCATGCCCGCGCCGGTCGTCGGGCCGCCTGGCATGCGCCAGTTGCTGCCATTGCTCGACCAGCCGGCCCAGCGCCGCTTCGATGCGCGCGGCAATGCTGACCGGCCAGATGCGCGTGAAGACCAGGTAGACCATCAGGTTGCCAAGCATGATGCCGATGACCCGGTCACGCGCGATGGTCAGGTCAAAGCCTGGGCCTGCGCCCTGAATGACACACAGGTAGAACGCGAACGCGATCTGGAAGCCAGCGTAGGCGATGCGCGCAGAGCCTTGCGCAACCCAGGCCGATATCCACGAGCCCGCGAAGACGAGCAACATGAGTGCGCCCACCGACGACAGCGAAGGCACGACATAGACGAGGGCGGCCGTGCCGATGACCGCGCCGGCCAGGCAGCCGGCCAGCCGCAGCGCGAGCTTCTCCACGGTCTCCGCGGCGGTCCCGAGCGACACGAGATAACACGTGATGAAGCAGGTATGAATGCCTGGCCAGTTGAGCTGCTGATAGAGCAGGTAGCAGAACATGGCCGCTCCGGTGGTCTTGAGCGCGTAGTGGATGTGGTCGCGATTGCTAAAGGCATCTGCGTCGAGGAAGCCGCCACGGCGGGTTGCGGGCGTCGGGGCTGTCGCTGTGTCCGTCGCCGTGTCCGCTTCAGGGGGCTCGGCAAAGCCGTTGATGGCCGAGTGCAGTTCCCTGGCAACCGCCGCCTGCGCCGGCGCAAGCTGGCTGGAGTCCGGTGGGCTCAGCCCGATCTCCACGGGATAGCCGCCCGCATCGAGCATGCGCGCCATCGCGTCAAGCGTGTCGGCGATCGGATCGGCAACCGGGGTGGGCAGGGGTGCGCCCGGCTGCCGGCAGGCGACATCGACCGCCAGCAGGATCGCCATGGTTGACGCCGCGGCATGATGCAGCGCGGCTACGTCGCTGGCATTGGCCGAGCCTTCGATCCTTGCCAGCTTCAGCCAGCCCGCCACCGGCTGAACGCCGGCGCGCAACGCTGCCTGCAGCGCGGCGCCGTCCGGTGGTGAATCGCGCAGGCAGGCCGCAGCCACGCGCAGGCAATGGGCCAGCCGGTCGCAGGCCAGCCGGCGCGGCGCCGCCCCCAGCACCAGGTTGACCGCCACGTTCACGCCAATCGGAATCGCCACCATCAGCCAGGCATAGAGCAGGGCGCGCGTGGCGATCTCGCCGCCGGGCACCAGGCCGAGCTCGTCGAGCCCGAACCCGATGATCATGGCGATGATGGCGCCCACCGGGCGCAATTTGCTGGCCGAGGTCAGGAAGAGCAGGGCGGCCGACAGCACGGCCATGCATGCCACCCGGCGCAGTGGGTCATCGACACTGAAATCGGCCAGCAGCATCACAAGTCCGATGATGATGCTGACCAGCACCAGCGCCGCCACGCTCATCACGATGCTGGTGGTGCGATCCGCCCGGTTGATGAAAAAGACGATATAGGCGGAGATGGCCGCCTCCGGCGTGCCATAGATGCTGGTGACGAGCACCGTCAACGTGCAAGCCACGGCAATGCGCGTGGTGGCCGATGCGCGGCCAGGAAACGGTGCCAGCAGGGCGCCGAGATCGGCCAGCCCGAGACGCAACTTGTCAGCGGCAGGCTGCGCCATGCCGGATCTCGACGGTTGCACTCGCGCCCACCCGGGCCAGCGTTTCCGGCGGTTCTTCGAGCTTGATCCGCACCGGGAATCGTTTGGCAACATGCACCCAGTTCACCGACGGCTGGACATAGGGCAGGGAACGCGGCAGGTTCAGGCGCTCGGTATCGGCGATGCCAATGCCAATGCCCTCGACCTTGCCGCGCATGGCATGGCTGCGGTCGATCATCGAATAGACCGTGGCGCAATCGCCCAGCCGGATATCGGCCAGCTGGGTTTCACGGAAATTGGCGACGGCGAACCATTCGCCGGTATGCACTAGCAGGAAGAGGGACTGATTGGGAATCACCACTTCGCCGGACAACACGGTCAGGCCACTCACGCGGCCGTCATGCGGGGCGCGAACCACGGTGTCGTCCAGTGCCCGCTGGGCGATGGCCAGAGCCGCCTCGCGCGCTCGCACGGTCGCCGTGGCGTCGTCTTCCGTGCCCACCGCCTTTGCCGTCGCGGCACGCTGCACATTGGCCTGTTTCAGCGATACCGCCGCGTCGCGCTGCGCCACCTCGGCCTGGTCGAGCTGCTGCTTCGGCACGTAGCCATCCGCGGCCAACGGGCGCAGACGCTCCACGGTGCGCGCGGTCAGCGCGTAGTTCTGCTCGGTACGCGCGGTCTGCTCCGAGGCAATCGCCGCGTTGGCGTGTTCGGTGGCAATCGTGCGTCTGCGCGTGCCCAGCGCAGCCTGCGCCAGTTCCAGATCGGCAGTCGCCTGGGCCACGGCTAGCCGGTATGGCACAGGATCGATCTCGAACAGCACGTCGCCCTTGGCCACGTGCTGGTTCTCGCTGACGAGGATCCTAGAGATCCGGCCGCCCACGGGCGACGCCACATGCACCATGTCAGCATCGAGCCCGGCATCGTCGGAAGACGGAAACCGCACGGTGCGATGCCAGGCATAGATGGAGAGGAAGATGGCCAGAACAACGATCGCCAGGGCGATCAATTTCCCGCGCAGCGGGCGTTTGCGGACGCCGGCCATTTTCATAGGATGTGTCCCGTAGCCGATAGCCAGACGATTTCAGCGACCATCAGGCCGATTGCCGTGTTCACCAGCAGCGGGAAGCCGACGATATCAGCCCAGCCGGCCAGGATAAACAGCCGCCAGGAAATGACAGCACCCACGATGCCGATCAGGGCGCTCAAGAGCCAAAGCGGAAAATAGGCGCCAAACAGGCTGAAGGACGGAGCGCCGGCGCAACCATAGAGCGAAGCGGCCAACGCGACAAGCACAAGCGAGCGTGCCATGGGATCTGGGGCAGGAATGGTTCACGCAATATAGCAGCGAGTATTCGCGATTGTCCAAGGGACAAGGAAAACTTGGCGTTGGAGCTTGAACACAATCCCTCTTGGTCAACTCCGGGCTGACGATGCACTGCGCTGTTGGGGCCAAGGATGGGGGGGATGGATGCTCAGCCAGTCAGTGTCTCAGGCGTGGATTTAGAATTTTTATGATTTAACATAACAATGATTATCGGTGAGTTTGCATGTAAAGGCCAAATCAGAATGTCCGCTTCCAGCCACATCAGAATGTCCTCTGGATAGACCTATACTGGTAGCGCCTGGGTTGGACTGGAGCGCGCCGTGAAGGATCGAGGGTTGATCACCATGAGTCTGCGTGAAGTTGACCGCTTCAAGGTCATTCAGGCAACGGCCGAGGGCCTGCTGGCGCAGGCGCTCGGCCTTATTCGCGACAGCTATGCCGACTTCGGCCCGACCCTGGCCTGCGAGAAGCTGCGTGAACGCCATGGCATCGTGCTGGCCAAGGAGACCGTGCGCCGCCTCATGATCGACGCGGGTTTCTGGGTGCCGCGCCGGCTGCGCCCGCCCAAGGTTCACCAGCCAAGGAATCGGCGCGCCTGTTTGGGCGAATTGATCCAGATCGATGGCAGCGATCACGCCTGGTTCGAAGATCGCTCGTCGCCTTGCACGTTGCTGGGCGAGCCGCCGCGGCCGCACAACCCGCCGCTGCACGTGAAGCGGCAGCGGCTGATCAACCGGCTGGACCTGGAGCGGGCGATCAAGGGCACGCCCATGCCGTAGTTTGGTTCCTTGCCGCCCGGTAGTGGACGCGGGACGGGACAGTCTCCAAGGGCGGCTACCGACGTTCGTCCTTCCGAAGAGCGGACATCGGGCAGAAACAAGAGTCGAGTCGCAGGCAACATTGGGGCGGCGCCGCAAAGCCAATTCCTGTTTGGCTTCGCACACTCAAAGAGGGGGACGGTTCAGTTCAACCCATCGCCGCACGGTGGGTCTCTCCCACTGACATGCAGCGTAGTCCATTAACCTTGTTGGTACCGGATCGTCGGCAAGCGCAGACCAGTTCAGACAGCACGGCTTGCCGCCTGTTCCAGACTAGCCCGCGCGATTACACGGTGGAACGGTGTGATTACCGCGAGGTACGTCCGTCCCAGCAAGTTATGGCAATGCACTACGGTCACCAGGACGAGCTCCCTGCCGCTTGCCGCACCCGTGCGCAGCTGGATCGCGAGCCGGAAGTCGAGATGCCGATCGTCCTCGCCCATCACCAGTTCCCCCGCACTCTTCGACCGCAGTGGAAAGAAACCGATCACCGGCCCTCGCGCCGCCGCAGCAATACCGACCGCACGAGACGATTTGACGCCGACTGTCGCCATAATCGTGTCCCGTACCCGCGTCAGCGCACGAATCCACCACGCCTGCCGCTCGAATCCAGCGCGCGCTAACACTTCGAGATCGTCGCTGGCCCCCGCCGGCAACTGAACCGCATACGCATCCAGCAGGTCCGCGCTCCTATAAAGCGGCGCCAGGATGCTGTCGGATGGCATGGGTATCGCATGAGCTTTTTGGGCATTGATCATCAATCAATCTCTCCATGGTTTGGGTTTAGCGCGAGCCTGCGCTAGACATTGCTTCTCTGTGCCATCAGCACACCGCGAGCCATTCGCCTCGGGAACGATGGATGGATCTGCCACGCAGTTGTTATCGCTAGGACGCCGCGATCTACTTTGAAGAACCGAACCTGCTCGGTGCCAATCCAGGCTGGATGCCACGCCGTGTCGACCTTGATGATGAGTTTATCCTCATCCTCGACACGACACCAGAATAAGCAATCATTGTCTCGAAAAGGGCCGCCGGATCGCTATTCAGGCGCTCTCTGGATGTGAGTATCGACATCATCCTATCGCGTTCGATGACAATATGGCCGAGTGGTTCGACACCGTATGTGTCCGCGCGCTCGCCTGTATCCTCGAACTCGACCTGAATCTAAATAATGGGGATCGGCTGAATCTAGGCAGCGGGATGATGCAAACCTATACTGCCGCACCGTTTATACACGAGGAATGACTGTTGAAAATGCCATCCCCCGCTCCGCGCTCCCCGCACCCGCATACGCCGGCTCCCGGAGCTTGCGCTCTATGAAAAGGCGGCGCTTTATTCGATAATCGATTCAGCTTATGTCTGCCATATTTCTTTTTACGATGGCGAATCCAGTCATGTCATTCCCACTGCGTGCTGGCGCGATGGCGATAGGCTATACGTCCATGGCTCCAATGGCGGGCGCCTTATTCGCCAACTAACCAGTGCCAAAGAGGCAGCGGTAGCCATTACCCACTTGGACGGACTCGTGTTGGCAAAGTCTGCATTTAATCGCGCCATGAATTATCGCTCCGCGATTATTCATGGGCGATTTAATGCTGTAAATGACGAGGCGGAAAAGCGCCGACTGATGGATGTTTTCATGAGGCTGATTGCGCCAGGCCGTGAGGGGGATGCCCGGCCGGGGAGCGCGAAGGAGTTTGCTGCGACGACGATTCTAGGCATCGCGCTCGATGAAGCCGCCGCGAAAGTTCGAACTGGCGGGCCGATTGATGACGAATCAGACCTGGATTTGCCAATTTGGGCCGGTGTCCTGCCGATGGTGACGCTGCCACAGACGCCGATTGCTGCATCGACCAGCATCGGAGCAGAACCAGTGTACGTGAGGCAATGGAAGGCGTCTTAGTCAGCGTCATTGAATGGCATGGGATACCGCTTAGTGGTGTTGATCGGTGGATTCATTGGAAGAGGCACGGGGAATGGACCGTAGCCCTTGTTCCTGTAGTACGCCGCTTAGGCAGTCCGCTGGGGTGCTGCGGAACTCCGGCTTATGACATGCCGGTGGCGAACGAACAGGAACGCTGGCTTGCCGGCATGTCGACCCTGTGGCATGGCGCCGCGCGCCGGAAAATTCCACACAACGGATGGAGAAGCCCCTTATAATGCAACTTGGTTGCAATAAGGGGTCAATCACGTTGGCCCCCCCGTTGGGACTGGCCGTCTCGCGCCGCGTCACCGCCGAGCCCCCAACGCGCTACCCAGCGCCAGCGCTTTCCTCTGATCCGAACATGCCGATACTTTCTGTCACTCCAGCCGGCCAACGACGGCGTAGTCCTCTCGCCGCACTGGCCGCCGCCACGGCGATCACCGCGCCGCTCGCCGATGCCGAGGAGGCGCCCGCGACGACGCTCCCCGAAGTCTCGGTGGTCAGCACCGCCGACAAGACCTACGCGCCTTCCTCCTCCACCGGCGCGACTCGCACCGAGGCCCCGCTGCGCGAGGTGCCGCAATCCGTGCGTGTGTTGCCGCGCGAGCTGCTCGACGATATCGGCGCCACGCGGCTGGATCAGACCTTCGACTACGCCAGCGGCGTGTCGCGCCAGAACAGCTTCGGCGGCCTGTGGGACAACTACGCGATACGCGGTTTCACCGGCAACGAGAACACCGGCGCTGGCTACCTCGTCAACGGCTTTGCCGCCAACCGCGGCTTCACCGCGCCGCGCGACGCAGCCACCATCGAACGCGTGGAGGTGCTCAAGGGCCCGACCTCCTCGCTGTACGGGAACAGCGAACCCGGCGGCAGCATCAACGTCATCACCAAGCAGCCACAGTTCAAGCCCAGCCAGACCTACGACATGGAGGTCAGCAGCCGTGATGGCTACCGCGTGTCGGCCGACGTCACCGGCACCATTAGCGACAATGTGGCAGGGCGGCTGATCGCCGTGGGCGACCACGAAGGCAGCACGCGCGACTTCGTCAACAGCAAGCGCTACCTGGTGGCGCCGTCGTTCACCTGGACCCTGGGCGCTGACACCATCGTGCAGTACGCAGCCGAGTTCCAGCGCTACACCACCCCGCTGGACCGCGGCGTGGTGGCCATCAACGGGCAGTTGGGCGCCGTACCGCGCTCGCGCTTCCTCGGCGAGCCAATCGATAGCGACATCCGCCTCGACAGCCAGTCGCACCAGTTGAGTGTTGAACATCAGTTCTCGCCTGACTGGAAGGGCCGTCTGGCCGCGGCCTACCGCGGCGGCAGCCTGGTGGGCTACTCCACCGAGGCCAGTGCGCTGTCCGCAGACCAACGTACCCTGAGACGCCAGCGTCGCTATCGCGACTACCAGTCCGACGACGTCTCGCTGCAGGCCGACATGACCGGCAAGTTCACCACCGGCGCGATCGGCCACGAGCTGCTCGTCGGCGTGGACGCCTACCGCTTCGGCAACACCCAGGTGCAGCTGCGCAAGAACCCCAGCGCCAGCGCGCCCTATGCCATCGACATCGACAACCCGGTCTATGGGCAGACCCCACCCACACTGGCAGCCAACACCGACACCTACGAGCGCCAGACCAATCTCGGCCTCTATGCCCAGGACCAACTGCGGCTGGGCGAACGCTGGCGCCTGCTGGCCGGCGTGCGTTTCGATACCTACAACCAGTCGCTGGACAACCGCCTTGCCGGCACCAGTGCCAGCCAGCATCAGAGCGCGGTCTCGCCGCGCATCGGCCTCACCTATCTGGCCAGCAACAACGTCTCGCTGTTCGCCAACGCCAGCCGCTCGTTCCGCCCCAATACCGGCACCGATTCCGCAGGCAACCCGTTTTCTCCAGAACACGGGCGGGCCGTCGAGGCCGGCGTGAAGCTCGACAGCGACGACCGCCGTCTCGGCGCCACACTGTCGGTCTTCGAGATCCGCAAGCGCAACGTGCTGACCACCGACTCGCTGGATCCCTCCTACTCGGTGGCCGCCGGCGAGGCGCGCAGCCGCGGCGTGGAACTCGACGCGTCCGGGCAGCTCGGCACGCATTGGCGCGTGACCGGCAACTTTGCCTATACCGACGCCGAAATCACCCAGGACAGCACGCTCGCCGCCGGCACGCCGCTGGCCAACATCCCACGCACCAGCGGCAGCGTGATGGCGGTGTACGAGGATGCGGCCCCCATCGGCCAGCGCTACGGTGTGGGCGGGGGCATCCGCTATGTCGGCAAGCGCTCCGGCGACTCGCAGAACAGCTTCTCGCTGCCCGCCTACACGCTGGCCGACGTGCTGGGCTATTGGCAATACAGCAAGACGGCACGCGTGACACTCAACGTCGACAACCTATTCGACAAGACCTACTACGCCAGCTCTTATAGCAGCGTGTGGGTCATGCCCGGCGCCGGCCGTACTGTGCGCCTGGGCCTGCGGCTGAGCTACTGAGGCCTGTTCGCGCGCATGCAGGCACTGAAACGCTGGTGGACCATGACCTTGCCGGCTCACTCGTCCGTTCGCGCCGTTGCCTGCCCTTCTGTCTCACAGTGGCACCCAGGTGCCGCATCCTTCGGTGCCGATGGCAACGTGCGTGCCATTTCCGGCTCGGGGCCCTAGCGCTGGCCGCCGGGCCACTGTTTGGATCTCCCGGCCGTCAATCATGACGGGCCTGAGCAAAATAAGAAGGTTACCTTTGTAGTTTTCCTTCGTATCGGCTACATTGGGGGGATGCATTCCAACCACAAACAAGATGATCCGCAGGTTGCCGGCGCGTCCGCGCTGGCAACCGATCTACGTATCGTGATCGGCCAGCTAAGGCGCCGCCTGCGTGAAGAGGTGCATCCGGGCGATCTCACCTGGTCGCAGATGTCGGTTCTTGGCCGCCTGGAGCGCGACGGTCCGGCCACTGTGACAACCCTGGCGCGGGCCGAGGGTGTGCGGTCGCAGTCCATGGGCGCCACGGTTGCCGTCCTGGAATCAGCCCGGCTGGTGAGCGGTGCGCCGGATCCGGTCGACGGACGGCGGACCATCTTGTCGCTCACGGCTGACGCCAGGGAGATGATCCTGGCGACCCGGGCAGCGCGCGAAGACTGGCTGCTCCGTGCCATCCGGACACAGCTGGCGGCGACGGAGCAAGAGGAGCTTGCGGCCGGCATCGCCCTGCTCAAACGGCTGGCCGACTCGTGACGGGGCCCTTTCAAAGCCCCGGCCAGCGCCCCGCTCCGGACTCGCCGAAGTCCCTACCTTAGTCCCTATCGACCGTGAGAAAACACCATGCCAGTCACCGTTCTTGATCCGAAAGCCGCTCTCGTTGTCATCGATCTGCAGCAGGGAATCGTCTCGCTTCCCGTCGTGCACCCGGTCGATGAGGTCGTGAAGCAGTCTGCGGCCCTTGCCACCGCGTTCCGTGGCCACGGCCTGCCAGTTGTGCTGGTCAATGTTGCCGGCGGCGCCCCCGGCCGTACCGAACAGGGACGCAGGCTTGGCGATCTTCCTGCCGGATGGGACGATCTGGTGCCCGAGTTGAACCGGCAGCCGGCTGACCACACGGTGACAAAGCGGACCTGGGGAGCCTTCACCAATACCGATCTTGAGGCGCAACTGAGAAAGCTGGGTGTGACACAGGTGGTGCTTGCCGGCGTTGCGACCAGCATCGGCGTGGAGTCGACCGCGCGCCAGGCGTATGAGCTTGGGTTCAACGTTGCCCTGGCCGTCGATGCCATGACCGACATGAGCCTGGACGCGCACGCGAACAGCATTGCGCGGATTTTCCCTAGGCTGGGGGAGACTGGCACAACCCGCGAGATCATCGATCTGCTCGAAAAGGGCGGTAGCCGGTGAGAGGCACCTTCCGTTCGCGGGCATCGGCGCCGGCGCGGGCTTTGCCGCTGCGATCGTCGGCGTGCGTTACTTCGCGAAATATCATCGCCTGCGCTTGCGCATCGACGCCGGGCGCCTGCGCTTGAGCTTGGACGAACACTTGCTCAAGCCGAAGGCGTGAGCCGCCTGTTACACGGCCTCGTCGCCCATCGCGCTGCGGATCTGCGCGGCAAGTTTCATCAGGTGTGGCTTGAGAATGCGTGCGGCGCTGGCCGGCGTTGCCTGCGTGGTGGTGCTGACGTTCAGCACGTGGATGGCGTAGCGCTTGAACACCAGTGGCGTGGAGAGCGCGACCACTTCCGGCTGCCAGCTCGCCATGCACCAGCCTTGCTTGCGCACCTGCCCGATGGCTTGCTCGATGTCTTGTGCAAGTGCAGGCCAGTTAGCGCGCAGGCGCCTGCCGAAGCCTTCCAGCAAGGCCTTGGTTTCCTGCTCGGGGGCCGCGGCCAGGTAGGCGCGTCCCAGGGAGGTCAGCTCCATGGGCACACGCTGCCCGGTCACCACGCTGCGCAGCGAAACCTTGCGGCTATAGCGGACGGATTCCAGGTAGACCATCTCGTCGCGGTCGGCCATGGCCAGCCCAACGTTGATGTGCTGGCTTTGCGCGAGCTCGCGCATCAACGGGGCTGCTGCCTGCAGCACGGCAGAGCCGGTGCGCATGGCGTGCGCCAGGCTCAGGACCGGCGGGCCGAGCCGGTAAGCGCGCAGCGTGGCGTCGTACAGGAGGAAGCCGGCCTCGACCAGGCTTTGCGTGAGCCGGCTGACGGTCGAGCGCGGCAGGCCGGTGCGTTCGGCCAGGTCGCCGTTGCCCAGCACTTCCGAGCCCGCGCGAAACGCCCGGAGTATCTCCATGCCGCGCTCGAGCGAGCGATTGGCCGACGTGCTGCTCGCCCTGCCACGCGCCCGCGATAACGCTAGTTCGGGATCCAAGGTCATGCTCCTGGGGAGGACTGATTTCCGGCAGCCGGAATTAAAGCATCGGAGAGGAGTCTGGCATCATTTGGCATGACTATGCCAGACTCCCCTGCCCGGCTCCCTGCCATCAGCCCGCCAGCACAACCACGCCATCTGCCGCCCGCACGCCTTGCGATGCCGGCAGCACGAAGACCGGGTTGATCTCTGCCTCCACCAACTGCTCGCCCAGCGCTGCCGCCATGCCGGAAAACGCCACAATGGCATCGGCCAGCGCCGCAACGTCGGCCTTGGGCCGCCCGCGGAAGCCGTCCAGCAGCGGCCAGGTTTTCAGTTCCTGGATCATGCCAAGTGCTTCGGTGTGCGACAGCCCGCCGGCCGGCGGCAGCATGCGCATGGTGGTGTCCTTGAACAGCTCCGCGGTCACGCCGCCCATGCCAAGCAGGATCGCGGTGCCGAGCGCGTCGCGGTGCATGCCAAGGATCATCTCCACGCCGCCGGTGACCATCTCCTGGACGAGGAAGCGCTGGGGCACCACGCCGGTATGCGTGCGCACGTCGTCGGCCATCGCCGACAACCGCGCCGCTATGTCTTGCGGCGTCAGGTTGACGGCGACGCCGCCCACATCGCTCTTGTGCGTGATCTCGGCGCTGAGGATCTTAAGGACCACGCGGGCACCGAGGGCCTTGGCGGCGTCGCTGGCTTCTTGCCCATTGCGTACGATGCGCTCGCGCACCGACGGGATGCCAAAGCGCGCGAAGAGCTGCTTTGCCGCTGCCTCATCCAGCGCGCCGCGCGGCAGCTCCCCGGCGACGCGGGCTGCCGCCGGGGCCGGGACGTCAGGCGTCTCGCGCCATTGCCCTGCACGCAGCATGGCGCTTAGCGCGGCCGTACAGCTCTCGGGCGCGCTGAATGCTGGCACGCCGCGCGCGGTCAGCAGGCTGGCCACCTGCGGCGCATGCGGGCTGACGAAGGCCACCACCGGCTTGTCGCTGGTGGGCAGGCAATCCTGGATCGCGCCTGCCATCAGGTCTGGCATGGCCAGGCCGGACGACCCGACGATGATGGCAACGGCGTCATAGCTCGGGCTATCCAGCAGCGCCCGGATTGCGCCGCGCAGCAGGTCCGGCTGCAGGCCTGCCAGGGTGACATCGATGGGGTTGCGATCCAGTGCCGCGTGATCGCCCTGCTGCAGCGAGCGCAGCCGTTGCGCGGTGGCTTCATCCGGCGCGGGCGTCTCGAAGCCGGACAACCCGAGGCTGTCCGAAACCAGCGTGCCGGCGCCGCCAGTCGAGGTCAGGATGGCAACCCGGTTGCCGCGCAGCGCCCTGCCGGTGGCGAGCGCGGCGGGCATGTCGAGCAGGTCCGCGAAAGTTTGCGCGCGGATCACGCCGGCTTGCCGGAACAGCGCGTCGTACATCCGGTCCGCGCCGGCCAGCGCGCCCGTGTGCGACACCGCGGCGCGTGCCCCCGCCTCGGAGCGGCCGATCTTGAACGCGACCACCGGCTTGCCTGCCCTGGCCGCTTTCAGCGCGGCGGCACGGAATCGGTCGGGATGGCGCACGCTTTCCACATACAGCGCAATCACGCGGGTGGCCTCATCATCCGCCAGGTAGTCGACGAAATCCGCCAGGTCGAGGTCCACTTCATTGCTGGTGGAAACCAGCTTGGAAAGCCCGATGCCGCGCGCGGCGGCGCGCGAGAGCAAAGCGCCAAGAATGCCGCCGCTCTGCGAGACCACGCCGATGTTGCCGACGGGGAAATGATCCATCTCCAGCGCCCCGCTGGCGGAGAGCGGGATATTGTCGGTGAGGTTGACCAGGCCGATGGTGTTGGGGCCGAGCAGGCGCATGGCGCCGGCTGCCTCGATCAGCTCCGCCTGGCGGCGCGCGCCTTCGGCGCCCGTCTCCGAGTAGCCGCTGGCCAGCACGATGGCGGCGCCGGTGCCGAGCGCGGCCAGCTCGCGCACGGCCAGGTGGGCGCGCTGCGCGCCTAGCAGGACGATGCCCACATCCGGCACTTCCGGCAACGTGTCGATATCCGCATAGCAGCGGATGCCGTCAATCTCGCCCACCTTCGGGTTGACCGGGTAGATGGCGCCGGCGAAGCCGTGTTTTTTCAGGTAGGCGACCGGGCGCCCGGCGGTCTTGGCCGCATCGGCGGAAGCGCCGATGATGGCGACGCTGCGCGGCTTGACCAGGCGGGCGATGGCGGAGAGTGCGTTTTCTGCGTTATCTGCGTCCATGGTGTCAGGCCTGTTCCTTTCCAGCCATCTTGGCCAGGAATGCCAGCACGGATTCCCGATGCTCGGCGCTGGTGTAGCAGATGCCCTGTGCCTGGCTGCCTTGTGCGAATACCTGCTCGGCCGGCAACTCGAAGGCCTGGTTCAGGATGGACTTGCCCAGCGCCAGGGCAGTCGCGGAGCCCTGGCTCAGCTCCGCCGCCCAGGCCCTGGCACTGGGCAACAGCGCTTCCGGCTCGCTCACGCGATCCGCGATGCCCAGCTGGAGGGCCTCTGCGGCATCGACCTTGCGCCCGCTGAAGATCAGTTCCTTGGCCTTGGACAGCCCGGCGCGGCGCGGCAGGAAGTACATGCCGCCGCCGTCCGGGATCAGGCCACGATGGATGTACGACCAGGCGAAACTGGCGCTTTCCGAGGCCACCACAAAATCGCAGCTCATGGCCATATCGGCACCCAGCCCGGCGGCGGCGCCATTGACCGCGGCAATGGTGGGCTTGGGCATGTTGTGCAGCAGCGCCACGGTATGGTGCACCCGTTGCTGGCGCGACCAGCCGTTGAACGCAACCTCGCCCGCCGGCGCATCCATGCGCCGCTGCATGCCGGCCACATCGCCACCTGCGCAGAAGCCTTTACCGTTGCCGGTGAGCACCAGCGCCCGAATGGTCTTGTCCTGCGTGACATGCTCTAGGGCGGCGATCAGCTCGGTGCGCATATCGTCGGTCATGGCGTTGCGCTTTTCAGGGCGGTTCAGCGTCAGGGTGGCGATCCCGGCGTCGATGTCGAGCGTGATCAGTGAAGTGGTGTTCATGGTGGGTCTCTCTACCTTGTGTTTTGTGCTTCGCGCTTGGTGCTTGGTGTTCTGTGTATTGCGCGCCGATGCGCAATCGAGGGCTGCCGGATTACTCTGCGGTGATGTTGGCTTGCTTGACCACCCGGCTCCAGCGAACCTCCTCGGCGCGCACATAGCGGCCAAATTCCTCGGGCGTTCCCGCGCTGACTTCCAGGCCCTCGGTTTCGGCACGCTTGCGGAACGCCTCGGTCTGCACCGCCTTCCTGGCGGCGGCGTTCAGGCGGGCAATCACCGCGGCGGGCGTGCCTGCCGGGACGAAGAGCCCGTACCAGCTTTCGGCCACGTAGCCGGGCACGCCGCTTTCCGCGATGGTGGGCACCTTCGCCAGGACAGGGCTTGTCGAGCGCTTGGCCGTGGTCACCGCGATCGCGCGCAGCTTGCCGTTCTCAAGCAACGACCCGACTGCGGAGGCCGTGGCGAACATCACATCCACCTGGCCGCCCAGCAAGTCTGTAATGGCTGGGCCGGCGCCTCGGTAGGGAATGTGATTGAGGTCGACTTTGGCCAGTGACTTGAATAGTTCACCCGCGAGGTGCGCGGAGGTGCCAGGGCCCTGCGATGCAAACGAGATTTTCCCTGGCTTGGCCTTGGCGGCAGCGATCAGGTCCTGCACCGTCTTGTAGGGGCTGTCCGGGCGAACCACCAGCACGTTGGGTGACTGGCCCACCAGCATCACCGGCGCAAATGCCTTGTCGGTGGCATAGGGCAGCTTGGCGTGGATGCTCGGGTTGACTGCGTGCGCAAACGTGGCCATTACCATGGTGTAGCCATCCGGCGCGCTCTTGGCCACCGTGTCGGAGCCGATGATGGTACCGCCACCCGGCTTGTTGTCGATGATCACCGGCTGGCCGAGATCCTGCGACATCGTCACGCCCATGGTCCTGGCGATCAGGTCGGTGCCACCGCCCGGGGCGAAGGGTACGACGAGGCGAATGGGCTTTTCCGGGAAGGCTGCGGCGTTGGCGGCTGGCGCCAGCGCGCCCGTGGCGGCAAGCGCAATGGCCAACGCGGCCAGCGCCCTGTTGAAAAGGGGGAATGAATCAGGCACTTGCGTCTCCGTCTGGGTTTCTTGACGGGACAGGCGCCATGCTTTGCCCTGCCCGTCGTTTATCGATGAACCCAGATTAAGCGCAAATACGGTCGAATACAGCCCTGCATTTCCACGCAGTGGAATTGAGATCCGGCCTCGGCGGGCCTGCTTGGGGCCAGTATGGTCGCCCGCCCGGCCGCTACCGGCATCCCGAAACTACCGTCACGACAAGCGGCCGAGGCAACATGCCGGATGCGTCAAGATGACGTCCCACGTAGTCACGCAGCTCAGCCTCAATGGCTGCGTGGAGCGATGTCGGCACCTCTTCCCACAAGCGCATCGACCGCGCGTGCGCAACCGCATGCTCGATGGAAAGCGACTCCATCGTTTGGATCCGGTCTTCGCGGACCGCGTGAAAGCCGCCGGCGGCTAGCGTCCCGGCAGGCTGGTATTCGGCTTTGGGCCGCGCCTGGCTCAGGGCCACGTGGCGGCCGACGATGTCAACGATGGCCTCGCGGAAATCGCCCGCATCGTTCTTGTTGACGACGACGAAGGCCGCGCCTGGCATCAATACGCGGCGGATGTTGCGCACTGATGCATCGTCCGAGAACCAGTGGAACGCGCCGAAGGCGGTAGCCCCGCTGAATGCCGCGTCGGCAAAATCCAGGCGATCGGCGCCCATTACGTGGTACGCGCCCGCCTGCCCCAGCCGGCGCGCCTCGTCGATCATGTCGGGGTCAACGTCGATCCCGACCGGGCGAAAACCGCACGCGGTCAGTTGCCGGGTGGCGATGCCCGTGCCGCATCCGATGTCGAGGATGGCTTGCGTCTGTGCCGCCGCCAGAATATCTGCGACCTTGTCCATCACAGCCGTGCTGTAGGACTGGCGTGCCTGGCTGTAGATGGCTGCGGATTCGCCGAATGACATGAGTGGGGTACTCCTGAGAGGATGGCCGGTCAGGCCAATCCATGAAAGACGTTCAGCCCGGGTACACAGGCGACGCCACCGGGTCGTGCATCATGAAGCGGTCACGGCCGTTGCGCTTGGCCTCGTACATGGCAGCGTCGGCCTTTTCGAGCAGGAATTCCAGCGATGGCGACGCCGGGATTTCGCAAACCGCGCCAACGCTGATGGTGACGCAAGGGTGCTCTGGCCAGCCGCCATGCGGCAGCGCCAGCGAGCGCACGGCATTAGGCAGGCGCAGGCCAACTTCCCGTGTATTGGCTGGCGTGATCGCTGGCAGCACGATGGCGAACTCTTCGCCGCCAACGCGGGCGCAGAAGTCGCCGGGGCCGTTGCGCATGGCTTCGCCGATGGCGGCGGCAACGCGGCGCAGGCATTCGTCGCCATGCACATGGCCGTGGAGATCGTTGTACTGCTTGAAGTAATCGACGTCGATGATCAGCAGGCCGACGGGAATGCCGCGCTCAAACGCGTCGGCTATCGCGGCGGCGGCCTCGCGCTGGAAGTAGCGCCGGTTGCGCGCGCCGGTGAGCGCATCGCGATACAGGTCCGCCTCGATGCGTGAGAGCTTTTCCTCGGTCTCGCCGAGCCGCACCGCCAGGCTGGAGTTTTCCACCGTCAACGCGTGCTCACGCGAGCGAAAGCGCGTGACATCGCGCAGGAACACAATGATTCCGACCGGCTGCCGGTTCAGGTTGCGCACCGAATCCACGGTGAGCTCGTAGTCGACACGCTCCTCCGAAATCAGGTGCGAGCCGCCGCTGCCAGGCGCGCCGCTGCGGCTGGCAGCGATCGCGTCCCGCCAGGCCGGCGGAAACGCGCTGCCCCGCTCCACCTCCACCAGCAGGCGCCGCGCGGCAGGGTTGAAGTCGACGATGATGTCGTTGGCATTCACGATCACGCAGCCTTCTTGCAAGGCATCGAAGACCCTGAGCCTGGCGTAGTGGCCAACGTCATCCAGGTGCCTGCGCAGCGCGCATACCCACACCAGCACCGCAGTCACCGCGAAGGTGGCGGGGGTCAGGTCGCCGCCCAGCGGCCCCGTCCATCCGCGCAAGTACGCGATATTGGCCACCAGCGGCAACGCCAGGCCGCCCGCAAGCACCGCCCTTCCCCCGCGGGTCAGGCTGCTGCTTGGCACCCGGGCCGTCAGCAGGAAGTAAACGCTGATCAGCAACAGCAGGTAGGTGTAGGCAGCCGCCGCGGCGTATCCCGGGCCATGGCCGAAGACGGCGCCCGGTGGCGCGCCCCCCGGCACCAGCTGGATCGACGTCCAGATCAGGTGATGCCGTTCGTTGGTAAAGACCAGGGCCAGCGTCACGATATTGATGACGATGGGCAGCGAGAGCAGCGACCAAGGGATGACGAATCTTGGCCGGCTGAGCTGGACGATGGCGCAGAGCCAGCCGATGGGCACGGCGACAATGCCGACATATTGCACCTTGGCCCACAGGATGCGGGTTTCCAGGTCGACGGAGTTCAACTCGAGCAGGCGGCCACCGCTCCATAGCGCGCTCCCCAGGGCCAGCGCCAGGAAGGCCTTGACGATGGGATCGTCCCGCCGCGTCCAGGTTGCGACGGCAACCGTCAGACTTCCGACGACCGCAAAGGTGAGGCAGAGGACAAGGGGGTACGAAGGCATTCGGCCGGTTCCAGGACACGCCCGCCGGCAGCGCCAGCGGTGGATTCTCCGGTCGGATTATAAGGCGGCGCGGCGGGGCCGATCCGCGTCGCAGGAAGGCTGAGGCGCTTCCCTGGACGAATGCCCTCTTGTGCAGGCAGCTATGCTGCCGGACTTCGAACTGGCCGTCTGAGCCGATCGGACATCTCCTTGAGTGGCATGGCCAGGATGGCATTGAGCAGCCGGGCCTCGCCACCATCCGGCGTGGCCTCAGCTTCGACTTGCGCTCGGACCTCATTCGTGGCCTGCGCTACGGCAGCCATCATTGCATCGAGCTCATAGGCCGCCGCCGTTGGACTCAAGCCAAGTTCCTGCCCCGCTTGAATCAGGTCGGTGCGCTGGAGGTCGCCGAAATGCCTGGCGGCCCCGATCGGCATGGACAATTCGGAGTCCGGCCAGTACGGCGCGGTGTCGCGAAAGTTCTTGGTGTCGTACACCACGGTGCTGACGATATCGTAGAACGGGGCAAGGCTGTAGCCGTCGGGATCCGCGAAGAACGACAGGTTTTTCATATGCGCGTCGCCGTTGCCAACCAGCACGTTGAACACAATCCAGCGGTAAATCGCCAGGCGCGAGGCGGCGCGGGTGCGTGTCAGCTCGATCAGCGCTCTCAGGGTCTGCGTCGAGGCTTGCGTGTATTTTAGTGTCCGGCTCTTGCCGCGCAGCTGCATGCCGTCAATGACATGCCGGCGCCGCACCTGGCCTTGCAGCGATTCACGATCGAAACGGGAAATAGCGAAGACCGGCGCAGGCACGCGCAGGAACGCCGTGGCTGGCACCGGCAGACCCACGCGCGCAGCCAGCCGCATGCAGAAGAACTCATTGATGGCAGTATGTGGCCATGCGGTAGAGCGTGCTTCCGGCTTCAGGATATGGGTGGAAGGCTCTGCGCCGATTGGTTCCAGCAATCGCTGCTCTCCTTGCCTGCCCTCCAGGATTGCCGCCAGCTTGTGCTGCGCGCCACCCACCGACATGTGCTTGGGCGCCTTCGCGTCAAGCGGGCGCCCCGGCAGGTCCGCGATACGGCGGTGCAGTTCTTCGAACGATAGCGGCACCCGGCCTGCGCCGGGTTCCTGCTGGCCCGGCGCCAGAAGCGTGATGGCCCCGGCCGATTCCGCGCCGTAGTACGCCAGCATGCCCCATGCGTCTTCGATATCGAGCCTTGCCGTGCTGGCCAGCACGGCGCGTTGGCCCTCTTCCGGCAAGAGGTTGTCGAAGAAGTACTGCACGGGACGGTCGGAACTGGTATCGACCTGAAGTGCCGGCCCTAGCGGAAGACTAGGGCTCAGGGCGAAGCGCCCGGGGTGATTCAGCCAGCCCGCGTCATAGGCAAACGTCCAAACCCCGTTGTTGTCCGCCACTTCACCGATTTTTACGCCGTTGGCAAAGGCGATGAGCGTGCGCTCTTCTTCGCTCATTTACGCACTCGCCGGTTGGCGAGCCCGTCTTTGTCCGCCATCAGTTGCTGGACGCCGGAAGCCTCGCCGAACAGCGTCACGCCGAGCTCCTGTAGCAGGAGCAGCACCTTGCCGATTTGCGCGGTCTCCTTGCCACGTTCAACCGCTGAGATAAAGGCTGGCGAGAGTCCCGTGGCGCGGGCCAGTTCGTCGCGTGTGAGCTTCTGGGTCATGCGCGCAGCGCGGGCGAGCTGGCCAAGGCTTGCGGTTGCGGTAATAAGGTGCTGCATTGCGCCTTTCGTCGTGTTGATAACGTATCAGTACAAAGACAGTATAGAGTGCTATCTAGCAAAATTCCAGATATGAGACTCGATCTAATACGTTAGCTTGGTGACGGTTGGTTTTGCTTCTTAAAAAGCATGATCGAATACGTTAACTGCTATTCCAGCCACCTCTCCGCCTCCCTTCAAAACCCCAACTGCCGCGCGGCCAGGTCTTTCATGATTTCCTCCGACCCGCCGCCGATCATCATGACCTTGACCTCGCGGTACACCCGCTCGCTCAGGGTGCCGCGCATGAAACCCATGCCGCCCAGGATCTGCACGGCCTGGTCGGCGCAGAACTGCATGGCCTGGGTGGCCTGGATCTTGGCCATGCAGGTGCGCGCCACCAACTGCGCCGGGTCGCCGGCCTGGTGCTGCACGCGGTAAGCCAGGTCGTAGACGAGGTTGCGGGCGGCTTCGATGCGCAGGGCCATGTCGACCAGCTTGTGGCGGATCACCTGGCGCTCCACCAGCGGGTGGCCGAAGGTGCTGCGCTGGCGCGCCCAGTCGAGTGCTTCCTGCAGGCAGGCTTCGGCGTAGCCATAGGCGCTGGCGCTCATCCCCAGCCGCTCGGCGTTGAAGTTGCGCATGATGATCTGGAAGCCGCGGTTCTCCTCGCCGATCAGGTTGGCGGCCGGGATCCGGCAGTTGTCGAAGTGCAGGTGAGCAGTGTCGGAGGCGAGCCAGCCCATTTTCTTGAGTTCAGTGCGGGTCAGGCCGGGCGTGTTGCCTTCGATCAGGAGCAGGGAGATGCCGCCCGCGCCCTTGTTGGCGGGATCGGTGCGCACCGCGGTGGTGATGAAGTCGGCGCGCATGCCGGAGGTGATGAAGGTCTTCTCGCCGTTGACGATGTAGTGGTCGCCGTCGCGCACGGCGGTGGTTTTCAGGCTGGCCACGTCGGAGCCGCCGCCGGGCTCGGTAATGGCCAGGGCGGCGATCTTGTCGCCAGCAATGACCGCGGGCAGCACGCGTTCCTGCAGCGCCTGGCTGCCGGCCGCGACGATGGGCGGCACGCCGATGGAATGGGAGTGCAGCGACGCGTTGACGCCGCCGGAGCCGCAGCGGGCAAACTCTTCGGCCTGGATCAGGTGATAGAAGATGTCGCCGGGCGTGCCGCCGAAGTGTTCCGGGTAACCCAGCCCGAGCAGGCCGACTTCCGCGGCGCGGCGGTACAGCGAGCGGGGAAAGGTCCCGGCTTCGTCCCAGTCGTTCACGTAGGGCGTGATCTCGCGGGCGACGAAGTCGCGCAGCGTGCTGCGGAACTGCTCGTGCTCGGCGGTGAAATAGTGCGCAAGGGGCGGCAGGGTCAGGAGGCTCATCGTGGGTCCTGTCAGGGGGGGCTGTCAGTGGGCTTTCGGGTCGGGGGTGGCGTGCGGCATGCAAGCTGGCATCCCTCGACCATAGGCTGCGCCGTGCGCTTCGTCTTGCGCAAAGTGGTTGGCCCCGCCAAACCCCAACCAACTACCACTTAGCCAGGCGGCATGCGATCGAGCTGCCGGGCGGATGCCTCCAGCCCTTGCAGGATGCTGTGCGCCACCTTTTGCGGGAAGCCCCCCGGCAAGGCGGCGCTGACCGTGGCAACGACAGCCGGCGTCTGCGCAATGAGCCGCTGAACGATGCCTTCGGCATCCGGGCCGTGGAAGCACTTGGGCGCCATGGCGTTGAAATGCCGGCGCTGCACGTCCTTGAACAGGTAGTGCCGGTTCTTGCCGGCCACCGCCATGGCCAGCTTGGCCTTGTGCCATGACCACTGGTTTGCCCCAAAGCCAACCACCGGCCAGATCGACATCACGTCATAGAGCGGCGTCATCCGGTAGCGCCCGCCAGGCAGCAGGCGGATGCTGAAATTCTTGGCATGCCCGTCAGGCGCCGCCAGCATCCAGAACAGGATCTGCGTGGTGAGGAAGATCTCCAGGTCTTCGTCGGCATGGGTCGATTGCCGCAGGATCTGGGCGATGTCGCGCATGCCAGGGCCGCCATCCGCCTCGTACTTCAGGTGCGGGGCGACGCCAAGCGCCTGGCAGAAATCCTCCTGCGGCAGGCGCAGGATCCAGCCTCCCGAGGAATGCATCTGCCGGTCGAAGCGCTGCACGCTCAGGACCTTCTGGCTGGCGAAGGTCTTGATTTCGCTATGCGCCACCGGCAGGCCATAAGCGGCGAGGATGGTCAGGCAGAGCCACTCGTTCTCGACCGAGGTACTGAGGTCGGCCCGCTTGTTGCCCACCAGTCCAAGCGGCAGCTTGAGGATGTGCGTGGTGGGCGTGGCGCCGTGGGGCTTCATCCACTGGTTGCCATGCCACAGCAGCGCGGTCTTTTCCTGCGCGCCGGCCAGGGAGATGCGGAAATCATCGTCATTGTCCTGCGCGCCCATGCTGGTGGGGCTGACCGTCTGCCGCAGCAGCTTTTCAATATCGGAGTCGGACTGCGGCGTACCGTCGATGCGGTCATGGCCCACCGGCTGTTCGTTCTCACCGAGCAATTGCACGGCGCCGACGCAATCGCGGCCGATGGCTTCCAGCAGGTCGAAGGCTTCCGTGGTTGCCGCCTTGAAACGCGTGGCCAGGCGCTTGCGGATGGCGTCGCTGTCGGGCAGCAGGTTGTCGAAGTAGTTGCGCACCCGGTCGCCCTTGAGCGGGGAGGTATCGACGCCGAAGGGGAGCGACAGGGAAAGTGGGCGTCCGGCGGGCGAGGCCAGCCAGCCTGGGTCGTACTGCAATTCCATGTCGCCCCGCGTGGGGATGCGCCACGTCCCTACCCGCTCGCCATTGGCCCATACCGACAACGCCCGCGCATGCGATCTGCGACCCATGGCTACCACTCCACCGGCGAGGCTTCGGCGCCCGCCGCGTGCCGATCCTGCACGACGAGTTCCAGGCCGAGGACGCTGATCAGCGCCAGCAACTGGTCGGCGCTGATGCTGCCCGGGTTGAGCTCCATATGGGAGATGCGGCTCTGGCTGACATCCAGCCGCGCGGCCAGGTCCGTCTGCGACAGTCTGGCGGCACGCCGTGCGGATTGCAGCACTTGTCCGAGCTGGCTGGGGGTGGTGAGCAGCTGTTTCATCGTGGTCATCCGGAGTTACCCATCAAATGCGTAATCTCACTTTACAAATAATATGGGTAAATTGCAAATACCAATTTCGTGGGTATTTTTCAATTACCCATGTCATGCGTAATCTACGTCCACCGAGACGACGCTGCCGCCGCCATACGCAGCGACCCAGCCACTTTCCGCAAGCCTTGCCCCGCGCTACTTGGCTACGCTTGCCGCTCTGACCTGCCCCGGTCTTTGCCGCATCCAACTTGACATCCAACGCCAGGAGAGCCCGCATGATTGCCAACCCGCCGCCCGCCACCATTGGTGCCGCCCTTCGCCAGGCCAGCCAGCGGTGGGGCCAGCGCACTGCCTACCGCTGCGGGCCGCAGGCCCACACCTTTGCCGGGATGCAGGCCAGCTCCGCGCGGCTTGCCTGTGGGCTGCTTGGCCTGGGCATCGCCCGTGGCGAGCGCATCGGCGTGATCGGCCTGAACCAGATCGAGTGGCTGCAGCTGTTCTATGCCGCAAGCCGCATCGGCGTGGCGGTGGTGGGCCTGAGCGTGCGCTACCGCGACAACGAGATCGAGCATATGGTCAACGACAGCGCGGTCAAGGCGGTCTTCACGGTGCCGGAGTGCGAGGGCTTTGATTTTCCAGGCATGCTGGCACGGCTGGCTCCGCGCATGCCGGGCTTGTCGCATGTGGTGCTGATCGACCCAATCGACACAATCGACACAGCGCCATCGGCCGACACCAGCTCGCTGCGGCTTTCCACGCTGCTGGCCACCGCGCCGGACCCGGCCGTACTGGAGGCCGCCGAGGCGCAGGTCGTGCCGCAGGACCTGGCCATGGTGATCTACACCTCGGGCACCACCGGGCGGCCTAAGGGCGCGGGACTGTCCCATCGCAGCATGCTGGCGGCGGCCCTGGCCCAAGCGCGCCATGTGCGCACGAGCGAGGCCGACCAGCTCCAGCTGGCCCTGCCCTTGAACCATGTGGGCGGCATCACCTGCGGGGTGCTGAACTTCCTGCTGGGCGGCGGCACTTGCGACCTCGTGCCAGCCTTCAAGGCGGACCTGGTGCTCGCCAGGATGCGCCAGCACCCGCCCACCATCTTCTCGGGCGTGCCGACCATGGCCACGCTGCTGCTGATGCATCCCGACTCGGCCAAGGTGGACTTCTCCTCCGTGCGGCTCGTGATCGTGGGCGGCGCCACCGTGGACGCGGCCCTGCTGGAGCAGTTGCAGGCCCGCATGCCGCAGGCGACGGTGATGAACCTGTACGGCCTCTCGGAATCCTCTGGCGCGATCGTCATGACGCCCTGGGACGCGCAGCGGCAGGACCTGATGCAATCGATCGGCCGTGTGTTCGACGCCGCCGAGGTGCGGGTGGTCTCGTTTGCCGGCGAAAGCCTGGCCACGGGCGAAATCGGCGAGCTCTGTTACCGTGGCGCGGGCGTTTGCCCGGGCTACGTGGGCGGCGCGGCCGGGGAGGATGGATTCGATGCCCAGGGCTGGCTGCACTCGGGCGACCTGGGCTATGTGGACGAACGCGGCTATATCCACCTGAAGGGGCGCAAGAAGGATATGTATATCCAGGGCGGCTTCAACGTCTATCCGGCCGAGATCGAAGGCGTGATCGCGCGGCACCCGGCGGTGATGATGGTCGCCGGCATTGGCGTGCCCGACCCCGTGCTGGGCGAGATCGGCCGCTATTACATCGTGCCCAAGCCTGGCTGCCAGGTCTCCGAGCAGGAAATCCGCGCGTACTGCGGGACCCGCCTGGCCGACTACAAGGTGCCGCGCCAGGTGGTGCTGCGCGAAGCGCTGCCGCTCACGCCGGCCGGCAAGATCCACAAGGCGGCCTTGCGCACTGAGGACGCGCCGGATACCCCTGCGCGGCCCGCCTAGCCGGGCATGCCGCTGCCCACCTCCGCAAGCTCGCCAATCAGGGCGAGCTTGCGCGAGCCGGCAAAGATATCGCTGGGTTTGAGTCCGTAAACCTGGCGGATGGAATGGCTGAAGTGGGTGGAGTCCGGATAGCCGGCATCCAGCGCCACATGGGCCAGGTTGGAGTCCTGGGTGACATAGTGCAGCAGGCTGCGGGCGCGTTTCCAGGTCCGGAAGCTGCGGAACGGCGTGCCGACATCCTCCTTGAACAGATGCAGGAAGCGCGAGAAGGACAGATGGGCCGATGCGGCGCATGACTCGGCAGTGGCCGTGGCCGACGGCGCATTGCGGATGCGCTGTACCGCGGCCTCGATACGCGGGTCCAGCTTGCGCGGCGCCAGCGCGTGCCCGAAGAAGATCTGGTCGAAGCTGTCCGCCTGCAGTTCCAGCTCCCGGCCGCGCTCGCTCAGGTAGGCATGCGCTTGGCGCACATGGCGCACAAAGGCCGGATCGTCCACCGGCCCTGCCCGCTCGCGTATCACCGGCGGCAGGCGCGCCAGGTCGATGCTCTCCGCTTCCAGTGCGAGGTCGCAGATCATGCGGTCGTCGCAAGCAACCGAGTGCGGCATGTACGCCGGCACCACCGCCAGTTCCGCGGATGCCCAGGGTCCGTCGTCAAAGCGGATGCGGATGGGTGCACGCAAAGCCACATAGATCAATAGCCCACCCATGGTGCGGACCGAAGGCGAGCCAAGCAGGCCGGCGTAGAACAGCCTGTCGGGGGTGAGCCACATCACCCGGCCGGCTCCGTCCCGGGCGCCAGGCGCCACGGTCGTCGCTGGCGGGCACGCAATGCCTGGTGCTTGCATCTGCATGTCCTCGTCTCCTGCTGGCACCGTCCGCGCCCCGATGGGGGCGTCGTCAGGCCTGCTAGTTATTTGCTCTCGCTGCGCCGCCATGATGCGATGCAAAAATGCGACGCAAAAAGCAGCGTAGCCGGGGCTACCGGCTACGTCTTGCGTCAGGTGGCTATGTCAGGTGGCTATGTCAGCCACAGGCGGGCCCGGTGCTCAGCCCTCGCCAGGGTGCGCGTGGTGCGCTTCGTGGTGCTCATCGTAATGCTCGTGATAGCGCTGGCGCAACGCGAACTTCTGGATCTTCCCGGTGGAGGTGGCCGGCAATGCCGCCAGCAGCAGCACCGCCTTGGGCACCTCGAAGCCGCCCAGGTGGGCCCTGCAGTGCGCGCCCAGCTCGTCGTCCTCCACCCGCGCGCCGGGCTTCAGGGTCACGAAGGCCGTCACCGCTTCGCCCCAGCGCGCATGCGGCAGCCCGACCACTGCCGCATTGGCCACGGCGGCATGGCGCAGCAACACTTCCTCGACCTTGATCGAGGGCACGTTTTCGCCGCCGCTCTTGATCATGTCCTTGATACGATCGAGGAACAGCAACTGGCCATCCTCGTCCAGCACGCCAAGATCGCCGGAGTGATGCCAGCCAAAGCGCTGCACGCGGGCGGTAGCCTCGGGGTCCTTGTAATAGCCCAGCATCACGTTCGGCCCGCGAAACACGATCTCGCCGGCCTCGCCCGGGCCGAGCAGCCGGCCGTCGTCGCTCATCACCGCCACCTCGTTGACCACCGTGCCCACGCCCCAGAAGGCGCCAAAGCGCTTGCGCTGCTCCTGCGCCTCGAAGATGGTGGCCGCCGGGTACATCTCGGTCTGGCCCGAGCACAGGACGAAGTTGGGGCAGAACGCATCCAGCAGGCGCAGCAGCAGGTTCTTGGGCAATGGCGCCATGCCGTAGATGCACAGCCGCACGCTGGAGAGGTCGGTCGCGGCGAACTGCGGGTGCTCCAGCATGGCCCGGTACATCATCGGCAGCGCCACCACCACGGTGACGCGGTGCCGGGCCAGGTCCGCCAGCACCCGGGCCGGATCGAAGCCGCGCCCGATCACCACGGCATGGCCGCCCAGCAGCGCGCTCATGGTATTGCCGTGCTGCGCGCAGTGGAACATCGGCAGCAGGCAGGTAAAGACTTCACTCGCCGTCCCGCAGCCGGTATCGACCAGGTTGGCCGCCAGCACCGAATGCACCGAGGCGTGGGAATGCATGACACCCTTCTGCGGGCCGGTGGTGCCGCTGGTGTACATGATCTGTGCCAGTTGGCCGCTGGCGATGTCCACATCTGGCAGCGTGGCCGGCTGGCCAGCCAGCGCGTCGGCATGCCGGGTAACAGCTAATCCGGCTAATCCCGCCATCTCGCCTGCCACCTCGCCCGCCGGCTCCAGCAACACGACGGGAATGCGCAACGCCGCGACCAGCTCGCCGATGCCGGGCCGCGCCAGCACGGACGCGTCCGCCACCAGGCGCGTTACCTCCGCGTGTTCCAGGATGTACTGGATCGCATCCGGCGCCAGCGCCGTGTTGATCGGCACCCACACCATGCCCGCTTTCTGGATACCTAGCAGCGCCACGATCATGTCGATCGAGTTGTTGCACAGCATGCCGACACGCTCTGCACTGCGCATGCCCTGGGCCAGCAGGTAGTGGGCAAACTGGTTGGTGGCGGCGTTCAGCGCCGTATAGCTGAGGCTGTGGTCGCCCTCGATCAATGCCGTGCGGGCGCCGAAGCGCCGGGCGCTGCGGTGGATCACATCGCCCAGGGCGATGCGCCCGATGCGCTCGCGCGCCTGTTCCGTTGCCGTGCTCATGGTTGTCTCCGGTTGTTCATGAATGCCGCGCCCGCTCAGTTCATCTTGGGCGGCGGCAGCAGGTCGCTGGCCGGGATCCACTTGTCGCCAGCCACCTTCATGATGCGGATGCGGTCGTTGCTCAGGCGGTTGCTGGCGGAGACATTGAAGCCCGGGTTGCCCAGCGCGTCCTGCGGTAGCTTGGTCGACTCCATGGCGGCGTTGAAGGACTCCGCGCTCAGGTTGCGCCCGGCCTTGTCGGCGATGGTGGCGAAGGTGGTGTAGGCGTAGTAGCTGAACATCGAGTACACGCCCGGGTCTTCATTGAAGCGTTTCTTGTAGGCGGCCGCCCATTGCCGTACCGCCGGGTTTGCATCGTCCGCATAGGGCAGCATGATGAAGGCTGCCGCATGCAGGCCTTCCATGGCCTTGCCGCCGAGCAGCGGCACCTGGTGCGCGTAGTTGGCCGAGGTGCCGGCGAAGACCGGGTTGAAGCCGATCTTGCGCGCTTCCTGGACGGAGGCGATGTACTCGCGCATCGTGGAGGCGTTGAATACCAGGTCGCAGTTGGCCGCCTTGAGCCGCGCCATCTGCGAGGAAAAGTCGGTGGCGCCGCGCTTGTACGACACCTTCTCCACCAGGGTCATGTTCCTGGTCTTGAGGTAGGCCTGCACGCCCTCCACGGACTCCCGCCCGTAGTCGTCGTCCTGGTACAGCGCGCCCACCCGCTGGTAGGGCTTCTGCTTGAAGAAGTAATCCATGATGGTGGTGGACATCAGGAAGTTGGACGGTCCCAGCGCGATCTTGTATGGGCTGGCCGGCTCATACATGTCGCGCGCGGCGCTCTGCGGCATGAAGTTGAAGACCTTGCTTTGCACCAGGAACGGCAGCGTGGCCATATTGGGCGCGGTGCCCAGGTGGCCGATGATGGCGAACACGCCATCCTGCGTGACCAGCTTCTGCGCGGCCAGCACGGCTCGCTTGGGCTCGTAGCCATTGTCTTCCACCACCACCCGCAGCTTGCGGCCCTGCACGCCGCCACGGGCGTTGATCTCTTCCACGGCCATGGTCATGCCGTTGCGCGACTCCTTGCCGTAGTTGACGATCGGCCCGGACATATCGGTGATCAGGCCGAGCACGATTTCCTTGTCGGTGACGCCGCGCGTCTGCGCGCTTGCGCCGGCGCTGAGCGCGAGCGCAATGGCGGCGATAGTGGTCTTCAAGATCATGGTTGTCTCCTTGTCTTATCGGTTCGTTGCTTGTTCGTTGCCTTCTTGCTGGTTTGCCTTGGCTTCAATGCACGCTCTGCGGCGGCTTGGGTCCCGACTGGATCCTGCTTTGCACGGACCGAGAGTCCTGCGGTAATGAGATAGGCGCATGGGAGATCGGCGCATGGCACTGTGCCTGGCCGCCCGGTGCTACGGCATCGGCTGCGGGCGGCGGCGCGCACCAGTCGGACAAGCGCTGCCCGCTTTGTGCCAGCGCCGCCAGCAAGGGGGAGATGTCCCAGTAGTCGTAAGGATTGCCGCGCAGGCGGGCGTAGCGCTCCAGCCCGGCTTTGACGCGGGGCAGGCCAATGCTGTCCGCCTGCCACACAGGGCCCCCGAGATAGTCGGGAAAGCCATAGCCGGCGGTCCATACCATGTCGATGTCTGCGGGCCGGCAGGCCATGCCCTCCTCCAGCAGCTTGGCGGCCTCGTTGATCAGCGGAAAAATCAGGCGCTCGATGATCTCGGCATCGGTAATGTCGGTGCGCTGGGCGATGCCGTGCGCGCGGCCCAGCGCGGCGCAGATGCGCTCGGCCTCCGGGTCCGCCACCGGCTCGCCGTCCGGATAGCGGTAGTAGCCCGCGCCGCTCTTGCAGCCGAGCCGCCCCAGCATGAACAACGTACGCACCACCGCGCGATAGGCGGGATCCGGCGGCAGTCCCCCGGCCTTGCCGTACTCCAGCACGATCTTGGCGCCCGTGTCGATCCCGGCCAGGTCCAGCATGCGGCACGGCCCCATCGCCATGCCGTAAGCCTGCATCACGGCATCCAACCGCGCCGGGCTCACGCCTTCCATGAGCAGGAACTCGCTCTCGCGCAGGTAGGCCTCGGCCATGCGGTTGCCGATAAAGCCGAAGCACACGCCCGTCACCACCGCTACCTTGCCGAGCCGCCGGGCCAGGTGCATGGCAGTCATCAACACATCCGGCGCGGTGGCGCTGCCGCGCACCACTTCGATCAACCGTCCGCCATTGGCCGGGTTGCGGAAATGCAGCCCGGCGAAATCGTCCGGCCGGCCGCAGGCCTCGGCCAATACCTCCACGTCCAACGTGGAGGTATTGGTGGCAATGATTGCGCCGGGCTTGCAGATCTGGCCAAGACGGGCGCACACCTGCTGCTTGAGCGCCATATCCTCCACCACCGCTTCGATCACCAGTTCGCAGCCGGCCAGTGCGTCGTAGTCCAGCGTGCCGGCAATCAGGCCCATGCGCCTGGCCACCTGATCGGGCTGCAGCCGCCCGGCCGCGGCACTGGCCTCGTACTGGGCGCGCACGGATGCCAGGCCCTTGGCCAACGCCGCGCCGCTGGCCTCAACCAGCGTTACCGGCAAGCCGGCGTCCGCCAGGCTCATGGCGATGCGCCTGCCCATGGTGCCGGCGCCCACCACTCCAGCGGTATGCAGCGCGCGCGGCGTGATGCCCGAGGGCACCCCGGGCACGCGGGCCGCCTGGCGCTCGGCAAAGAACAGATGGCGCAGCGCCCGCGATTCCGGCGACGCCACGCAGGCGGCAAGCAAGGCGGCCTCCACCGCCTCGCCCCCGGCGAACGGCAGCGTCGCTGCCGCCTCCACCGCTTGCACAATTGCCGCTGCCGCGGGATAGCGCGCACGCTCCTGCGTGGCGCGCTGCAAGGCCTGCGCGAAGAAGTCCGGCGGGAGCCCGGCAACAGGCACGGACAGCCTCGACAGCCGGCGCGGCGGCGCTCGCTTCGCCAGCAGGTCTTCCAGAAAATGAAGGCCAGCGGCCAACGGCTCGCCCGGCACCAGCGCATCGACGATGCCGGCGGCCAGCGCCGCCTCGGCGTCGAGCATGCGCCCGCTCAGCATCAGGTCCAGCGCCAGGGCCGCCCCGCAGGCGCGCGGCAGCCGCTGGGAGCCCAGCGAGCCGGGCAGCAGCCCCAGCTTGATCTCGGGCAGCCCGACCCGCGTGCCGGGCGCGGCCACGCGGTAATGGCAGGCCAGCGCCAGTTCCAGCCCGCCGCCCAGCGCGGTGCCGTGCAGCACGGCCACCACCAGCCGTTCGCACGCTTCGATCCGGGCCAGGATACGGTTGTAAGGCGCAGCCGTGAAATCCGGCGCATCGAACTGCGCGATGTCGCCGCCCGCCACGAAGGTCCGGCCCGCGCACCAGATCAGCAAGCCATCGAGGGAGGAATCGGCCTCGAAGGCGGCCACCTTGGCATCCAGCCCCGCCACCGTCGCCACCGAGAGCGCGTTCACCGGTGGATGGTCGATGCACAGCAGGCCGATGCGGCCATGCCGCACCAGGCTGACGGGAACCGCTTTGTCTGCATCGCTCATGGCGCCTCCTGTCTCCTGTTGGGGCCGCTTGCGTTCAGGCCACCTTGGCCAGGTACATCGACTCGATCAGCGCGCTGTATTTGTCGTTGACCAGCTTGCGCTTGAGCTTCATGGTGGGCGTCAGTTCCTCGTCCTCGGCGCCAAGGCGGGTCTCGATCAGCCGGAATGCCTTGATCTGCTCGACCCGCGCGAACTGCTTGTTGACACGGTCGATCTCCTGGCCCACCAGCGCGATCACCTCCTTGCTGCGGCACAGCGAGCCGTAGTCGGAGAAATGCACGTCGTGCTCCTGCGCCCACTGCTCCACGTTGTCCTGGTCGATCATCACCAGGCAGCTCAGGTAGGGCCGGCGGTCTCCGATCACCACGGCGTCGGTCACATAGGGGCTGAACTTGAGCTGGTTCTCCCACTCGGACGGCGTGACGTTCTTGCCGCCAGCGGTGATGATCAGGTCCTTCATGCGGTCGGTGATATAGAAGTAGCCCTGCTCGTCCACCCGGCCCACGTCGCCCGTGCGCAGCCAGCCGTCGGCCATGGTCTCGGCGGTCTTGGCGGGCAGGTTCAGGTAGCCCATGAAGACCTGCGGGCCCCGCACCAGTAGCTCGCCTTCCTGCGAGACCTTCACCTCGGTATGCGGCAAGGCAATGCCGATGCTGCCCGGGCGTGTCCGGCCCGGCGGGTTGCAGGTAGCCGCGCCGGTGATCTCGGTCATGCCCCAAAGCTCGTGCAGCACGATGCCCAGCGCCATATACCAGCGGATCAGGTCGGGCGAGATCGGCGCCGCGCCGGTCACCGCCAGTTGCACGCGGTTCAGGCCCATCATGCGGCGCACATTGCCCAGCACCAGCGTATCGGCCAGCCAGAGCTTCAGGCGCGCGGCCAGAGGCAACACCGTTGCCAGCCCGTCCTCGTGCACGCGGGCCTGACCGGCGGCCAGCGCCCAGTCATAGGCCCAGCGCTGCAGGCGGGTCGCTTCCCGGACCGCGATGGTCACGCTGGAATACAGCTTCTCCCACACGCGCGGCACCGCCAGGAAGGCGTCGGGCTGGATCTCGCGAATGTTGTCGAAGATGGTGTCGGGGTTCTCGACAAAGTTGACGACGGCACCGGACAGGATCGAGTAGTACTCGCCAAAGATCCGCTCCGAGACATGGCACAGCGGCAGGAAGGCCATGCGCTCGCCGATGGTGGTGGCGGGGAGGAACTCGCGCAGCGTCAGGCAGCTGCGCAGCACATTGCGGTGCGACAGCATCGCGCCCTTGGGCCGTCCCGTGGTGCCGGATGTATAGACCAGCACCGCCAGCGCGTCGGCGCCGCCGGCGGCCAGCCGCGCCGCCACCAGCCCCGGTTGCCGGGCCCTCGCTTGCCTGCCGAGTGTCAGCAGCGCGTCAAAGCTGAGCACGCCGGGGTCATCGAAGCCGGCCAGCCCTTCCATGTCGTACACGATCGCCTTGCGCAGCCGTGGCAGGCGCTCGCGTACCTCCAGGTACTTGTCCAGCTGTTCCTCGTTCTCGGCGAAGAGCATGACGCTGCCCGAGTCGTGGCAAAGATACTCCACCTGCGAAGGCGAGTCGGTGGGATAGATGCCGCTGACCACCGCACCGGCGGTGAGCGCGCCCAGGTCGCTCCACACCCATTCGCGGTTGGTGCTGGACAGCACCGACACCACCTCGCCTGCCTGCAGGCCCAGCTCGGCAAGGCCGGCGGCGACATCGGCCACGATCTCGCCCACTTCGCGCCAGCGATAGCTGCGCCAGACGCCGAGGTCCTTCTGCCGCATCATCACGGCGTCGGCGCGCTGGGCCACGGCGTGCCAGAACATCTGCGGCAGGGTCTCGAATGCCGCTTCGGAAAGGGGCCGCATGGTGTGCGCCGTCGCCATTGCCGTTGCCATTGCCATTGATTGCTCTCAACTTGGTGATCGTTTAGCGCGCTACCGCCAGGTCTTGCGCTTTTTCCAGCGGCGCTCGCCGCGCACGCCGTTGTCCTTCATGCCGAGGTAGAACTCCTTGATGTCGTCCTTCTCGCGCAGCACGGCGCAGGTGTCCTCGGCCACGATGCGGCCGTTCTCCAGCACATAGCCATAGTCCGCCGCGTTGAGCGCCATATTGGCGTTCTGCTCCACCAGCAAGATGGTGGTGCCGCGCTCGCGGTTGATGCGCACCACGATCTCGAAGATGTCCTTGGTGAGCTTTGGCGACAGGCCCAGGCTGGGCTCGTCGAGCAGGATCAGCTCCGGCGCGGCCATCAGCGCGCGCGAGATCGCCAGCATCTGCTGCTGGCCGCCCGAGAGCAGGCCGGCATCCTGCGCGGCACGCTCGCACAGCACCGGGAAGTAGTCGTAGACCATTTCTATGTCGCGCGCCACGCCGTCGCGGTCGCGCCGCGTATAGGCACCCATCAGCAGGTTGTCGCGCACAGACAGCAGCGGGAACACCTCCCTCCCCTCGGGCACGTGGCTCAGGCCGCGCCGCACGATCTGCGCCGGATCCATTGCAGCGATGCTCTCGCCCTTGAAGGCGATGCTGCCGCGCGTCGGGTCCAGCACGCCGGAAATGGTCTTGAGGATGGTGGTCTTGCCGGCGCCGTTGGCGCCCAGCACGGTGGCGATGCTGCCGCGCTGCACGGCAAGGCTCACGCCCCGGATCGCCTTGACCGGGCCGTAGGCGCTTTCCACGTTGGCCAGCGCCAGCACGGGCGTGCCGTGGATTTCGCGCATCTTGTCAGCGCCTTCCATCAGGTTCATGCGGCCCTCCGCAGTGAGGCTACGTCGTCTACGGAGCCCAGGTAGGCTTCGATCACGCCGGGGTGCGCCTGGACCTCGGCCGGCGTGCCCTGCGCCAGCACCTGGCCCTGGTTCATCGCCAGCACCCGGTCCGACACGCGCGACACCAGGCTCATGTCGTGCTCCACCATCAGCACGGTGATGCCCAGCTCGCTCTGGATATCGCGGATCCACCAGGCCATGTCCTCGGTCTCTTCCACATTCAGCCCGGAAGACGGTTCGTCCAGCAGCAACAGCCGCGGGCTGCTGCACAAGGCCCGCGCCAGCTCCACCACCTTGCGCACGCCATAAGGCAGGCCCGCCACCAGCGCGTCGCGGTGCGCCTGCAGGTCCAGCAGCTCGATCATTTCCTCGGCCTTGTGGCGCGCGGCCAGCTCCGAGCGGCGCGCGGCGGGGGTAAACAGCAGGTCAGCCCAGAAGCCGCTGGCGCGATGCGTGTGGTGGCCGATCAGCAGGTTCTGCAGCACCGTGGCGTGCTCGAACAGCTCGATATTCTGGAAAGTGCGCGCGATGCCCTGCGCGGCGATCGCGTGGGGCGGCAACTGCGTCAGGCTGCTGCCCTGCCACAGGATCTCGCCGCCGGTGGGCGGATAGATGCGGCTGATCAGGTTGAACACCGTGGTCTTGCCGGCCCCGTTGGGCCCGATCAGCGTAAAGACCTCGCCGCGCCGCACATCGAAGCTCACGCCGCCAAGCGCCAGCACGCCGCCAAAGCGCACCGACAGGTCGCGCACGCTGAGAAGAGTGTCTGTCATGTGCGGGCCTCCTTATTTCAGGCGCTCGGAGCGCTGGAAGGCCTTCTGGCGCCGGAACATACCCTGGCGATAGAAGGGAAACAGCTCCAGGTACGTGCGGATCTTGCACCAGCGCCCGTACAGCCCCATCGGCTCGAACAGCACGAAAGCCATCAGCACCAGGCCGTACACCAGCGCCTGCAGGCCGCTGGCTTGCCCGATGGCAGGCGGCAGGAGATCCTTCGCCAGCACGATCATCTGCGGCATGACGATCAGGAAGATCGCGCCAAGAAACGCGCCATGCACAGAGCCCAGCCCGCCCACCACAACCAGCAGCAACAAGTCGATCGACTGGGCAATGCCGAATTGCTCGGGCGAGATATAGCGCAGCTTGTGGGCATACAACGCCCCCGCGATGCCAACCAGCGCGGCGGACAACGCAAACGACAAGGTCTTGTAGCGCGCCAGGTGAATGCCCATGCTCTGCGCCGAGATCTCCGAGTCCCGGATGGCGATGAAGGCCCGCCCCATGGCGCTGCGCAGCAGGTTTAGCACGGCCAGCGTGGCCAGCAGGCAAACCGCGAGCGACAGGTAGTAGAACGCCACAGGCCCGTCAAGCACATAGCCCCACAGCTGCGGCGCGGCCACCGGCAGGCCGGCATTGCCGCCGGTCACGCTCTCCCAGCGTGCCAGTACCTCCTCGACGATCAGGCCGAAGGCCAGCGTGGCGATCGCCAGGTAGATGCCCTTGACGCGCAATGCCGGCAGTCCCACCACCACGCCCGTCAGTGCCGACAGCGCAGCCGCGGCCAGCAAGGCCGGCACGAAGGGCACGCCGTGGCTGGTCAGCCAGGCCTGTGTATAGGCGCCCACGCCAAGGAAGGCCGCATGGCCGATCGACAGCAGCCCCGTGTAGCCGGACAGCACCATCAGGCCCAGGCCCGCAATGGCGTAGATCAGCACAAAGCCAAGCTGCGCGATCCAGTAGCTGCTGGCCCAGCCCGGCGCGATCAGCAGGCAAGCCATCAGCAAGCCGTACCAGAACGCATGGCCCGGGTGCCTGGCCAGGCGCAGGTCCTGGCGATAGTCGGTCTTGAAGAGGAATCGCATCGCGTCTCTACACCTTTTTGCGCAGGTTCTCGCCGAACAGGCCGTTCGGCTTGAGCACCAGCATGATCAGCACCACGACATAGGCCGCGACGTCCTTGAAGCCCTCCGGCAGGTAAAAGCCCGCCAGCGACTCCACCACGCCGATCACCAGCCCGCCCACGATCGCGCCCGGCAGGCTGCCGAAGCCGCCCACCACCGCTGCGGGGAAGGCCTTGAGGCCGAGCATGCCCATGCTGGCGTGGACAAAGGTGATGGGCGCCAGCAGCAGGCCGGCGATCGCGGCCACCGACGCCGACAAGCCCCAGACCAGCCCGTTGAGCCGCCGCACCGGAATGCCCATGTAGTAAGCGGCAAGCTGGTTCTGCGAGCTGGCCTGCATCGCCACGCCGATGCGGCTGTAGCGGAACACCAGGTAAAGCACCACGCAAAGCGCCGCGGTGACGCCGATCACCGCCACCTGCTCCACGCTCAGCACCAGCGCGCCGGTGCGCCACACCATGCCCTGGTAAGGCACCGGCAAGGTATGCGTGCCGGCGCCGATGCCCGGCACCATGGTGATCAGGCCGCGCATCACGTAGCCCATGCCGATGGTCAGCATCACCACGGCGAACTGCGGCTGGCCCAGGATGGGGCGAATCGCCAGGCGCTCGACCAGCATGCCAAAGCCTGCCATGCCCGCCACCGTCAACGGCACGGCAAGCACCAGTGGCAACCCGAGCATGGTCAGCACCACGCCAGCGAAGGCGCCCAGCATCATGAACTCGCCTTGCGCGAAATTCACCGTCTCGGTCGCCTTGTAGATCAGCACAAAACCCAGGGCGATCAGCGCATAGATGCAGCCCAGCGCAATCCCTGAGATCGTCAATTGCAGGATCTCCAATCTTGTCTCCTGTGCCGGCCGCCCCTTGCCGCGCGCGGTCTGCGGGCGGCAAGGGGCCGATCTCGGAATTGGGTGGGTCAAGCGCGCCCGATGGCACCGGGTGCGACGCGTGCCGTCTTGCGGCTGCTGTGACTGGTGCCACCGTAACAAAACTACCGGTGTGGCTCTTGTGTGGACTGGCTGTATATGGATTGGGGATTACCCATGGATAGCGCGGCTGGCGCTGTGCGCCGCCAGGGGATCAGCGGCGCACCAGCACCACCGCAAGCTCGAATGCGCCGCTCGGATGCGTGACAGCGCTAAACGGCGGCTTGGGCCATTCCCATTGCTGGGCGGGGAACAGCGCGCGCATGGCGTTGATGTCGCAGTGATACGGCGGCCCTTCCACCACGCCCTGGCCAGCGCTGTCGCGGCGCATCTGCATGACCAGCGCTAGCAGGCGTCCGCCGGGACGCAGCCAGGCATGAAGCTGAGCGGCGTAACGGGTCCAGTGGTCGGGATGCAGCGCGCACAGGCAGGTCTGCTCATAGATGGCATCCACCGGCGTGGCCGGCTGCCAATGCAACACGTCCGCCTGTTCCAGGTCCGCTTGCAGTCCGCTGCGCTCCAGCCGGGCAAGCGTGCGGGCCAGCGCCCCGGGCGCGTAGTCGATACCGCTGACCCGCGCGCCATGCGCGGCCAGCGCGGCGACTTCCCAGCCACCGCCACAGCCGGGCACGACCACACGTTCCCCGGCCTGGATGACGCCTTGCGCCAGCCAGGCTTGGAGTTGCGGGCTGGCGGATTCGCGTTCCCAAGGGGTTTGCCCGGATTCGAAGCGGGTTTGCCAGAAGTCGATGGTGGGTCCTGCCATTGGGGGCTCCTCTTATTTTTTTGAAGTTTCCGGTCTGCTGTTTCTTTTGCTGATTCTTTTAGCGGCGTTGGTTTTTGCACCCAAGGGCCATACGACATCCCCCTGCGGGGGCTGCCGGTCACTCGTCTTTGCGTCGGCAAAGAAGACTAACGAGAAGAAAGCCGACCCTGCCGGGAGCAGAGCAATAAGGCTCCTGAGCCTCGGTGGTTGCGTCGTACGGCCCGGAGTGTTGGCTAGCGAATCCTACCGGCCCCAAGGACATCATTTCTGCATGACCCATGGGTTACGTCGTGCAGCCCCTGACCTCGCTTGCGGTGACCATTCACACATCTGCCGTTCGCGGGGCGAAGTGCTGCGCCGTTTCGGGTGTGGCTGGTTTCGTGGTTTTGTCTCGGAGGACGA
>NZ_JBXANI010000018.1:0-196651 GCF_058801495.1 Cupriavidus sp. GW822-FHT03E04
TCTTCCGCATCCGCTATCAAGCGCCCACACTTATCGGTTGTTTGTTTGTTAAAGAACTGGCCGCGGTTCGCTTTGCTCACCGCGTCGCTGCGTTTTCTGCAGCAGAGAAACGAGATTATGAAGCGTGATCATCGTTTCGTCAACAGGTTTTTTTCCTTCAGCTCGCTGCGCCGTGCGCGCCGCCAACCACCCCTGCCAACCCCGCAACCCTTGTCCCGTCTGCTTTGCAGCGGTGTTTCGTGTTGCGAGGGGGCGAATCATAGGGGACCCCCTCGGCCTTGGCAAGCGTTTTCTGAAATGATTCTGGCACCAACAGAAAAGTGCTGCAAAAGACTAATGAAGGCCCGTTGGCATCGCCGAGCCACGGCGCTAGCCGGCGGCCACCTGGCTGCGGCAAACTATGGCCGCAGGACAGGCCCGGGCGGCACACGACGAAGTCCGCTACACCCGCGGGGCACTCTATATAGAAGGAGGAACTTGCATGACCATTCGCATCGTGAAGCTCGGCTCGCCCCGACAGCCCGACGAGGGAATCCGCATCGGCACCGTACGCAGGCCGCCCCGGGGCGTGCCGAAAGCCGAGTTCGCCAAGCGGGACTACTACGATGTGTGGTTTCCGAACCTGTCGCCCTCCGCCGAACTGGTTGCACAAGCCTTGGACATACAGAGCGGAGCGGATGAAAAGGCATGGCGGGCATTCGAGCGGCATTTTCGTGCGGAAATGGCGCGCCCGGAAGCCAGCAGGACATTGGATCTGCTGGCCGCGATGTCACAGCAAACGAACTTCTCGATTGGCTGTTATTGCGAACACGAGGAAAGATGCCACCGTTCCATATTGCGCGCCCTGCTGGCGGCGCGCGGGGCCGCGCTATCTTAGGCGGTGCGCTCAAACCGCCTTTTGGTCGCGCACGCACTGGCGGCGGAACAAGGGACGCAGGCTTGGCCAGCGGATAGGCAGGAGCGGGGTGCGATGGCGCACAGCGTTGCGCTCGGCATAGTGGGCCAGCAGTTGCTCGCCAACCGACTGCCGGAAATAGGCGGGCGTCGGGTAGTCCATGGTCAATCCCTATTGTGGTTCATCAGGATTGACAGTATACCGATTTTTGGTGCACTGCGTCATGCTGAGGCTTGCAAACGCCCCATTCCGGGGCATTGGGTTGCCGCCGGAACGCCCAGAAATACCAATGAAATCAACGAAAAGCAGCGCCCTGGTGGCGGCGGGTGCTGACTTGACCTGGTGCGGGATCTCTTCCGTATATCGAATACTATCTACCAGCGCTCAGGAACCTGTGGCGGCGGCCTCGGCCACATCTTCGGCTGCCTTGGCGGCGCTATAGACGTGCCGCGTCGCCAACAGCGCCGCCAGATCCGCATCGCCGGCGATGACGGCCTGCAGGATCTGCGCATGCTCTTCCCAGTTCTGCCGGGCACGCGTCACGTTGGCCGGTGCGAACAGCAGGCCTGTGCGCTCCCTGAGCGTACGCACCATATCCTGCAGCACGCTATTGGCCGCGATATTGCCCAGCACCTCATGGAAGCGGGTGTTCAATTCGATGAAACGCTCCGAGCGTCCGCTCGCGGCGGCCTCGGTGCCCTGGCGCAGCACTTCGCTGAGTTCGGCGATCAGGGCAGGATCACGGCGCTGGGCAGCCAGCTTGGCGTTAAGCCCCTCCAGGGTGGCCCGCACTTCAACCATTTCCTTGGCGATGTTCGGCGACAGCGTCGCCACCGAGGCGCCCCGCCGGGGCTCGATGCGCACCAGGCCTTCGGCGGCAAGCGCGCGCAGCGCTTCCCGCACGGGGATGCGCGACACGCCAAGTTCAGTGGAAAGCTTGTTCTCGACCAGGCGCTCGCCTTGGTTGTACTGCCCGCCGAGGATGCGCTCACGCAACGTATCGGTCACCAGGGCAAACAATGGGGAGTGCTGGGCGCCAAGACTGGCGCCGGCGGAATCCGAACCAGGAAGTGCGTGTTCGGTACCATGGGCGTCGGACATAGATTCTGGCTTGGGTCGGCGAGACACTGTCCTCGGGTGTGGCGCACGGGCGAGCCATCGCGAACGAGTGTCAAAGGGATCAGGGACCGCGGCGCTGGCCCGGAAGGCTGAGGGACAATGCGACCGCGGCGGCATTGTCCGCATTGTATACCGGCGCACTACGGTTTTTGCGCAACACACATTGCCAATGCCAAGGCTCACATCAGGGCGCGCCGCGCCCTGGCACAACGCGCCGCCCATGTGCCGTGGGCACGGGTCCGGCAGGCTATGATGCGTAGCCTCTCCCAAACCCCGCCCGCGATTCGCCGATGGCTCTTAACCTGGTCTGGCTCTCCTTCTTCCTGCTCGCCTTCATCGTCGCCTGCATTCGTGTGGCGACAGGCGATACCGCGGTGTTTCCGGCGATGCTCGCGAGCCTGTTCGACAACGCACGCACCGCGTTCGAGATTTCGCTTGGCCTGGCGGGCGTCATGAGCTTGTGGCTGGGCATCATGCGCATTGGCGAACGCGCCGGCGTAGTCGACGTCTTTGCGCGGGCGGTCAATCCGCTTTTGCGCCACTTCTTCCCCGGCGTTCCGCAGGGCCACCCGGCCCAGGGCGCGATGATGATGAATGTGTCGGCCAATATGCTGGGGCTCGACAATGCGGCGACGCCGCTCGGCCTCAATGCCATGCGGGAGCTGCAGTCGCTCAATCCGCGCGCTGACACAGCCAGCAACGCGCAGATCATGTTCATCGTGCTGAACACGGCTGGCTTGACGCTGATCCCGACTTCGGTGATCGCCATGCGGCAAGCGATCGCGGTCAAGCAAGGCCTGGTCGGGTTCAATGCCGCAGATATCTTCCTTCCGACCCTGCTTGCCACCTGCGTGTCCTGCGTTGCCGGCTTGCTGGCAGTGGCTTGGGCGCAGCGGCTCAACGTGCTCAAGCCAGCCGTGCTGGCCGCCTTCGGGCTGCTGGCGGCGGCTGTCGGCGGAGTCTTCCTCTGGCTGCGGCACGCGCCCCCGGAACAGGTGAGCACCGCCACCGCCCTGGCTGGCAGCGGCTTCATCCTGACGTTGATCGTGGTCTTCCTGATTTGCGGCGCCGTACGCGGCATAAACGTCTACGAGGCCTTCATCGACGGCGCCAAGGAAGGCTTCGGCGTCGCTGTGCAGATCATCCCCTATCTAGTGGCAATCCTGGTGGCGATCGGGCTGTTTCGGGTGACCGGCTGCATGGATGTCCTGATGCGGGGCCTGAGCGCCGCTTTTGCTTGGCTGGGCCTGGACACCGCCTTCGTCCCCGCGCTGCCGGTCGGGTTGATGAAAATCCTGTCTGGCGCGGGCGCCCGCGGGCTGATGATCGACGTCATGAGCACCTATGGCGTCGACTCCTTCCAGGGTAAGCTCGCCGCGATCATCCAGGGCTCGACCGAAACCACCTTCTATGTGCTTGCCGTGTACTTCGGCAGCGTCAACATCCGCAACACACGGCACGCGCTTGCCTGTGCCTTGTTCGCCGATCTTGTGGGATTGTGCGCCGCGATCGGCATCGCCTACCTGTTCTTCCGCTGAAACTGGCACGCCGTGCCGCGATAAAACCGACGAATTGCCGACAAACACTCGACGAAAACAGGGCGAAAGATGATAGAAGACGAGCTTTCGATGTATTAAGCCGCTACTTTGTTGCTCACATACAACATGTTTGTGAAGCCAGACACGCTTGGCCTACATGCCGCTTGGTGCGACGCAACAAATCATATATAGTGGAGTCTGTCTCCTCCACCACCTCGGTGGATTCCAGCCCGCGCACGAAACTGCGCGGGTTTTTTTTGCCCGCGTTTTGCCAATCGCCATGGTTTGCCATTGCTGTGGCGGCTCACGGCATCGGCCGCAGCCGATCCTGCCCAGCGCACCAAAGAAGCTCAGCCGCTGCACCATGAGAAGGCCAGGCCGCACCGCTCCGGGGTGAAACCTCGAATTTCGCGCAAAATGTTGCGACGCAACATTCGATCCCGTAGAGTCAACCTGTCTCTTGCGCCTGGCAGGGCGAATCTCCGCCTCGCAGCGCCCACCCTTCTTGCCGACATGATCTCCGCGCTGCGCCTGCCCCGCCCCGATGCCTCGATGTTGCAAAGAGGCCTGGTCTACGCCTTCTCGTTCCTGGTCCTGGCCGGCACGGGATGGCTCACCGGGGAAGCGGGCTATCTGTGGGCGGCAACGGCTTCGATCTGGACCTGCCTGGCCGACCGCCGCGGCACCGCCGCCGAACGGCTGGCGGCACTGGGCTCCGTCGGCATTGGCGGTGCCGCCGCATGTGCCCTGGGCACCGCTGCAGCGGTGACGCCATGGACGGCGCTCGCCGTGGTGCTTTTCGCCGGGCTGGCCGCCGGGCTGGCCGAGACCCGCGGCCCCGTGCCCGCGCTGTCGGCCAAGCTGCTCTATGTGGTGCTGATCGCCTCCTGCCTGCAACCAGCGGGCGAGGCCGAACTGGCCATGCGTGTGTTGGCCCGCAGCCAGGAATTCCTGCTCGGCGGCATCTTCGCCTGCGTCGTCAGCCTGGCCCTCATCCGATCCGCGCGCGACACGCGGCCGCGCGCCGAGATACTGGCGGTGTTCGATGCGTTGCTGCGTTTTGCCTCCGATCTGGCGGCCGATGCGCCCGTGGGCGATGCGACGGCCACCAAGCGCGACATCCGCGAGCGTATCGAGGCTGCGCATCAGGCGATCAACATGCGGCGCAGCCTGCGGGACCCGCTTGGGCTGATGCACTATGCCTATGTGGTGAGCCTGGCCGATGCCATGTTCGCCCTGTTGATCGTTGCCGCCGAACTGCGCAGCCGGGCCGATGACGCGGGCCCCAAAGCCGGTGACACGGGCAGTGCGGAGCACCTGCCGCTGCGCCACTTGCTGCGCTGCGTCACCGATGTCCGGGAGCAGGTCTGCGAAGGTCTGGCCCATCACGCGCCTGACTTGCCGTCGCTATGCGCGGCGCTGGCCGGCGAACTGCGCCGGCTGCATGCACCGCTGGCCAATGCCGGGGCGCCGCCGTTGTACCAGGCTGCGCTGAGCGCACTGGCCCGCTATCCGGCCTTCGGCGACTGGCGCCGCGAGTACCGTTGGCCGCGGCGCGCCATGCGCCGGACATGGCAACGCTGGCGCGCCGTGGTTGCGGAGCACACCGCCCGCGATGCCCGCGTGGCCCGCCATGCGGTGCGGCTGGCGCTGGCTGGCGGCCTGAGCCTGATGCCGGCGCAGTTCTGGAGAGTCGATCACGGATACTGGGTAGCGGTCACCGTCATCATGGTGCTTAGCCCCCAGTTGCAAACCACGCGCAGGATCTCGTTCCTGCGCTTCGCGGGTTCCCTGGCCGGCGCGCTGCTGGCCTGTGCCATCGGCCTGGCCCACCCGCCGGCGCCGCTGGCCCTGGCAATCAGCGCGGCCTGCCTGGCTGCCGCCTATACGTGCCGGCTCGCCGGCAGTCCCGGGGCCTTCGCAATGTGCCTGACGCCCGCAGTGATCCTGTTCTCGTGGGTCGGGGCTCCAGCGGCGGACAGCAGCCACTTTGCCGCACTGCGAGGCATCGACACGGCGCTGGGCTGCCTGATCGCCCTGGCTAGCTACTATGTGCTGGCGCCGCGGGCCGAGCTGTCGCGGGTGTATCGCCATAGCCTCGACGCGCTGGTGGCAAACACAACGTACCTGCGGGCCGCATTTGCCGGCGCCAGCGCGTTCACTGCCTCGCCCACCCGCTCGCCCGCGCCGACGCAGACACGGCTGGAAGCCTTGCGCATGGCGGCCGGGCGTACCTCCAGCCGGGCGGATCAAACCTTGCAGCAGGGTGTGGCAGAGCTCGCTCCAGAGTTGGCCCGCGAGTACGCCCAGCTGCACCTGGCCTTGCGGCGCATGGCAGCGCTGGCTGGCTTGGTGCGCGCCGGGCTAGAGGCCCAAGCAGGCAAGAGCCAGCCGGAACCGGCCACGCAGGCCGTCCTGCAAGGCCTCGCCGCACGGCTGTCCGACCTGGCAGCCAACCCCGGCGCAGGCGTGACTTCGCTTGCAAGCGGGTTCCTGCCGGATTCCGCGGCACCGCTGGACCGGTTTCTGGTTGAACAGGCCGGCTTCGCCTCGGCCCAGATCAACACCGCCCACGCAGCCGTGGCCGCCGTGCACCGGCTGGCCGGCGGCCAGCCCAGGCCCAACGGCCCGCATTTGCCCTATCCGGGTTGATGACGGTCAAAGCCCAGCACTCTGCGTTCATCGCGGATCGGAACCATCTCCTAGAATGGTTCCATTCCTCAGTGACCGGTGTGAGGCACGCCATGCCCGAAATTTCCTTTCCCCGCAGCGTCCCCACCTACTGTGCGGCTAGCCTGACCCTCTCCTGCCCCGCCACTGTCAACGGGCAACCCACCTTGTATTCGATCACGGCCGAGGCGCTCGAGACCCATTTCGGCGCCCGCTCCCCACGCGAGGAGGATCTGGTGCGGGCGTTTACCAGCCACCGGCAGCGCATCGAACGCATTGCCGAAGGCCTGTTCGAACTCACCCAGGCGCGGGAAATCCTGTTACGTAGCGGGCACATCCGATTCGCAGGCTGAAGGCTCAGCCTTCCGCCGCCTGGCCGCGCACCAGGAGCACCGGCACGCTGGCCTGCCGGATCACGGACTCGGCCACGCTGCCCAGGACCAGCCTGCGCACGCCACGCCGGCCGTGGGTGCCGATCACGATGAGGTCTGCGCCCCATTCAGCTGCGGCATCGTTTACCGCGCTGGCAATGTCGCCCCCCACGGTCTGCTGGGTGACCAGCCGCGTTTCATGGCGCACGCCCTGCGCGCTCAGGCGTTGCGCGGCAGCCGCCAGCGCGCGTTCGCCGCTGTCGGCCAGCGCTTGCTGCACGGGCGTTGGGTCGTAATACGCAACGTCGAACATAAGCTGGCCGTTGTCCACGACATACAAGGCGAGGACTTGCGCGCCCCCGGTGCCCGCGATCCGGATTGCCTCGGCAAGCGCCAGGTCGGAGGTTGCACTGCCATCCACTGCCACCACAATCTTCTTATAAGCCGCATTCGTCATTGCCATTTTCTCCAGTAGAACAACGGATAGTGGCGGAAGCGGCATCGCATTCCGCCGGATTCGATACTACTCGCCCCCGCGCGACGCGGACGTTCCGTGCGCGCCCGAGTCCACAATCACGAGGTAGCGCCCGGGCCGGGCCACCGGCGCCCGGCCCGGCGCCAGGACCCAAAGCGAGTCACCGCGCTGCGCAGCGGCCAGGTAGTCGGCATCCAGCAGACCATAGTGGTCAAGGAGGCGATTCAGGGTGGCGGGGATCCGCACGCATCCCTTGGAAGCCGGGTGGCCCAGCCGAGACTCAAGCCGGTCCGGATCGGTGGCATGCATCTGCAAGCGCATCTGGCTCTCCCCGCCCTTGCCCCAGCCACGTTGGGCATCGACCCAGCCGAAGTCATAGATGCGCATCCCGCTGACGCCGTAGCCGTGGATGCCGTTTTCGTTGTAGGTACCCTCGGCACGGAAATCCATGTTGTCCATGCTGTGGCTGAATACACCGGTCGGGGTGATGAAATGATCGAAAGTGCCTGGCTTGCCTGTCGAGACGGGCGCGGCGCCCACCCACTGCCAGGGCGCATCGTCGGCGGGCCGCGCGAACAGCATGGCGGCCTGGACGCGCGGGTTGCGATCGACCAGCACAGCCCAGTCACCCGCATCGGCCTCCCGCCCGTCTGCCTGTAGCGCGGACGCCAGCAAGCCGGCATACCGCACGGCGACGGCCGCCGGGAGGCTGAGATGGCGGGACACTTGTTGCGCGAATGCTTGCCGGACCATGCTGAGCTCATTGGCGGCGGCAAGTGGTGGCTGGAACGCCACCAGCGCGGCTAGCGCCAATGGCGCCAGACGTCGTCTGAAGCGAGCGAGCCAGCGCCGAAAACCTTTGACGCGGGCCCGCCCGAGGCGAGCGCACGACATGATTGCCTCCTTTAGACAGGCGTTGCGGCTAAACGCCATGGTTGACGTTTACGCGGCGCGGCGCCTTGTGCAGGATCAAGCTCCACGCACGGAAGCGCTCCGACGCCACCGTCCCGAAACGGTGGACGGTCTACTTATATAGACCGCGAAGGCACGGACTATTTCCGTTGTGTATGTCGGACGCCGCTTCCCCGGGGACGAAGGATCGCCAGCGTACCGAGCGTGGCGGCTCAGCCGCCGCGTTTCGTGCCTTACGCAGGTCGCATCCATATACAATCACGCCCATGCAATACATCCATGTCGTCAATGGCGACGTAGCGGGCAACACGCTACGGCAAGCCCTCGCCCAGGCCGCCAGGCCCGACCCGGTCGTCGTGCTTCGCGACGACCTCGCCGTCGGGCCGCTGGCCGATGTCGATAGCAGCGGGCTGATCCGCTCCGGTTTCTGGCAGCGCGTGGCGCCGCACAGCGACATCGACTTCGCCGCCGAAATGCATCAAGCGCTCGACCAGCTGCATGGCCTGCGCAAGGACGAGCTGGAAGTTGCCATCTGGCATGGCCAGAGCGCTTCCGACCAGCTGATGCTGCGCCGGGTGGTGTTTCACCTCTACCAGTCGCCCCAGCGCATCAATGAAGTGGCCATGGACATGCGCGAGCTGGAAGCGCCCGCGCGCGGCAACCTGGCCGCTATCGGCATGTATCCCGCGGCCCGGCTGGCGCGGCGCTTCTCCACCATCGCCCCGGTCTCGGTCCTGCGCCTGGGCCGCCTGGGCTATGAGTGGCAGCAGAACGTCAAGGAAAACGCCGACGTGCGCCTGTGGAAGGGCAATACGCTGGTGCCAGCGGCCTACCACACGGTCGACGAAGTCATCCTGGAGCGCGCCCCGCTGGAATGGGCGCCGGCCGCGCAAGTGGTGGGCGGCGTGATGGGCGCCATCGAAGGCCTGCTGGCCAGCGACTGGTTTGTGTTCTGGCGCTGCCGCGAGCTGATTGGCGCCGGCCAGTTGGTGCTGCGCGGCAATGCCGAATCCCTGCAGACCTGCGAGTTGCGCCGCAACCTGTCCGCCGGCGGCGAGTAAAAAGAGAAAAGGCGAAGGTCTCCATGGCCCGTACCAAGGCACCCGATTTCGAGGCGCAGCGCGAGCAGATCCTGGACCTGGCTGCCGCCGCCTTTGCCGCCAGCAGCTACCCCAGCACCTCGATGGCCGACCTGGCTGCCGCCTGCGGCACCTCCAAGGCCCGGCTGTACCACTATTACGAGAGCAAGGAGGCGATCCTGTTCGACCTGCTCGACCGCTACACGCGCCGGCTGATGCTGATCGTGACCGAGGTCGAGGCGGAGGCGGAACGCCAGGGACGCAGCGAGCTGGATAGCTTCTCCAACCTGATCCGGGCCTTCCTGGCCGAGTACGAGACCTCGCAGACCCGGCATGTCGCCCTGATCAACGACGTCAAGTTCCTCGCCGAGGAGCAGCGCGACCAGATCCTCAAGCGCGAGCGCGACGTGGTGGCCGCCTTCTCCCGCCAGTTGCGCCGGGCCTATCCCGAGCGCGTCACCCGCGACAACCAGGCCGCGCTGACGATGACGGTGTTCGGCATGATCAACTGGACCTTCACCTGGCTCAAGCCAGGCGGCAAGCTGTCGTACGCGGAGTTCGCCGAGATGGTGATCGACCTGCTGGCGGGCGGGTTGCCCGGTGCGCGCGCAGAACCCGCAGCGCGGCTGCGTGGTGTCGAGTAACACAAATTCATAGGCAGTGCCGGCGCCATTGCAGCGCCGGCGCGGCACCTCAGGACCAGTCTTCCTCTTCCCGCTGGCGGCGCTGATCGCGGTCCTGGCGGAACATTTCCTCCAGTTCGTCGCGCGCCTGGCGCGCCAGCGAGACCAGCTTCTTCTGGTCCGTGTAATGCGGATAGAAGCGCTCGATCGCCGCGATGTTATGCCGGCGAAAGCGCAGCGCGACCGAGCGGGCCTGCACGGGATCGTAGCCCAGCCCCTCCAGCACGCGACGGCCCAGCAACAGCGAGCCCTCGAACACTTCGCGCTCGAACAAATGCACGCCGCGGTCCTTGAGCTGGTAGACGTGCGACACATGGCGCGCCCGCGCGTAGATCTGCAGGTGCGGGAAACGCGCTCGCACGCTGTCGATCAGCGCGAGGCTGTCCTCCATGCCATCGATCGCCACCACCAGGATGCGGGCCCGCTCAGCGCCCGCGGATTCAAGCAGGTCCATGCGCGTGGCGTCCCCGTAGAACACCTTGAAGTCGTACTGGCGCAGAAACTCGATCTGGTCGGGATCGTGGTCCAGCACGGTCACGCCGATCCCTTGCGCATAGAGCAGGCGGCCGATGATCTGGCCAAAGCGGCCGAAGCCGGCGATCAGCACGGGGTTGTCCTGCGGCGCGATCACGTCGTCCGGGCGCCGCGCCAGGCGGGCCAGCCGTGGCGCCACCAGCCGGTCGAAGGCCAGCAGGAGCAGCGGCGTGGCCACCATCGACAGCGCCACCACCAGCACCAGCAGCGCCTCGGTGCGCGCCGGCAGCAAGCCGGCACCGCCCGCCACGCCAAACACCACGAAGGCGAACTCGCCGCCCTGTGAAATCAGCAGCGCAAACAATAACCACTGGCCGCGCGCAATGCCAAAGCGCGGCGCCAGCAGGGCCAGCACCAGCGTCTTGAGCAGCACGAAGCCAACCACCAGGGCTGCCACCTGCACCGGCGCGCGCATCAGTACGCCGAAGTCGATCGACATGCCTACCGCCATGAAGAACAAGCCCAGCAACAGGCCCTTGAAGGGCTCAAGGTCGGCTTCCAGCGCATGGCGGTACTCCGAGTCCGCCAGTAGCACGCCAGCCAGGAAGGTGCCCAGCGCCATCGACAATCCCACCGCGTCCATCATCAGCGCGATGCCCACCACGAGCAGCAGCGCGAAGGCGGTGAACATCTCGCGCATGTCGGTGCGCGCGATAAAGCGCAGCGCGGGGCGGACCAGATAGCGCCCGCCCACCACCACGGCGCCGATCACCCCGACCGCCTTTGCCGCCCCGAGCCAGCCCCCCGCGCCGGACGCGCCGGCGTCTGCGCCACCGGCAGCCAGCAGCGGCAACAGCGCGATCATCGGGATCGCGGCGATGTCCTGGAAGAGCAGGATGCCGAAGCTAGCGGCGCCCGCCGGCGTGCCAAAGAGATTGCGCTCGGTCAGCGTGGCCAGCGCGATCGCGGTGGACGACAGCGCCAGCCCCAGGCCCGCCACCAGCGCGACCTGCCACGATGCCCCGACCAGCGCAGCGACGCCGCCGAGCAGGATCGCGCAGGCCGCCATCTGGGCGCCGCCATAGCCGAAGATCACGCGGCGCAGCGCCCACAGCTTCTTGGGCTCGAGCTCCAGGCCGATCACGAACATCATCAGCACCACGCCGAACTCGGAAAAATGCAGGATGGACTCGACGTTGGTCACCAGCCGCAGGGCCCACGGGCCGATCGCCACGCCGGCCAGCAGGTAGCCGAGCACCGCGCCCAGGCCAAAGCGGCGCGCCACCGGCACCGCCACTACCGCGGCAACCAGGAAGACCACCAGGGCCACCAGGAAATCGTGTTGTTCCATGGCGTGCTCCTCAGCTTGCGGCGGCGTTGGAGGCAACGCCACGGGCGCCCTCGGCAATGCCGCCCAGCACACCGGTGACCCGGCCGATATGGTCGGCCAGCGCCTGGGCATCGGCCTGGTTGGCATCGTGCAGCACCAGTGGCGACAGCCAGCTCATGCCGCACAGCACGGCGGTCTGCTCAAGCGGCAGCATGTATTCCTCGATGCTGTGGCCATGCGTGCCGTCGGGCCCGTAGGAGTCGGCGTGGCCACCGGTGCTGGCCACCACAAGCATGGACTTGCCACGCAGCGCCGTACCGCCGGGGCCGTAAGCCCAGCCACTCTCCAGCACATCGTCCACCCACAGCTTGAGCAGCGCCGGCATGCTGTACCACTGCACCGGGAACTGCAGCACCAGCGTGCCGGCCCGCGCGAGCGCGCGCTGCTCGGCGACCACGTCGATGTCGTAGTCGGTATAGCTGGTGTAGAGATCGTGCACGGTCACGCCGGGCAGGCTTTCCAGTGCCGCCGCCAGCGGACGATTGACGCGCGACAGTTGCGGCCTGGGGTGGGCGTAGATAACGAGAATCGGGGGCTCGGCCTTGGGGTCCACGAAAAATCCTGAGAAATCAGCTGCGCAACAGTAGTCGCGAGGCCAAAAAAGATGTGCATAAAGCACTTACATCTGTGAATAACCGGGGCTGTGCCACCGCGAAGCAGGGCCAATCCCGTGCCCCGGCCCGGCGAAAGCCGGTATGCGGCGTTGCAGCAAACCCACACCATCGGGCGGAAAGCGCCCTTCAAGCACCACACAACTGATTGATTTATATAGATTTAGTTGGAATTTACAAAATCGAACAAGGTAGATGCGATGCTCACCTTACGTGGAACTGACAAATCCACTACAATACTTTTTGCATTGCAGCAAGATAGTGTTTGCCCTTGTAGCCCGACCAATTTGTCGAAAGTGCATGGACGAACACCCGCTGAGTGCTATTTTTATACCTGATTACGTCGCAAGGAAAACAAAGTGAATCCGCTCGAACTGAGCAAGGCCGTCGGGGCCGTATCCGACGAAGATCTCCGCCGTGCAGCCGCAGCAGCGCAAGCCTCGCATCGCCCCACCACCCTGGTGCGCGAACTGGCTGCGCATCATCGCTCGCGCCTGCTCAAGCATTTCCTCGCCCTGGGCGAGGAGGATCGCCTGCTCCGTTTTGGCCAGTCGGTTGGCGATCATGTGATCGAAGCCTACGTCGACAGCATCGATTTCGACCACGACACCGTGTTCGGCGTGTACGACGAGCACCTGGAACTGATCGGCGTGGGCCACTTTGCCAACCTGCGCGACAACACGCAGGGCCGCGTCGCCGAGTTCGGCGTCTCCGTGTCGCAGAGCGCACGTGGCCGCGGCATTGGCAGCGCGCTGTTCGAGCGTGCGGCCATGCACGGCCGCAACAGCAATGTGCGCACCCTGTACATGCACTGCCTGTCGCGCAATGCCGCCATGATGCACATTGCCAAAAAGGCCGGCATGAAGGTGCAGTATGCCTACGGCGAGGCCGATGCCTACCTTGAGCTGCCGCCTGCCGATACCGTCAGCCGCCTGACCGAGGCGCTCGACGAGCAGGTTGCCGACCTCGACTACATGCTGCGCCGCAACTTGCGCGATGCGCGCCGTTTCGGCCTGCGCTTCTGGCGCTCGATGGTGCCGCAAAAGCACACCGCCTGAGCGAAGCCTGCCGGCATCGTACCGATGGCGCGCCCGCCCGGCGCGCCATTTTCTTTGGTGCCGGCGATAACCGCGAGGCTCTCAGCCTCCTGGTACCGGCAAGGCCGTGGTGTCCTTGATGCATTCGAGGGCGAAGCTCGATCGTACGTCGATGACCGCGGGATGGGCCAGCAAGTGGTCCTTCATGAAGCGTGCGAAATGCTCCATGTCTTCCACGTAGACCTTGAGCAGCAGGTCCATCTCCCCGGTCATGGCGTGGCAGGCGGCCACTTCCGGCCAGATCTCGATGGCAGCGCGGAACAAGTCCAGCGGCGCCTTGCCTTTGGGCGCGCCCCCGTGCTTCTCGAGCCGTACGTTGATATAGGCCAGCAGCCCCAGCCCGATCCGGCCGGGTTCCAGCAGCGCCGCGTACTGGCGAATCACGCCAACCTCCTCCAGCCGGCGGATGCGTCGCAGGCACGGGCTGGGCGACAGGTTCACGCGCTCGGCCACTTCCAGGTTGGTCAGCCTCCCGTTGGTCTGCAGCACCTCCAGGATCTTCCTGTCGATCTTGTCCAGCTCCACCTTGCTCACGATATTGTTGCTCCGCAATATGTTTGTCGGCAATTTTTTTGCGCAAATTTAGCAAACCGTGCACAAGTACGCAATTTTTTATGGCGACCTGTCTCTTCCGGCGTCCTTTCGCCCTGCGCGATCGCCTTCCAGGTGCAAGATGCCGCCGCGGCGTACGGCCCATGCACAGGAACAGGGCGTCAGAGACTGCCATGGCAAATGCGGCCGGATCGCCCCGGACGTTCCGGCCTTCAGGAGCGTGGACTATTCGCTGATCCGGCAGGTCGAGCGTTCGGAAGGCAAGGATGGTGCCAACACTGGCCAGAGCCGCCAGCCACGAAGCAAAAAAAAGCGCGGCCGGCAACGGTCGCGCTTCTTTTCATCTGCCCACGGCGCGGCGCGCCGTGGATCCTGCCTCAATCAGCCACCGCTGCTCGACGGCGCTGCCGGGTTGGACTGGCTACCGCGGGGCATCCGCTGCATCCGCTGCTCGTGCATCTTCTGCATGCCAGCGTGGATCTCGTCCAGCGTCAGCTTGCCGTCGTGGTTGGTGTCGAGCTGGTCGAAGTACTTGGCCAGGTGAGGCATCCCGGCTTGCACCTCTGCCTTGGTCAGCGCACCGTCGCCATTCTTGTCGGCCGCCTTGAAGCGGGCATCGAGCTCGGCCCGCATCTCGGCACGGCGCTGCTCCATCATCGTCTTGTGATAGGCAGCCAGTTCGCTCTTGTCGAGCTTGCCGTCGTGATTGGTGTCGATCTTGTTGAAGAGCGTGTCGGCCTCCGCTTTGGAGATCGTGCCATCGCCGTCGGTATCGATCGATTTGAACCACATGCCGCCGCCATGCTCCATATGGTGGCGCATACCCGCCTGAGGTCCCGGGCCCGGCGCGGCGGGGGCAGTGGTCTGGGCGAAAGCTGCGCCGCCCATCGCCAGGAACACCGCCGAAGCGGCCATGAAATTCCGGATCGAACGTGCCTTGAGATTGCCTTGCATGTCTTTGCTCCTTTTTCGTCTCGGTGGACTGGTAAGGATTAGAGCGCACGCCAGGCTGGAAAGTTGGTCCGCCTAATACGTTGTTACGCGGCTCACAGTTAAGCACCGCCGGCGTAAGCCGCTGAAAGTAACGTAAACAAGTTGGCGCAGCGCCGTTACAAATCAGTCTTTAGCAGAGATAGGTTCGTTACCGCCCTGGGACGGCTGCTGCGGCAAGGACTGCAGCGGCGGTGCGGGGATGGGCGTGGCGGGCACCGGCATCGGCGTGGATAGCGGCGCCGCCGCGCCTGCCGGCAAAGCCGGCTGCGGGGCCGCCGCGGGGCCGCGCGTGACGATGGCCGGGACCGGCAGCGCGATTTCCTGGCGCACGCCATTGCGCTCGATCACAACCCCACGATCACGGACTTCCGTCAGCCGGATCTGCGGGGACAGCGCGGCGCCCGCGCGCACCGCCTTGGCCGGGCCGCCATCCAGCGAGACAATGGCCGCCCCGGCACCGCTGCCAATGTCGGCTACCACCCCGATCAACTGCACATCGCGCACGCCGGACTGCGCGTTGCCGCCAAACAGCGTGCCGGCCGCGCCGGTCTCCACCGCCTCGGTCTGCGCCACGCGGGCCGCGTTCGGCACGGCAATGGTCTGCATCGCGCTGAAGGTCAGCGCCCAGCGGGTAGCCAGGGCGCATAGCGCAACGAACAGCACGAGCGCGGCCAGTCGCGGCAGCCAGAGGCTGGAGGGGTTGAAGCGAAGGGCGGGCCGCAAGGAGAGTTGCACGGAAGTGGGCTGGTGGGCATCAAAACACCAAGCCTACCAGAGCCGCATGACAGCTGTCTGCCTCCGTCAGGCCCGCAACGCATCGGCACGCCAAGGCAGGACGGTGCGTTTCGCGCATCCCGCGCCGTTTTGCCGCGGGTGAACATGCAAGCACTCGCTCGCAAAGTCGTCATGAAGTGGCGGTTATACTGTTTGACCACTGGATCGCCGCCACGCGGATGCAACGCGGATGTAAGCAGGCGCTCCGCCAGATATTCCATAAGGCTAACCATGATGCGCAGGAACGTTGCCACCCTTCCCGACTCTTCCCCCCGCCTCGGCCGCCGCCGTGTCCGCGGCTTTACCCTGATCGAAATCATGGTCGTGATCGTGATCCTCGGCGTGCTGGCCGCGCTGGTGGTCCCGAAGATCATGAGCCGCCCCGACGAAGCCCGCATCGTCGCCGCGCGCCAGGACATTTCCTCGATCATGCAGGCGCTCAAGCTGTACCGCCTGGACAACAGCCGCTATCCCACCACCGAGCAAGGCCTTGCGGCACTGGTGGCCAAGCCCACCACCGAGCCCGTGCCCAACAACTGGAAGGGTGGCGGCTATCTGGAAAAGCTGCCCAAGGATCCCTGGGGCCATCCGTACCAGTACCTGAACCCGGGCGTGCGCGGCGAGATCGACGTGTTCAGCTTCGGCGCCGACGGCCAGGCTGGCGGCAGTGGCAACGACGCCGATATCGGCAATTGGGAATAAGGAACCAATGCCATGATCCGGGCCAGGCGCGCAGCCATGAGCACCTGGCCACAGGCAGGGCGGCTTCACGGCCATCGCGGCCGCGGCTTCACCTTGCTGGAACTGCTGGTGGTGATGGTGATCGCCGGCATCGTGATCTCGCTGGTCGCCGTCAATGCCGCGCCCAATGAGCGCGGCCGCGTGCTCGACGACGGGCAGCGCATTGCGCGGCTGTTCGAGCTCGCCCAGGAAGAAGCCCAGCTGCGCGCCCGGCCGATTGCCTGGGAGGCCGATACGGTCGGCTGGCGTTTCCTGCAAGCCACGCCGGCCGGCTGGGCCCCGCTCGCCGGGGACGTGTTCGCGCCGACCAAATGGCGCCTGCAGCTCGACGGCGTGGCCGTCACCGAAGGCGGGCGCGGCAACGGCGGCGCGCGCCTGGTGTTCGGGCGCGAGCTGATCGAAGGTCCCCAGCATGTCGTGCTGGTGCGCGGCGGCATTCGCATCGATGTGGCCAGCGACGGCGCCGGCCGCTACTTCGCCAGCACGCCATGACGCGCCACCCCAACTCCCCCCCCTGTGCGCGCAGCGCCCGGTGCTTGCCGGTGCGCGGCTTCACCCTGATCGAAGTGCTGGTCGCCCTGACCATCCTGGCCGTGGCGCTGACCGCCGCCATGCGCGCGATGGGGTCGATGATCGAGGCGGGCTCCGCCTTGCAGACCCGCATGCTGGCCGAGTGGAGCGCCGAGAACCACCTCGCCACCCTGCGCCTGTCCAAGACCTGGCCCGAGCCCGGCACGCGCGGCTACGCCTGCCCGCAAGGCGGTGTGGAGCTGTACTGCGAAGAAACCATCTCGGGCACGCCCAACCCCTCTTTCCGCCGCGTCGAGATCGCGGTCTACCCGTCCGGCGCCGACAAATCCGTGCGCCTGGCCTGGCTGGTCACCATCGTTCCCAATGAAACGCGCAACCTGCTCTGAACGCGTTAAGCGCTTTAAGTGCCTTGGGCGGCCGCGCCCGGCCGTGGCCATGCGCGGCTTCACACTGCTGGAAATGCTGGTGGCGATCACCTTGCTGGCAGTGATCGCCGTGATCGCCTGGCGCGGCCTGGACGCGATGACGCGCGGCCGCGAACGCCTGACCGACCACGACAACCGCCTCAATACGCTCAAGCTGCTATACGGACAGTTCCAGTCCGACTGCGAGCACCTGACCAGCCCGACCCTGCTGCAGGGCAGCCCGGTAGAGCTCGGCAACGGCCTGTTGCTGATGGTGCGCGACCGCCGGGACGAGGGTCGCCCCAGCCAGTGGCAAGTCGTCGCCTATCGCCTCAACGGCAACACCGTGGTGCGCGCTGCCAGCCCGCCGGCGGACAACCGCAGCGCGGTGCAGGCCGCGATGATCACGCTGCGCCAGGCTGGCGGCGGCGCAAACCTGGCGCGGCCGCTGGTCGGCGATGCCGACAGCCTGTCGGCGCGCGTCTGGGTCGAACCCGGTGGCTGGCAGGCCGAAAACGGCCGCATCGCCGCCGCGCTGCTCAGCGGCAACGCCAGCGCCAGCGCGGTGGCCGCCTCCGGCGTGAGCGCCAGCCTGGGCATAGCCACCACGGCGGTGCGTGCGATCGAGCTCAACCTCACGGCGCGCATGGGCGACGGCGACACGCCGCGGCGCTTCCAGAAAATCTGCATGACCGGCCTATGAGCAAGCGCATCGCTCCCCTTGTGCCGGCCGGCCGCCGCCAGCGCGGCGCCGCCGTGGTCACGGCCCTGCTGGTGGTCACGCTGGCGGTCGTGGTGGTATCCGGCATGCTCTGGCGCCAGCAGGTGCAGATCCGCTCCATCGAGAACCAGCGCCTGCTGGCCCAGGCCAGCTGGATCGAGCGCGCGGCCGTCGACTGGGCCCGCCTGATCCTGCGTGACGACCAGCGCCGCACCAGCGTGGACCAGCTCGGTGAGCCCTGGGCAGTGCCGATCGCCGAGACCCGCCTGTCGGACTTCCTCGGCGCCGGCCTGCGCACCGACCAGGAAGGCGAAACCTCCTTCCTGTCGGGCCGCATCCTCGACGCGCAGGCCCGCTTCAACCTATCCAACCTCGTGCTGTGGACCGCCAGCGAGTCCCAAGGCCGGATCGCCACCATCGACGCCCCCAGCCTGGCGATCTATCGCCGCCTGCTGCAGACGCTGGGCCTGAACGCCTCGCTGGCCGAGCCGACCGCCCGCTACCTGGTAAGCGCCGCCGGCGCCAGCAACGGCGGCAGCAGTGACAGCCAGCGCGGGCTGCGCGCGCCCGACGACGTCAACGACCTGCTCGCCATTCCGGGCTACACGCCGGAGATCGTGGCCGCGCTGGCGCCCTTCGTCGACGTGCTGCCCGAGCGCACGCTCGTCAATGCCAATACCGCCGAGGCCGAAGTGCTCGCCGCCGTGATCGACAAGCTGCCGCTGGACCGCGCCCGCGAAGTGGTGCGCCAGCGCGACCGCGCCTATTTCAACAACATTGGCGACCTGCAAACGCAATTGCGCACGCTGGCGCCGCAGGCCGACCCCAACGCCGCCACCAGCACGCTCGACGTACGCACCCACTATTTCCTGATCTACGGGCTGATCCGCCACGAGCGCGCCAGCCGCATGCAGGTCTCGCTGGTCTACCGCGGCGAAGTGCTCGGCAATGCCAATACCACCCGGGTGGTCTGGGTGCGCGATATCGACCGGATGCCGGAGCAGCGCTGATGCGTGCAACCCCTCGTCCGTGTGGCCGTCGTGGCTGGCGGATTTTGGGATCATGCTGTCGGATCGCGCGGGACGAAAAGGGTTACCGTAGGTGGCCACAAGGGGCAGGCCCGGGCCTCCCAGGCGCGCCGCGAAACACCTGCCGGCGCCCTTCCCGGGTGTTTGGCCAGCAGTATCAGACAGATACGTATTGACGCCAATTCGTCACACAGGCAAGGTATGCTCCGGCCCGGCGGAAGCGGTAGTCCATGGCTCCGGGCGCCCGCCTGCCCTGTGCCGCCGGCAGTATCGCAGCCGGCATCCGCCATGCAAGCAGCGCCGTCCGCTGCATGGGCCGCATGCCCCCGCTATCGTTCATTGACGCCACGATCGGCGCTGTAGCAAGGAAATCTTGAGCACCACCCTGTACGTCCGCCTGCCGCATCGGCCGCACGACCAGCCGCAACCCTGGCACTTCGGTGCCTTGCCGTTTGCCCTGGTCCGCACGGCCGTCGCCGACCGTAGCCACCGGCAAGGCCCCCAGGCGGCGGGGCAGTTGTTGCGCGAAGGCCACGCCGCCATCGCCGAACTGCCTCCCGCCGAACGCCTGGTCCTGATCATGGCGGCCAGCGATGTGCTGCTTACCGGAGCCACGGTGCCGCCGCTCGCGCCGGCGCGGCTCAAGCTGGCGCTGCCGAACCTGGTCGAGGAGGTGCTGGCCACCGACGCCCAGCCTTGCCATATCGCCGTGGGCCCGCCCCTCGACGCGCTGCCGGGCAAGGGCAAGGCGGCCAGCGGCTCGCGCCGGCGCTTGCTGATGGTGACGGACCGCGCCTGGCTGCGCGCCGTGCTGGACGCATTTGCCGAGCATCGCCACCGCCGCCGCCACGTGTTGCCGGCGCAGTTGTGCCTGCCCCAGCAGCCTGTGGCGCATCCCGCCGAGCCCGGCGCGGATTCTGTCGGCCACCCCTCCGCGGCCAGCGCGGCCCCGGCCACGCTGGCGCTCGAAGCCGCCTCGCTGACCAGCGCGTCGCCCTTGTTTGAAACGGAGGGCGTGCCCGCGCCAGCCGAGCTTTCGCGCTACTGGCAACTGACCGTGCGCAGCAGTGAGTACGCCGGCTACGGCCTGCTGCTAGGCTCCGAGGCGCTCGCCGCCTGGCAGGGACTCGCCCCCGCCGGTGACTGGTACGCATCAAAGGACGCCTTGGCGCGGGTGGCGCCGCCGGGCGCGCAAGCGCTGGACTGGCGGGTATGGATCGAAGGGGCACAGGCCAGCCTGCGCGAGCCCGCGCTCGACCTGGCCCAGTTCGAATTCGCCCAGGGCCGTGCCGACCGCTGGAACCTCAAGGCCTGGCGCCTGCCGCTGGCGCTGGCTGCCGGCCTGGTGCTGGTCCAGTTGATTGGCATGAACGTGCATTGGCTGCTGCTGCGCCAGGAGGCGCAGCGCCTCGCGGCCGGCCAGGAACAGACGCTGCGCAGCGCCTTTCCGCAGATCCCCGTGGTCATCGATCCGCCGCTGCAGATGCGCCGCCAGGTCGACCAGCTGCGCCTGGCGAGCGGGCGCAGCACGCCCGACGATTTCCTGCCGCTGGCCGACCGCTTCGGCCAGGCCGCGCGCCAGCTTGCGCCGGACGCGCTGCTGGCGCTCGAATACCGCGGGCACACTTTGTTCGCCACGCTCAAGCCTGGCACCGACACCAATGCGCTGCGCAGCGCGGCGCGCCAGTCCGGCCTGGCCATGGAAGCTGACAACAGCCCGCCCGACGCCGCGCGCGCCAACGCACCGGCCGGCACCCGCTGGTCAATCAAGCCCAGCCTGTGAGCGCGGACCGCCAAGTGACCCCGATGAAAGACACCGCATCCAAGCCCGGCCCCCGCGCCACCCAGCGCAGCCCGGCTGGCCGCGCGCGCGTCGCGGACCGGCTGGCGCGCCTGCGCCCGCGCGTGCCGCAGCGCTGGCAGGAACGTTTCGACGCCTTCTGGTCGGCGCGCAACCCGCGTGAGCAGGCCATCCTGGCCGGCGGCAGCGCCGTGCTGGCGCTCGTGATCGGCTACACCGTCCTCTGGGAACCCGCCGCCGACGGTCGTGACAAGCTGCTGCGCAGCCTGCCGCAACTGCGCAGCGACGCGGCGGAGATGGAAACGCTGGCGCAGGAAGCGCGCGGCCTGGCAGCCAGCCCGGCCCCGTCGCTGCGCGGCGAGGCGCTCAACCAGGCCTTGCAGGAGAGCCTTGCCCAGCACGGCCTCAAGGCCACCCGCCTCAATGGCACCGGCGACAACAGCGTGCAGGTGCAGCTCGACAAGGTGCCCTTCGGCTCCGTGGCGAGCTGGCTGCAGGATGTGCGCCAGCAACAGCGCCTCAAGGTGATCGATACCCGCATCGTCTACGTGGGCGCCACCGCCTTGGTGAACGTCACCGCCACCTTGCAAGGCCCCGCGGCAAATCCGGGCGGGCGCGGCTGATGGCGCGCCTGGAAGCCCTGAGGCTCGCCCGCCGCCGCGTTGCCAGCCCCCGTGGCTGGCAACGCGCGGGCTGGCTGGCGCTTGGCTGCGTCACCGTGGCGCTAACCGTGCTGGCGGCATTTCCCGCGGCATGGATCGCCGATGGCATCGCCAGCCAGAGCCAGCGCCGCGTGCTGCTGGCCGATGCCGATGGCTCGCTGTGGAACGGCAGCGCCACCCTGGCCCTGTCGGCCGGCACAGGCAGCGAGACCGCCACGGTGCTGCCCGGGCGGCTGCAATGGTCAGTGGCCTTCTGGCCGTTGCTGACCGGCACGCTGCGCATGGTGGTCAACCATACCGAGGCCATGAGCGGCCCGGTCGCCGTGGCGGTGACCCCGCTCGGCTGGACCGCCCAGGCCGGCGCCATCCGCATGCCGGCGGCGCTGCTCGAAGGCGTCGGCGCCCCGTTCAATACCCTGCGCCCCGACGGGCTGATGCGCATTGACTGGTCCGGCCTGCAAGGCCGGTTCTTTGCGCGTGCCAGCGAGCCGGGCAGCGCAGGCGGCGCGGGCGGCATGACCGGCCACCTGACCGTACGCCTTGACCAAGTATCATCGGCCGTCAGCCGGGTGCGCCCGCTTGGCAGCTACCGCGCCGAGATCGACTGGTCGGGCGCCGACGGCAAGCTGCAACTGACTACCCTCGCCGGGCCACTGCACCTGCAGGGCAGCGGCACCCTGGGCCGCCAGGCGCGCTTCGAGGGCACGGCCGACGCCGACCCCGACGCCGCTACGCAATTGGTGGGCCTGTTGAGCCTGCTGGGACGACGTGAGGACAATGTGACACGGCTGCGCTTCTGACCCCGGCATCGGCGCGAAACCTTCGCGCCGATGCCCGCAGCCCGGAACCGAATATGAAAACCCAAGCCCTTCGACCTTCGCTCAAGACCCGCTGCGCCCGCGCCACCGCGCTGCTATGCGGCCTCTCCCTGCTGGCACCCGCGCCGCTGTGGGCCCAGCAACCGAGCCAGCCGGCGGCCCAGCCAGGCCAGCCGCCCGACCTGACTCCGCGCAGCCGCGACCAGGTCGTGCTCAACTTCGTCAATGCCGACCTGGAATCGGTGGTGAAGGCGGTGGGGCAGGCGACCGGCAAGAACTTCGTCATCGACCCGCGCGTGAAAGGCTCGGTGAACCTGGTGACCGAGCAGCCGGTGTCGCGCTCGCAGGCGCTGGAAACGCTGGGCTCGGTGCTGCGCATGCAAGGCTATGCGATGGTCGAGAGCAACGGCTTCACCAAGGTGGTGCCGGAAGCCGACGCCAAGCTGCAGGGCTCGCCCATCGTGGTCGGCAGCGGCAGGTCCCGCGGCGACCAGGTGGTGACCCAGGTGTTCCGCCTCAACTATGAGTCGGCCAACAACCTGGTGCCGGTGCTGCGCCCGATGATCGCGCCGAACAACACCATCACCGCCTACCCGGCCAACAACACGCTGGTCATTACCGACTACGCCGAGAACCTGCAGCGCCTGGGCCGCATCATCGCCGCCATCGACGCGCCGGCCTCGGGCGAGGTCGAGCTCGTGCCGCTCAAGAATGCCATCGCCAGCGATACCGCGCTGGTGCTGCAAAAACTGCTGGACCCGGGTTCCGCCGGCGCTGCTGGCGGGGCCGTGGCAGGCGCCGACGCCAGCCTGCGCACCTCGGTGGTGGCGGAGCCGCGCAGCAATTCGCTGATGATCCGTGCCTCCAGCCGGGCACGGCTGCAGCAGGCGCGCCAGTTGATCGAGAAGCTCGACCAGCCCTATGCGCGCCCCGGCAATATCTGGGTGGTGCCCCTGAAAAACGCGGAAGCCACCAAGCTGGCACAGACGCTGCGCGCCATCGTCGCGGCCGACAGCTCCTTCAACACCAGCCAGTCCGGCACGCAGGGCGCGACCGGCGCGGCGGGCGTCGCCGGCGGCACCGGCCTGCTCAACACCTCGACGCCCAACACCGGCCAATACACGGGCGGCAGCACCGGCAGCTCCCGCAGCGGATCGGGATCCGGCGGCGGCAGCTCGGCCTTCGCGAACTCATTCGCCACCAACACGTTGCCGACCACCGGCGGCATCATCCAGGCCGACCCGGCCACCAACTCGCTGATCATCACGGCCAGCGAGCCCGTCTACCGCAACCTGCGCGCGGTGATCGAAGACCTCGACATGCGCCGCGCGCAGGTCTATATCGAGTCGATGATCGTGGAAGTCTCTTCCACCCAGACCGGCCAGCTGGGCATCCAGTGGCAGGGCCTGCTCAACTCGCGCAATAGCAACACCAACGTCTTTGCCGGCACCAACTTCGGCACGGGCGGCCAGAACATCATCAACCTGACGGGTGCCGCCGCCGCGATCAACGCGAACGGCGCCGCCGCCATTCCGAGCGTCTCGGGCCTGGTGCCCGATCTGGCCGGTCTGAACCTCGGCATCGTCAACCGGGCGATGGGCCTGGGCGCGCTGCTGCACGCGCTTGGTGCCGACGGCAGCGTCAACCTGCTGTCCACGCCCAACCTGATCACGCTGGAGAACGAGGAAGCCAAGATCCTGATCGGGCAGAACATCCCGGTCACCACCGGCTCCTACGCGCAGACCGGCAGTTCGGCGTCAGTCACGCCATTCCAGACCTTCGACCGCAAGGACGTCGGCATCACGCTGCGGGTCAAGCCGCAGATCACCGATGGCGGCCTGGTGAAGATGCAGATCTACCAGGAATCATCGTCCGTGGTACAGGGCACCGCCGCCCTCACCCAGGGCCCGACCACCAATGTGCGCTCGATCGAGACCAACGTGCTGGTGGACGACGGCCAGATCATCGTGCTGGGCGGCCTGATCGAGGACACCTACGGCGACGGCGTGCAGAAGGTGCCGGGACTGGGCGACCTGCCGTGGATCGGCGGGCTGTTCCGCTACGAAAACAAGAACCGCGGCAAGACCAACCTGCTGGTGTTCCTGCGCCCGTACGTGATGCGCACCGCCGGCGCCACCGACCGCCTGACGCAGGACCGCTACGACTATATGCGCGGCCTGCAGCAGGGCTTCGCCTCACCCAACATCATGGTGCGCGACGGCAATACGCCGATCCTGCCGCCGGCGGACGCGCCCATGGCACCGTTCGTCGACCCGCGCTCGCGCGGGCCGGTGCCGGGTCCGCTGCCGCTGGAGCAGACGCTGCCGCAATCGCAGCAGCAACAGCAGCAAAGGCAGCCGCAAGCCCAGGCGCCCGCGGCCAACGGCACGCCGCTGCCGCCGGGCGTCAATCTCGGCAACGCCACGGTGGACGCCGTGCGCCCGGTGAACTGAGACTCGCCATGGCCACAAGCATCGCCCCCGCCGCCATGTCCGACGAGCCGCTGGAGCCGCCGTCGACCATCGCCGCGCGCCTGGTCACCTACGGCTTCGCGCGCGAGGCCCGCCTGCTGATCGCGCACCAGCGTGCCGACGGCCTGGAGGTGTGGGTCAGCCGCGCCACCTCGCCCGCAGCGCTGGCCGAAGTGGCACGCGTGCACGGGCCGCTGCGCCTGCGCGTGCTGGAGCCCGATGCGCTGGAGCTCGCCATGTCCGAGGCCTACAACCGCCAGGACAGCGGCAGCGCCGCCCAGGTGGTTGGCGAGGTGGAGGGCGAAGTCGACCTGTCGCGGCTGATGCAGGACATTCCCGCCGTGGAAGACCTGCTGGAGTCCGAGGACGACGCCCCCATCATCCGCATGATCAACGCGCTGCTCACCCAGGCCGCGCGCGAAGGTGCCTCCGATATCCACATCGAGCCGTTCGAGTCCTCCTCGGTGGTGCGCTTTCGCGTGGACGGCACGCTGCGCGACGTGGTGCGCCCGAAGAAGGCGCTGCACGGCGCGCTGATCTCGCGCATCAAGATCATGGCGCAGCTCGACATCGCGGAAAAACGCCTGCCGCAGGACGGCCGCATCACGCTGCGCGTGGGCGGGCGTCCCGTGGACGTGCGCGTCTCCACGCTGCCCACCGGCCACGGCGAGCGCGCGGTGCTGCGTCTGCTCGACAAGGAGGCCGGCCGCCTCGATCTCGCCAAGCTCGGCATGGCGCCGGGCACGCTGGGCGGCTTCGATCACCTGATCCACCAGCCGCACGGCATCGTGCTGGTGACCGGGCCGACCGGCTCGGGCAAGACCACCACGCTGTACGCCGCGCTGTCGCGGCTCGATGCGCGCACCACCAACATCATGACGGTGGAAGACCCGATCGAGTACGACCTCGACGGCATCGGCCAGACCCAGGTCAACCCGCGCATCGACATGACCTTCGGCAAGGCGCTGCGGGCCATCCTGCGCCAGGATCCGGACGTGGTGATGATCGGCGAAATCCGCGACCTGGAAACCGCGCAGATCGCGGTGCAAGCCTCGCTGACGGGCCACCTGGTGCTGGCCACGCTGCACACCAACGACTCGGCTTCGGCGGTGACGCGGCTGGTCGACATGGGCATCGAGCCCTTCCTGCTGTCGTCGTCGCTGCTCGGCGTGCTGGCGCAGCGGCTGGTACGCCGGCTGTGCCAGCACTGCAAGCGCGAGGAAGTGATCGAAGTCACACCCGACGAAGCCGACGTGCTGCTGGCGCAAGGCAAACCGCTGCAACGCGTGTGGCATGCGGTGGGCTGCGACAAATGCGGCCACTCGGGCTACCAGGGGCGCATGGGCGTGTACGAGCTGCTCAGCGTGGATGACGAGATCCGCACCATGATCCACCGCCAGTCGGCCGAATCCGAGATCAAGAAGGTGGCCCTGGCGCGCGGCATGCACACCATGCGTCGCGATGCGCAGCGCTGGATCGACTCGGGCGCAACCGCGCTGGAAGAAGTCTTGCGCGTCACGCGCGACTAAGGGCGAGCCCAGAGACATGCCAGCCTATCGTTACGAGGCCGTCGATGCCGCCGGCAAGACCGATCGCGGCGTCATCGAAGCCGACAGCCCCAAGCAGGCCCGCGGCCAGTTGCGCGCGCGCGGCCTGACACCGCTCAATGTGGATCCGCTGGCAGGCGTCGGCGGCGTGCAGAAAAGCAGCACCGCTGCCTTCGTGCGCCGGCTCTCCACGCAAGAGCAAGCGCTGTTCACGCGCCAGCTCGCCAGCCTGATCGTGGCTGGCCTGCCGCTGGACGAAGCACTGGCGGCGCTGGCTGACCAGGCCGAGCGCAGCTATGTGCACGAGCTGCTGGCCGGCATCCGCGCGGACGTGGTCGGCGGCAGTTCGCTCTCGGTGGCGCTGTTGCACCATCCGCGCGATTTTCCGGATATCTACCGCGCGCTGGTTTCCGCCGGCGAGCACTCGGGCCACCTCGGCCTGGTGCTGGAAAAGCTGGCGGACTATATCGAGACGCGCAACTCGCTCACCGCCAAGATCCGGCTGGCCTTTACCTACCCCGCCATCGTCACCGTGGTGGCGTTCGCCATCGTGATCTTCCTGCTGTCCTATGTGGTGCCGCAGGTGGTGAGCGTCTTCGCCAACACCAAGCAGAAGCTGCCGATGCTGACCATCATCATGCTGGCGCTGTCGGATTTCGTGCGCAACTGGTGGTGGGCCGCCCTGGCGTTCATCGTGGCGGTGAGCCTGGGCATACGCAGCCTGCTGCGCCAGCCCGGTGTGCGCCTGGAGTGGCACCGCTGGCTGCTGACCGCGCCGCTGGTCGGCAAGCTGATCCGCGGCTATAACACCGCACGCTTCGCCAGCACGCTCGCCATCCTGGTATCCGCTGGCGTGCCCATCCTGCGCAGCCTGCAGGCAGCCGGGGAAACGCTGACCAACGAGGCGCTCAAGGCCAACGTGGATGACGCCACCACGCGGGTGCGCGAAGGCGCCTCGCTGGCACGCGCGCTGGCGGCGCAGAACCAGTTTCCTTCCGTGCTGGTGCATTTGATCCGCTCTGGCGAAGCCACCGGCAACCTGCCGATCATGCTGGAGCGCGCGGCGCAGGGCGAAGGCGCAGAGCTGGAGCGCCGCACGCTGTTCCTCACCAGCCTGCTCGAGCCGCTGCTGATCCTCAGCATGGGCGTGGTGGTGCTGCTGATCGTGCTGGCGGTGCTGATGCCGATCATCGAGATCAACCAGTTGGTACGGTAGTCATGCGGCTGGCGGCGCAAGCTGCCGAAATGCAAAACGGCGCCTTGCGGCGCCGTTTTGCGTTCTGACGAGTGTGGCTTATTCAGCAGCCTTCGCCGTCTTCTTCGGTGCGCGCTTGGCCGGCGCGGCGGCGGCCGCCTTCTTGGCTGCAGGCGCAGCCTTTTTGGCGGGAGCGGCGGCCTTCTTGGCCGGCGCAGCAGCCTTCTTGGCGGCTACAGCGGTCTTTTTGGCTGGTGCTTCCGCTTTCTTGGCGGGTGCGTCTGCCTTTTTGGCCGGTGCGGCAGCCTTCTTGGCGGGTGCAGCCGTCTTCTTCGCGCGGGCCGGGGCCTTGGCTTTCGCCTTGACCTCAACCACGGGCTCGACCGGCTCGACCAGCTCGGCAACCTCGACCACCTCGGCCATTTCCACAACCGGAGCGACTTCGACGACCTCGGCAACCTCGACCGCTTCCACGACCGGCGCCACCTCGACAATCTCGATGACTTCAGCGGCTTCGACGACCGCCGCCACCACGGTGGACGACGGTGCCACAAAGATCGAGCTGTCGATCGGCCACGGGATCTCGCTCAGCGTGACCTCGGGCTTGGGCGGCTTGCGGCGGCGGCCACCGTTCGATTCGCCGTTTTCGCCAGCATCGGCGTCGTCCTGCTCGTCCTCGGACTCGGCGCCGTTGTAAGCCTGCTCCACGCGCTCCAGCACGTCCATCGGATCGACCACGAACGACGGGGCGGTTTCGCTAACGGGAGCGGGGGCCGGCGCTGCAAATTCGGGCACCGGCGCGGGCTGCACAGGCAGTGCGGCCTGCTGCGCACGCTCCGGCCGTGAGCCTTGTTGCTGCGGGAAAGGCTGGCGATCGCCACCACGCCGCTTGTTGCGGCGATTCTCGCGCCGCTCGCGGTTGTCACGGTTCTCAGCCTGAGGGCTTTCTGCCTGGGCATTCTCACCCTGACGGTTCTCGCCCTGACGGTTCTCGCCCTGACGGTTCTCGCCCTGGCGGTTCTCGCCCTGACGGTTCTCGCCCTGACGGTTCTCGCCCTGACGGTTCTCGCCCTGGCGGTTCTCGCCCTGGCGGTTCTCGCCCTGACGGTTCTCGCCCTGACGGTTCTCGCCCTGGCGGTTCTCGCTCTGACGGCTCTCGGGCTGGCGGTTCTCGGGCTGGCGCTCGTCGCCCTGGCGGGGCTCGGCTTCGCCGGTCTTGGAACGGCGCTTCAGGCGCACCCACAGCGTCTTGTTGTTGTTGCCGTTGCGGGTCTCGACTTCGAACAGGCCCGTGGCAGCGACCAGCTCGGAGAGCTTGCCGTAGCCGTAGTTGCGCGAGTCGAACTCGGGTGCCTGCTTGGCGATGTGGTTGCCCATGCCGCCGAGCGTGGCCCAGCCTTCTTCGTCCGAGACCGCTTGCGAGGCGCTTTGCAGCAGGCGCACCAGGCGCGAATCCTGGCGCAGCTCGCCGCTGTTGCGCTTGCGCGCGGGCGCGGCGGCGCCGTCGGCTTCCGTATCGGTGTCGGTGTCGGCGTCGCTGCGCAGCACGTCGGCAAAAATGAACTTGTCGCAGGCCGTGACGAAGGGCTTGGGTGTCTTGCGTTCGCCAAAGCCGTACACGGTCAGGCCCTGCTCACGGATGCGCGAGGCCAGGCGGGTGAAATCGCTGTCGCTGGAGACGATGCAGAAGCCGTCGAAGCGGCCCGTGTAAAGCAGGTCCATCGCGTCGATGATCATCGCGCTGTCGGTGGCGTTCTTGCCGACCGTGTAGCGGAACTGCTGGATCGGCTGGATGGAGTGCGACAGAAGGCGCTCCTTCCAGCCGGCCAGGTTGGGCTTGGTCCAGTCGCCGTAGATCCGCTTGACGGCGGCTACGCCGTACTTGGCGACTTCGGCCAGCAGGCCTTCGACGATGGCGGGCGCCGCATTGTCGGCGTCGATCAGCACAGCCAGGGTCGCAGTGCCCTGGCGGGAGGAAATAGTCATGTTGGGTCCTGGAGGCCGGTCGGCCTCGGATGGGGCGGGTTGCACCGGGGCACAATCCCTGAAGATATGGCGCACGGTCCGCATCTGCCCGTTTGTTGCGTAAACCTGTTTGCAACGCAGTGTACACGCGAAGCGTGTCCATTCGGGAAAGCACGCCTGTGTCGGGCGCGCTTTTTGCTGCGTCGCAAGGTGCCGCCCCCTTGGGGGCGGTGCTACCATGCTGCAACGAGACACGGTCGTTTTCCGCCTTCACAAGAGGCGGCGCACGGTCGCCCACAACTGAAGTGAGTCGGTGATCCCGACTGCATGCCCCATAGAGGAGCACCTATGAATGCCCCCCTGACCCCTCCGGTCAGCGACGCCATCCGCCGCGCGCTCGCAAACGTTTCCCTGGAAGACAAATACACGCTGGAGCGTGGCCGCGTATATATCAGCGGCACGCAGGCGCTGGTGCGCCTGCCGATGCTGCAGCGCGAGCGCGACCGCGCCGCCGGCCTGAACACGGCCGGCTTTATCTCTGGTTACCGCGGCTCGCCGCTAGGCGCGCTGGACCAGTCGCTATGGAAGGCCAAGCAGCATCTGGCTGCGCACGACATCGTGTTCCAGGCGGGATTGAATGAAGACCTGGCTGCCACCTCGGTATGGGGCTCGCAGCAGGTGAATATGTATCCGGACGCCAAGTTCGAGGGCGTGTTTGGCATGTGGTACGGCAAGGGCCCGGGCGTGGACCGCACGAGCGACGTCTTCAAGCACGCCAACTCGGCCGGCTCCTCCAGGCACGGCGGCGTGTTGGTGCTGGCGGGCGACGACCACGCCGCCAAATCGTCCACGCTGGCGCACCAGTCCGAGCACATCTTCAAGGCCTGCGGCCTGCCGGTGCTCTATCCCTCGAACGTGCAGGAGTATCTCGACTACGGCCTGCATGCCTGGGCCATGAGCCGCTACTCCGGCCTGTGGGTGTCGATGAAATGCGTGACCGATGTGGTGGAGTCATCGGCATCGGTGGAGCTGGATCCGCATCGCGTGGAAATCGTGCTGCCGCAGGATTTCGTCCTGCCGCCGGGCGGCCTGAATATCCGCTGGCCCGATCCGCCGCTGGAACAGGAAGCGCGCCTGCTCGACTACAAGTGGTACGCCGGCCTGGCCTATGTGCGCGCCAACAAGATCGACCGTATCGAGATCGATTCGCCGCATGCGCGCTTCGGCATCATGACCGGCGGCAAGGCTTATCTCGACACGCGCCAGGCGCTGGCCAACCTGGGCCTGGACGATGAGACCTGCGCACGCATCGGCATCCGCCTGTACAAGGTGGGCTGCGTGTGGCCGCTGGAAGCGCACGGCGCGCGTGCCTTTGCCGAAGGCCTGCAGGAAATCCTGGTGGTCGAGGAAAAGCGCCAGATCATGGAGTACGCGCTCAAGGAAGAGCTCTACAACTGGCGCGACGACGTGCGCCCCAAGGTCTACGGCAAGTTCGACGAAAAAGACAACGCAGGCGGCGAATGGTCGATCCCGCAGAGCAACTGGCTGCTGCCAGCGCACTATGAACTGTCGCCCGCCATCATTGCGCGCGCCATCGCCACGCGGCTCGACAAGTTCGAGCTGCCCTCCGACGTGCGCGCGCGCATTGCCGCGCGCATCGCGGTGATCGAGGCCAAGGAAAAAGCCATGGCCGTGCCGCGCGTGGCGGCCGAGCGCAAGCCCTGGTTCTGTTCGGGCTGCCCGCACAACACCTCCACCAACGTGCCCGAAGGCTCGCGCGCGCTGGCCGGCATCGGCTGCCACTACATGACGGTGTGGATGGACCGCAGCACCAGCACCTTCAGCCAGATGGGCGGCGAAGGCGTGGCATGGATCGGGCAAGCGCCCTTCGCCGGCGACAAGCATGTGTTCGCCAACCTGGGCGACGGCACCTATTTCCACTCCGGCCTGCTGGCGATTCGCGCATCGATCGCGGCAGGCGTCAACATCACCTACAAGATCCTCTACAACGACGCCGTCGCCATGACCGGCGGCCAGCCGATCGACGGCAAGCTGTCGGTGCAGGATGTGGCCTTCCAGGTGGCGGCCGAGGGCGCGAAGAAGATCGTCGTCGTCACCGACGAGCCTGAAAAATACAGCGCCGCCATCAAGCTGCCGCAAGGCGTGGAAGTGCACCACCGCGACGAGCTCGACAAGATCCAGCGCGAGCTGCGCGAGGTGCCCGGCGCCACCATCCTGATCTACGACCAGACCTGCGCCACCGAAAAGCGCCGGCGCCGCAAGCGCGGCACCTACCCTGATCCGGCCAAGCGCGCCTTCATCAACGACGCGGTCTGCGAAGGCTGCGGCGATTGCTCGGTGAAGTCGAACTGCCTGTCGGTGGAGCCGCTGGAAACGGAGCTTGGTACCAAGCGGCAGATCAACCAGTCGTCCTGCAACAAGGACTTCTCGTGCGTCAACGGCTTCTGCCCGAGCTTCGTCACGGCCGAAGGCGCACAGGTGAAGAAGCCCGAGCGCCACGGCGTGTCGATGGACAACCTGCCGGCCTTGCCGCAACCGGCGCTGCCCGGCCTTGAGCATCCCTACGGCGTACTGGTCACGGGCGTGGGCGGCACTGGCGTGGTCACCATCGGCGGCCTGCTCGGCATGGCCGCGCACCTGGAAAACAAGGGCGTAACCGTGCTCGACATGGCCGGCCTGGCGCAAAAGGGCGGCGCGGTGCTCTCGCACGTGCAGATTGCCGCGCACCCGGACCAGCTCCACGCCACCCGCATCGCCATGGGCGAAGCGGACCTGGTGATTGGCTGCGACGCCATCGTCAGCGCCACCGACGATGTCATCTCCAAGACCCAGGTAGGACGCACGCGCGCCATCGTCAACACGGCACAGACGCCCACCGCCGAGTTCATCAAGAATCCCAAGTGGCAGTTCCCCGGCCTGTCGGCGGAACAGGATGTGCGCAACGCAGTGGGCGAGGCTTGCGACTTCATCAACGCCAGCGGCCTGGCCGTGGCGCTGATCGGCGACGCCATCTTCACCAACCCGCTGGTGCTGGGCTACGCCTGGCAAAAGGGCTGGCTGCCGCTATCGCTGGACGCGCTGGTGCGCGCCATCGAGCTCAACGGCACGGCGGTGGAAAAGAACAAGGCCGCCTTCGACTGGGGCCGCCACATGGCGCACGACCCGGAGCACGTGCTGTCGCTCACCGGCAAGCTGCGCAACACCGCCGAAGGCGCGGAAGTGGTCAAGCTGCCCACCTCCTCCGGCGCCCTGCTGGAAAAGCTGATCGCGCACCGCGCCGAGCACCTGACTGCCTATCAGGATGCCGCTTACGCGCAGGCCTTCCGCGACGCGGTGAACCGTGTGCGCACGGCGGAAATCGCACTGGTTGGCAGCGGCAAGCCGCTGCCGCTGACCGAAGCGGCGGCACGCAACTTGTCCAAGCTGATGGCCTACAAGGACGAGTACGAAGTCGCACGCCTTTATACCGATCCCGTCTTCCTCGACAAGCTGCGCAATCAGTTCGAAGGCGAGCCCGGGCGCGACTACCAGCTCAATTTCTGGCTGGCGCCGCCGCTGATGGCCAAGCGCGACGAGAAGGGGCATCTTGTAAAGCGCCGCTTCGGTCCCTCCACCATGAAGCTCTTCGGCGTGCTGGCCAAGCTCAAAGGCCTGCGCGGTGGCATGTTCGATGTGTTCGGCAAGACCGCCGAGCGCCGCACCGAACGCGCCCTGATCGGCGAGTATCATGCGTTGCTGGAGGAGCTGACGCGTGGTTTGAGCGCAGCCAATCACGCGACCGCGATCACGCTGGCCAGCCTGCCCGACGACATTCGCGGCTTCGGGCACGTCAAGGACGACAACCTGGCGAAGGTGCGTACGCGCTGGACGGCGCTGCTTGACCAGTTCCGGCATCCGGAGACGGCGCAGCAGGTGGCTTGAGTTTCAGCTTGAACGGAGCGCCGCCGCGAAGGGGCGCTCCGGTTGCGGACAGACCCCACATTTTCGGAAATGTGGGGTCTTTTTGTTTCTGTCGCGATATGCCCGGCATCACGATTTCGCCCGGGCCGGCGGTTGAGTCCGACGAAATGGAGGCAGAGGACCTGTGTTCCGCTTACTTCTCCAGTGGCTGCGGCCCGGGGCAGCAGGCGTGCGGACAGCGCGGGATGATTGAAATCTCCGCAACATTGGTGAGGTGGCGCAGTTCCGGACCTGGCCCCAGGCCGTCGCTAAATCTACGGACTGCTGATTCCTCGATGTCCACCTTGTCGATACCCATATTCGAAAGCGTAGACAACAGGTTCTTTCGCCTCTGCTCCGCCAGCTTGGCTGACACACCTACGCGCGCATTCTGGCGAACATAGACCAGATACTTCCCTCCACTCGGGAGCCATAGTCTAAGTTGTGCCCGCCAATTTGCCAGACGCATGACCTCACTTGCCGATAGATCAGATCGACCATTTGAAAACACGGGCTCGTAGTCAACATACCCCAAGGTGCACCCCATTGTGGGAAGTGAGAACAAGAATACAGTCGCAACAAGTAGCTGTTTCACTATGGCCTCCACACCGGCGTCAATCCATCCCAATTTGGAATGTTTGCAACGTAGGCAGCGATACTATCCGCATTATTCAGGCAGAACTTATCACGAGCAGCCTGCTTTTGTGCCCACTTGATATTGCTCCATGAATCCTCCGTATTCATTGCAGATGGGAAATGCGACACCTCATGAATCAAAGTCGTTAGTTTGGAATCATTGGCCGATGGAGTAGCATTATTTCGATTAGCCTCATCCGGCATCGTGCAGAAAAGGTGTCCAATAAAAATTGAATACGTCCCGTCCGGCTTGCAGATGGAGGCGGCCGCTGGAATCTCCTCACCCTTCGCACGCGGCACACACCCAACCCGCGCAAGCCCTTCTACCGTATAACGCTCATAGTTCCTGTCAGTCAGCCCACGCATGATCTCCCGCATCCGCGCCAACCCATCACGCAATGTCTCGCGCGTATCCTCCCTCGCATTGCCAAACCAAAGCCTGACCTTGTCCTGATCCGCTCGATTCCACCGGTCCAGTTCGACCAGACGGTCAGCCAGCAGCCGCACAGCCTTGTCGCGCAACCGGTTCATCGTGGCGTAGAACTCCGCGTTGCTCATGTTCTGACAGATCAGCGTGGGATCGTTTTCAGACGTTTCCCTGGGCACCCCCGCCACCAGTTTGTTCGATGCCTCCACCGGCGCGGCGGCAGCGCTATCCGCCCGCAAATGCGTGTGACCACCACGGTTCACCTGAATGGTGAAGGTGTTCTGCGAGGCAATGACAATCGGCTTGACGGCACATTTGCAGTTGACGCGGGCGCCTTCCACCAGGATCTGCTTGTCCATCAGGCTGAACGCGGGGTAGCAGTCATTGGTGACGGTGCCGCCGCTCTTGCACACCGGGCAGGTGGCAAAATCCCCTTCGACGCCAACCCGCGCGCCGTGGTGCGTCATCTCTCCGGTGCCCATCAGCATGCCGTTGTTACTGGTGCGATCCCCGTCGCGAAGCGCACATCGCAAATTCATCATAAGAAGACCTCTCTGATAGCGTGTTCTTGCTGAAACTCGATAGCCGGCCTGAAGCCGACCGTTCAGGCATTCGCGTTGCGATCCGGCTCGGCGAAGAAAACCTCGATGGGCACGAAGTGCCATTGCGCGGCTTCGGGGTCGTAGAGGGCAACCTGGTTGATCTGCGCGCCCACGCAGACCGTTCCCGGCATGCGCTGTATGGCCAGCGCCACGGCCTGATGCCGTTGCTGTTCCGTCCACGTTTCGATCAGGCTATGCGAATCCGCGTGCGCGAACAGCCCGGCGTGTTCGCGCACGCGTTCGTACCTGGCAATGCCTTGCTGGTCGATCTCGAGCTCGATGGCATCGTGCGCCGATGGCGGGATCTCGTCGGTCTGCACCATGCAAACGCTGGCGAGCCCCCCTTTGCGCCTGACCACGATCCGGCCGTCGCTCGCAGCCCAGCCGCAGTGCAGGTTGATATGGAGCTTTCCGCCGCTATCCCGGATCAAGGTCCGGGGATCGAAAGCCGCCGCATGCGCGACGTGATACGGCTTGCCCGGGCTAGACACGAACGCCGCGTTCAGCAGTGCGTCAAAGGGCGAGATATGGACGGCCAGTGCCGAGCCGGCATCGGCATTGCCCTCCTCCACGAATTCGCATGAGGCGTTGCACCAGTCCGGCTGGCCCTCGCATGGCGCGTAGTTGATCAGCACGAACAGCGCTGGCCGGGTGTGCAGAACGTGCCCGCATGGGCGAAAGGGCGTGTTGGGCAGCGCCATAAAAGTGCACCTCCTATAGGTTACATTCGGGGTGCCTCAATCTATACCCAACACGGTGCGATAAAAGAGTAGGAAATTTCTGCTTTTGCTTGGGGATTGCGCGAAGGCAGGGGGTAAAGACACTGCTGACGCAGCGATATCAGCGGTCCCGGTGCTTCAACGCGAACAGCGTCATCCCCCAGAACGGCACCCACCAGATCAGGTCGCTGCACAGCACGAACAGGCCACTGCGCCATGCGAACACACCGGTCAGCGCGCCATGCAAGAAGCCCAGCGGCCCCAGGGTCTTGCCCACCAGTCCCACCACCACCAGCGGCCAGTAGCGCAGCATGTCCTGCGCCGCGATCCAGTAGCCCAGCGCGTAGACGCCCACCATCATGCCAATGCAGCGGATCATGGCATCGGGCGTGGCCGGCATGCCCAGCCAGTCGAAGATCTGCGACGGCCACAGGCTCAGCGCAATCGCATAGAGCAGGTTGTAGAGGGCTGCCAGCCGCAGTACGGCAGGCATCCACCCCGGTACGCGGGGCAGGCTGATGGACGCATTGCGCCCGATGGTTGGATTGGACTTCATGCCATATTCTCCAGGTAAGTCTCGGGTTCAGATTCAGGTTCGCGGATGGTCAGCACGCCGTCATAGCGCAGCAGGTAGCCCAGGCGTGGCGCCCATATGCGCACATCGCAGCGATAGCTGTGCGCATCCCGTGCGCGTTCGCTGGCCAGCACGTGCAGCCACGGCACGGTCAGGCCGAACAGGCTGACGCCGCGGCTGGCCTGCCACAACCGGCCGGTGCCATCGACACGCGTTGCCAGCACGATTGCCAGCGGCCCCATGCGTTCCGTCACCTGCCCGGCTCGCGCGAGCCGCATGCGGCTCGCCACGATGTGCCCGCCGATGCTGCGGTGCCAGCGCTCGCCAGCTGGCTCCGGTGAGATGGTCACAAGGGTCGCCGCCGCCGCCGTGGGCCGGGGCAGCGCCGACAGCCGCATCAGCGCGCGCAGCCAGCGCCGCGCGCTCCAGCGCACGCGCAGCGTGCCGCGCAGGTGCACGCCCTCGGCACGATGCACGCGCTGCAGCACCGGCGGCAGGCTGGCAAGAGCGGCACCCAGCATGGTCCCGTACAGGCTTTGCGGGCCAGCGTCCGTGCCATGCGCGGCTAACGTGTTCATCGACGTGCCCGCCCGTTGCCGAGCAGGTCCTCCAGCGCCAGTTGCAGGGTCGGGAAGCGGAAGGCATAGCCTTCCCGCTGCAGGCGCGCCGGCGCCACGCGCAGCCCGTCGAGCAGCAGCGTGGCCTGCTCGCCCAATGCCAGCCGCATCGGCCATGCGGGCGTGGGCATGAAGGCGGGCCGGTGCAGCAGCGCAGCCGCCGCGCGCACAAACCCGGCCTGGCTCGGGGTATCCGGCGCAACCAGGTTATAGGTGGCAACAGCCGCCGGGGCGGCTTGCGCGGCGTCGCCCCGGCAGAGCCAGGCGATCACGCCGAGCACGTCGTGGATATGTACCCAGCTCTGCGCTTGCCGGCCGCTACCCATCGGGCCGCCAAAGCCGAGCCACACCGGCATCAGCATGGCGGGCAGCGCGCCTTGATGGCCATAGACCACGCCGAGGCGCAGGATGGCTAGCGGGATACCCAGCGGCGTCACGGCGCGGGCCGCGTCCTCCCACTGCTGGCACAACTGCGAGGCAAAGATGTCCTGCGGCGCGCTGGCCTCCGTACGCTGGCTCAGGTCGTCGTCACCCTGGATGCCGTAGAAACCCACCGCCGAGCCATTGATCATCAGGCGCGGCCGGTACGCTGCGGCGGCCAGCCACGCTGCCAGCGCGCGCGTGGTGCCCACCCGGCTTTCCACCAGGCTGCGCTTGCGTGCGGCGCTCCAGCGCGGGCCGAGGATGGGCGCGCCGGCAAGGTTGATCACCACATCGAAGCGCACGGCCGGATCGATCTGCGCCAGCGAACCGACGCATGCGGCGCGGCCGTCGAACAACTGTGCAGCCACGCGCGGGTTGCGCGCCCAGATCGTCACGCGATGGCCATCGGCCAGCAGCGAGCGCACCAGCGCCTGCCCAATAAAGCCGGTGCCGCCGGTCAGCAGGAACGATTGCGCGCGCCGGGAGGGATCGGCGCCGGTGAAATCGAACGACGGCGTAGCACCGGCGCGGGCCGCCAGCGAGCGGCTTGCGAACGCATCGCGCACGCCAGAGGCGGCCACGCCGAGCGCGAACACGCTCAGCACCCAGCTTTGCCAGCCTTGCGGATGGAAGTGCAGGCCCGATCGCAGTTCCCACCAGGCTTGCGAATGCCAGGCCAGCAGGCCAAAGATCACGCCACCGTTGATGGCCAGCACGGTATGCGTCACCCGCTCGCTCGGCGGCAGGCTGCGGGTCTGGTCTTCCACCACGAAGTCGCGCAGCGTGAGCAGGATCTCGATGGCAACGATGGCCCATAGCGGCACCACCCAGGCGCCGCCCCAGGCAAACCAGGCCAGGCCGCCAAACAGCACGCCGTACAGCACCGCCCGGATCGCGTGCAGGCGCAGCTCCGGCGCGGCGTTGTGCTGCTGCGGCAAGGCGCAGCGCAGTTCGTGATGCCAGACGGTATCGAAGGCACCCATCAATCCCTGCATGATCAGCAGGTTGAGGATGACGGTGTAGAGCGTGCCGCTGGTGGGGTCCATCTCAAGCATCCTTATTTACATTAATTTCTGTCTTAAGAGAAATATCTGGTCAAAAAAAGCGGCCACCGCGGTGGCCTGCTTTTCATGCCTGTGCTACTTGCCGGCTTCGCGGGCACGCTGGTCGCCACGCACCAGCTTCTGGATACGCGCGCCGAGCTTCATCACCTTGACCAGGGTATCGGGCGAGAGGCGCAGCATTTCGTCGCCCCAGCTGCCCAGCGTTTCCATCAGCTGCAAGGTGGCGATGATGCGCTTTTGCACTTCCTTGCTCTCCTTGGCGAACGCGGGATTGTTCACGCATTCGTGCAAGGCGTCGATGGTGGGATCGAACTCGCGCTGCTTGCGCTCGCGCACCACGGTGCGGAACAGGTCCCACACATCGGTGATGGTCTCGAAGTGATCGCGCCGGTCGCCCATCATGTGCACGGTGCGGATCAGCTTCCAGTTCTGCAACTCCTTGAGGCTGTTGCTGACGTTGGAGCGTGCGACGTTGAGCGTGTCGGCGATTTCCTCGGCCGGCAGCGGATGCTCGGCAAGGAACAGCAGGGCGTGAATCTGCGCGACGGTGCGATTGACGCCCCACTTAGAGCCCATTTCGCCCCAGTGCAGGACGAAGCGTTGTGCGACCGGTTGAAGTTCCATGCCTGACAGTTTATCTGTTCGGAAATTTCCGTCAAGACAGAAATTCAACTTCCTGCAGTCAACCCATGGCGGCCAGGTTCAGGCCGGCTGCGCCAGCGTACTCTCGTTCTCCTTCACGTACATCGAGTTGCGCGGACGCGCGAACACGCGCCGCACCATCGGCTCGAAGAAGGACAGCGGCAGCGTGTCGTAGTCCTGCATGAAGGCCGCGCCGTCGTACTTGGCGCAGAACTCCGCGGTGCGCTCGAACAGCGCGGGCTGGTCGCGGAATTGCTCGCGCAGGTTGCGGTCCAGACCCAGGTGATGGAAGAAGTAGTAGCCCTGGAACACGCCGTGCTTCTCTACCATCCACAGATTCTCCGGGCTGACGAAGGGCTTGAGGATGGCGGCGGCGATGTCGGGATGGTTGAAGCTGCCGAGTGTGTCGCCGATATCGTGCAGCAGCGCGCATACCACGTACTCCTCGTCGCGCCCGTCGCGGTGGGCCAGCGTGGCGGTCTGCAGGCAGTGGGTCAGGCGGTCGATGGGAAAGCCGCCGCAGTCGCCGTCGAGCAGCCGCAGGTGATCGAGCACGCGGTCGGCCAGCGCCTGCGCAAAGGGCATGAACTCGGCGGATATCGCCGCCCAGTCCTCGCGCGTGCCTTGTTCCATGTGGCTGAAGGTGGCGCGGGCGTGCGTGGTCGTTTCGCTCATTGTGGGGTCTCCGTGCAGGGTGATCCTGCTTGTTTTGCTTGTGATGAACAACGATTGAACAAACATTGAGCAACGATTCTGGCACAGGTTTGGCGGCTACACTGTCAAGGACTTAACATTGCCGCCGCATGCCGCGGCGCATCAATCCGCATGCAGATCCGCCCTTACCTGGCCGCCGACGAAGCCGCCATCATCGACCTCTGGCAAGCCTGCGGCCTGACCCGGCCGTGGAACGACCCGAAGAAGGACATTGCCCGCAAGCTGACCGAGCAGCCCGAGCTGTTCCTGGTGGGCGAAGTGGAGGGCCGCCCGGTGGCATCGGCCATGATCGGCTTTGACGGCCATCGCGGCTGGGTCTACTACCTGGCGGTGCACCCGGATCACCAGCGCCGCGACTACGGCCGCCGCCTGATGGCGCACGCCGAGCAGTTGCTGATCGAGCGCGGCTGCCCCAAGATCAACCTGCTGGTGCGCACTGGCAACAGCAAGGTCATCGACTTCTACCGCAGCCTCGGGTACGCGCAGGACGAGGCGGTGAGCCTGGGCAAGCGGCTGATTCCGGATATCTGAGCGCTGGGAGCGCAGGGAGTTTTGGCCATGTTCCGCATCCTCGGCATCGATCACCTTGTCCTGCGTACCGGCAACGTGACGGCGCTCATGCGCTTCTATGTGGACGTGCTTGGCTGCAGCGTCGAACGTGTGCAGGCGGAATTCGGCCTGATCCAGTTACGCGCGGGCGGCGGGCTGATCGACCTGGTAGCGTTGGACGGCCCGCTGGGCCGTGCCGGCGGCGCTGGGCCGGGCAGGGAAGGCCGCAACCTCGACCACTTCTGCCTGCGCCTCGATCCGTTCGATGCCGATACGATCGGCACCCACTTGCGTGCGCACGGCGTGGAACCGGGTCCCGTGGAGATGCGCTTCGGCGCCGAAGGCAAAGGCCCGTCGATCTACGTGCACGACCCGGACGGCAATATGGTGGAGCTCAAAGGGCCGCCCACGAGTAAGCAATAGCCGCTAGCCCATGTGACGCAAGGTGGGCATTCCGCCTGGATGCCCGCTACAATGCCCGCTCACCCCCCTCGCCGCCCAGCGCGCCATCCCCCTCCTCACGGCGGCCATTGCGCGGCGGTACATACCGCGTCCAGGCGCGCCATGACACGACAAGACGCCCCACCCGGCCCACGCGCCATCTCGCCACGCCAGCTGGTCTGGACCCTTGGCATTACCGAAACGATTTCCTGGGGCACGCTGTATTTCGCCTTCACCGTGTTCATCGGGCCGATGAGCGCGACACTGGGCTACTCCAAGCCCTTCCTTGCCGGCGGCTATTCGCTCGGGCTGCTGGTCTGGGCGATGTGCTCGTTCGCGGTGGGCCGCCTGCTAGACCGCGTGCCGGCGCGCGCCGTGATGTGCACGGGCTCCGTGCTGGCCGGCACCGGCCTGCTGCTGTGGGCGTGGAGCCCGAACCAGGCGACCTTCCTGCTGATGTGGATACCGATCGGGCTGGCCATGGCGACCACGCTGTACGAGCCCGCCTTCGTCGTGCTGCGCCAGGCCTTTGGCGATGGCTACCAGAAGTCCATCGTCACCGTGACGCTGATGGCGGGCTTTGCCAGCACCATCTTCGTGCCGCTGGCGCAATGGCTGGTGCTGCACCTGGGCTGGCGCGAGACGCTGCTGTGCTTCGCCGGGCTCAACCTCTTCGTCTGCGCGCCCTTGCACGCCCGCCTGCGCTACGCGGCACATGCCACCTACGCGGCCGCGCCGGCGCCGGCGCCGGCCCCGCTGGCGGATGCCGCGCAACCGGGCATCGCCGGGATCGCGCTGCGCCAGCCGGTGTTCTGGGCGGTGGTGCTGGCCTTCACCGCGCTGGCGGTGATTGCCTCGCTGCTGGGTGCCCACCTGATCCCGATGCTGACCGAAAAGGGCTTGCCGCTGGGCGAGCAACTGGTGGTGGCGGCGCTGATCGGCCCGGCGCAGGTGGTCGGCCGCCTGGTGATGATGCGTTTTCCCGTGCGCCACCCGCTGCGGCTGTCGCTGCCGGTCTATCTGGTGATGTGCCTGGGCCTGCTGTGCTTTGCGCTCGGCTATGGCAAATGGTTGATGCTGGCGGCGGTGCTGTACGGCTGCGCCAACGGCATCAACACCATGCTGCGCGCCATGGCCATGCCGGAACTGATCTCGCGCCACCATTACGCCACGCTCAACGGCCTGATGATGACGCCGGTGCTGCTGATGCAAGCCGCCGCGCCCTGGTTGGGCGCATTGCTGTGGCGCGCCGCGGGCGGCTATTGGCTGATGCTGTGGGTGATGGTGGCGCTGGCGCTGATGGCGCTGGCGGCTTTCGGCTTTGCCCTGCACCGGCGCGGGCTGCTGCGCACGGCCAGCCACACGGCGGCGGCGTAGCCGGCCACGCCGGCCGGCTACGCCGCCGGTCATGCGCCCGACGCACCGATGTGCGACGATGCAGGGCTCGATTACCCTGCAGCGCCCGCCAGGGCACCTCCCGCGCCGCCAGGCGCGGTTGGCCGTGCCCGCCGCCAATATGCCCGATTCCGCTTCCCCCAACCTGACCCAGCCGCCCTCCCCCTCCTGCGCAACACCCGCCGCCGCGCCAGTCAGCGCGCGGCGAGTGGAGCATGCCGCGCGCGCCACCATGGCGCTGTTTTTTGTCAACGGCGCCACCTTTGCCACCTGGGGCGTGCACATCCCGACCATCAAGGCGCGCTTCGGCTTGTCGGATGCGGTGCTGTCGCTGGCCATGCTGGCCGTGGCCGGGGGCGCCATCGCGGCGATGGGGCCGGTGGGACGCTGGGTGGGGCGCGTGGGCAGCGCGGCCGCTTGCCGGCGCAGCGGGCTGGTCTACGCCGTGGCTACCGTGGCCATCCTGGCCATGCCGGAGTTTGCCTTGCTGATCCTGGCACTGATCGCCTTCGGCATGGCCAACGCGGCCTTCGACGTGGGCATGAACGCGCAGGCCGCCACCGTGGAGGCCAGCCGCGCGCGGCCCATCATGTCCGCGCTGCACGGCATGTTCAGTCTGGGCGGCATGGCGGGCGCGGCGGTTGGCGGCGTGCTGCTGGGCCTGGGCGTGCCGCCGCTGGCGCACGCCCTCGGCATGGCGGTGCTGACCGCGGCGGTCACGGCGGGCGTGGCACCCTGGCTGCTGGACGACCATCCCGTGCCGCCACCTTCCGCGCATCACCGCGCGCATGCGGTGCGCGCGCTCTGGCTGCTGGGCCTGATGGCGTTCCTGGGCCTGGTTGGCGAGGGTGCGATGTATGACTGGTCCAGCGTCTACATGCGCGAGGTGGCGCTGGCGCCGGACGCCTGGATCAGCGCCGGCTATGCCGCTTTCTCCGGTGGCATGGCCTGCGGCCGCTTTGGCGGCGACCGCCTGCGCGCGCGCTGGTCGGATGCGCGCACGCTCGGCGCCAGCGCCTGGGTGGCGTTCGCGGGAATCTTGCTGGCGCTGTTGTGGCCCGCGCCGGCGGCGACCCTGGTCGGCTTCGCGCTGATGGGCCTGGGCGCGGCGAACATGGTGCCGATCTTCTTCGTGGCGGCTTCGCGCCTGCCGGGTGTGACGCCGGCCGAAGCCATCTCGCGCGTGGCGCGTTTTGCCTATATCGGCTTGCTGATGGGGCCGGTGATGATTGGCGGCGTGGCCCATGTCACCAGCCTGCGATACGGCCTGGGGGTGGTTGCCCTCACCATGGGCTGGATCGCCGTGGCGGGCGCGCGCCTGGCGCGCCCTTACCTTTTGGCCCGCAAGGCGTGATGCCCAGGCAGGCTCAGGCAGCCTCGCTCCATGCCGGGGCATGGTGCGTGCCGGCCCCTTCGAACACGAAGGTATCCATCGCCAGCACGCCATAAGTGACCTCATCGGCCACGCGTGCCACGCCGGCCGGCGCCTGCTCGGCGGGCACGCCTTCGTGCGGGCCCAGCGCAGCGCCCAGCGCCACGAAGAATGGCAGCAAATGCTCGTCGGCGGGATGGGCGCGGCGCGCATACGGCGCCTGCGCGCGATAGTCCGCGATGCGCGTGGTGTCGCCGGTGGCGAGCGCATCGTCCAGCGCCTGGATCATCCAGCCGCGGAATGCCTCCACATAGGGCTCGACGGGCGAGCCGTGCTGCTCGCGCCGGCCCCCGGCACCGAAGACTTCCTGCAGGTTGTGGGTAAAGCTGCCCGAGCCCAGCACCAGCACGCCCTCGTCGCGCAGCGGCGCCAGCGCCCGGCCGATCTCGATCTGGGCTGCCGGGGGGAGATAGGGGTTCAGGGCCAGTTGCACCACCGGGATGTCGGCATCCGGGAAGAAATGCCGCATCGGCATCCAGGCGCCGTGATCCAGCGGGCGCTCATCGTCCTGCAGCACTACCGCGGCGCCGGGGACCTGCGCGGCCTCGACCAGCGCCTTGACGCGAGCGGCCAGCGCCGGCGAGCCCGGGGCGTCGTAGCGCAGTTCGTATAGCGCGCGCGGAAAGCCGCCGAAGTCGTGCCAAGCCTCCTGCCGCTCGCGGGTGCCGACCACCAGGGTGCTGTAGATCCAGTGCGCCGAGATCACCAGCACGGCGCGCGGCTTGCGCGCCCTCAGCACTTGGCCAAGGGCGTCGAAGGCGGCGCCGCTCGGGCCCGGATCAAGGGCGAGCATGGGCGAACCGTGGGAGATGTAGATGGCGGGAAGCATGATGGCGGCCTTCAAATCCTTTTGATAGCGGTGTTCAGTTTGACAAAACTGCCCAGCCCCTGCGCCACCTATTTGCGGACACCTCCATCAAAAAACTTGAATTCACGCGGCGCTACCGCACTTCCCACCACCGCATGCGCACCCGGCCCACCCTGCGAGCGTGGGGTGCACCACACAACGCTTTAAAGATTCGGACACGCAGCGGGCAATCGGCTTATGATTCCAGCACGGAGTCCGGCCCAGCTTTGCGCGGCGCAATGCGTCGTCCGCGCGGGCCCTGGCAAACCCCGCATGACTGGATACGACGCGCCCTGAAGCGTGTCAGGTTGGAGAACACCGTGGTCAAGCGCACAGCCCACAGGCCCTTGCTGCCCCATGCGAACTGGTGGCAGCCAGGCGTGTATGCAAGCGGACCGGCTGTGCTCCTATGGATCGCCGCCCGCCTTCCCGCCCCCTTGCTGGTCGATGTATTCAATGCGCCTGGCGCCCCGGCGCTGCTCAACCATGTGGGCGATTCCGTCTTCGTGGCCGGGTGGGTCGGCAGCGCCCTCTGGCTCTGGCTCACGCGCCAGCGCCCGGATACGCCGGAGCCGCAACAAGAAGCCGGCCCGGGCGAGGCGCCCGACGCCCGCAGCGCGCACCAGCATCACGCCAGCCAGCCCTGAATCCCGGCCGTCGCGCGCCCTGGACGCCGGGCACGCGCATGCTTGCTTCACGTGGAACATTCCATGGGGCGCTGGCCGCGCAGCCGGCCATGCGGATCTGACTCCACACGCTGCCATCCTGCTGGCTAATTAAAGAATCGCTTACTATTCTGCCTTTCCGAGTGCATGTCCGGTTTCGGGGCAGGCCTCCCGTCGATTTCTCACCGCATCAAACGCCACATGCAAGCCAACGCTGCAATACCTCAAGTCCACGAAATATCCAAAGCCCAACGACGAAAGGCCATCCTCGCCGCCACCATCGGCAACGGCCTGGAGTGGTTCGACTTCACTGTCTACAGCTTCTTTGCGCTGATCATTGCCAAGCTGTTCTTCCCCACCGGCAATGACCTCACGTCTTTCCTGCTGACCGTCGCCACCTTCGGCGTGGGCTTTTTCATGCGCCCGGTCGGCGCCATCGTGCTCGGCGTCTACGCCGACCGCGTCGGCCGCAAGGCAGCGCTGACCCTGACCATCCTGATGATGGCGCTCGGCACCGCCATCATCGGCCTGGCGCCCACTTATTCGTCGATCGGCCTGTGGGCACCGGCGCTGATCGTGGTGGCCCGGCTGATCCAGGGCTTCTCGGCCGGCGGCGAGGTTGGCGGCGCCACCGCCTTCCTGATCGAGCACGCCCCTGACGAGGAGCGCGGCGCCTACGCGAGCTGGCAGCAGGCCAGCCAGGGCATTTCCTTCATGCTGGGCGCTGCCATGGGCGCGCTGGTGATCAACGGCCTGGAGCCGGAGCAGATCGATGCCTGGGGCTGGCGTATCCCGTTCCTGTTCGGCCTGCTGATCGGCCCGGTCGGGATGTATATCCGCTCGCACCTGGAAGAGCCGCCCGCCTTTGAGGCCCGCCGCGCCGAGCGCGCTGCCAGCAAGGTCAAGTTCTCGCCGCTCACGCAGGTGCTGCGCGACCATCCGCGCGAAGTGCTGGCCGGCCTGGGCGTGACCATCCTGTGGACGGTCTGCACCTATGTGCTGGTGTTCTACATGCCGTCGTACGCCAAGCAGCAGCTCGGCCTGCCGCTGGGCGCCACCTTCCAGTCGACCGCACTGTGCGGCGCCATCATCCTGGTGCTGTGCCCGCTGATGGGCATGCTGTCCGACCGCGTGGGCCGCAAGCGCATGCTGGGCACCGTGGCGCTGATCATCGGCGTGCTGGCCTATCCGCTGTTCCACTGGCTCAACGTCTCGCCGACCACCCAGACGCTGCTGATGGTCCAGGTGATCCTGGGCATCCTGCTGGCGGCCTTCACCGGCCCGGCACCGGCCGTGCTGGCCGAGCAGTTCCCCACCGAGGTCCGCTCCACCGGCCTGTCGCTGGCCTACAACTTCGCCGTGACCATCTTCGGCGGCTTTGCCCCGCTGATCGTGACCTGGCTGATCGCATCGAGCGGCAGCAAGCTGGCGCCGGCCTACTACGTGATTGCCGCGGCCGCGATCAGCTTTGTCGCGCTGCTGTTCATGCACGACCGTACCGGCAAGCCCCTGCAGTAGTACCGCCGGACGTCGCTTTGAAATGAAAAAGGCCAGCCGCAAGGTTGGCCTTTTTCTTTGCGCTCAGTCCGGCGGCGCCTGCGCCGCGCCCAGCACCCGCAGCAGCCGCCAGGCCATCAAGCCCAGCACGCCGACCGCCAGCAGCAGCGCACCCCACAGGATGAAGCGTCGGCTGCGCTGGGTGTCCGAAGGCACGGCCGCCGGCGGCGATGCCGTCATGCCTGCAATCCGGGCGTCGGCGATCACCGGTGCCGGCCCGGCGAGCAACTCGGCCCGCGCGACCGCCCCGGGTTCTTGCACCGCGCCCGCCGGCTCCCCAACCGCTAGCGAGAACGGCCGCGCGCCGCGCGCGACAAAGGTCACCACGGCAGGGCGCCAGCCAAGCGCCAGCACCGGCATGCCGGCGCCAAGCCCACCAGCGCGGGCATCCACGCTCAGGCGCCACAGGCGATCCGTGTTGCGCCCGATCGCCAGCTGCGCGCTTTCCTGCTCGGTGCCCGCCGCGCCGGAAAGACGGTAGAGCTGTGCGCTGCTGACCATGCGCCAGGATGCCTGCGCATCGGGCCGCGACCACAGCGTGGCTTGCACCACCGTGTTGGTCTGCGGCAGGCGAATGCGCACGCGCTCGGCCGGGAAGCGTCCGCCGCTGTCGAACAGGTAATCGCCCCCAGGCTGGGCCTGCGTGGCGACGATGCCGTCGCGCCATTGCAGCGCCAGCGGCGAGGGCAGGCTGGCCGCCACGGTCTCCACCTGCACGCGCGCCGGCACGGGCGGCGCGCCCTGCCACTGCAGCCGCAGGTAACGCGCCCTCAGGCGCCCCAACGCAATGCGGTCCTGGCTCAGCGTGCTGCCCTCGCGGCTCAGCCGCAGCAGCTGCGCGCCGCCCGCGGCTTGCCAGTGCTGCAGGTCGTCGCTGCTGGCAACGTCCACCCTGCCCTGGTAATCGCCATCCGGCAGGCCGATCACCACCGCGCCGGCGTCGTCGCGCAACTGGCTCAGGTCGAGCAGCCATGCCCCGGCAGTGCCGGCTGCGGGCGGGGCGGTGGCGGCGCGCAGCGCGCCGTCGGTCCCGATCACCACGCCCAGGGGCGCGGACTGCCGCGACTGCGCGGCCGGCAGCGCGAACCACGGCACATCGCGCAGCGAGCGTACCTCGGCCGCCGGCTCGGGCGGCAGATCCAGCGCGTAAGGCAGCAATTCGCCTGTGCCGTTGCGCACGCGCAGGTCAGCCAGCCCGGGGCGCGCGCTATGGGTGTAGACATCGGCGTCCAGGGTCACGGCGTAGTACGCTGCGTCGCGTTCGGTCGCCAGCGCGAACCGCTCAGCCCGCGCGGGCAGCGGCAGCAATAGCGATGACAGCACCGATGACAGCAGCGATGGCAACAGCGCGGCCATCAGCATCGGCAGCGCCCGCCCGGCCGCGGTTCGGAAAGCCGCCATCACGTCGCCTCCTCTTGCTTTGGCGGCAGGGGCGAGAAGTAGCCGATCAACAGCAGCAGCACGCCCACGCCGATAAACGAGATGATCCGCTCGATGCCCTTGACGAAGGACAGGTCGAACAGGAACAGCTTGACCACCGTCACCCCAAGCAGCGCGCCCCCCACAAACCACAGCGCGCGCGCCGCGGCGGGTGGCTGCCACCATGGTGATCAGCGCCAGCACGGTCCAGAACATCGACAGCGACGCCTGTACCAGGGTGGAGCCGCCCAGGCCCTCCAGCGTGTAGGGCACGCCGGCCCAGTGGTGCAGGGTGCGCAGGAGCACGGCGTTTAGCCACAGCAACACCGTGGCGATCGCGGCGTACCCGAGCACGCGCGGCCGCGTGGCCAGGCCCGCGGCGGCAAGCCGGTGCTGCCACAGCGCCACCGCCAGCATGGCAAGCAGCTGGGCAACATCGAGCGGGTTGAGCAGCGGCAGGTAGGAAAGCGGCGCGGCGTCGCCGTCGCTGGACACGCTGGCAATGCTCCACAGCCACAGCAACGCCACCAGCGGCAGCGCGCCATACAACAGGTAAGCACGCTGGAAACGCCCCACCGGCCAACGCAGGCGCCAGCCCCAGGCCGAGAGCAGCGCCAGCAGCCCGCCATAGCCATAGGCCCAGGCGCTCCAGCTCCAGGCGCCCTCCGGCACATAGGCACGCAGCCGCCAGTAAGCTTCGGTGGACAGCAGCACGCACACGGTCCAGAACAACAAAGCATGCATGGGCGCCAGCAAGGCATCGCGTTCATCGTCCTGCTGCCGCCACAGCAGCAGCCAGGCGGCGCCAAACACGATCAGCCAGGCGAGCGCGCCAAAGCCGAGCAAGGGCGACGCCGACGGCACAATGCAGCTAAGCACGGCAAGGACCGCCAGCAGCGGCGCCATGCCCTGCGCCGGCACGCTGGCCAGCGGCCACGCCAGGACGCGCCGCGCCAGGTGCGCCAACCACGCGCTCAGCACCATGAACATCGCCAGCATGTCGAGCAGCGCGCGCACTTGCCAGCCCCGCACGCCATACCAGTGCTGGATTTCGATCACGCCGCCGCCCAGCCACCACAGCAGTCCCCACAACGCCGCCCCCAGGCCTAGCGGCGCGCATGGCGCGGACCAGGCACGCGCCTCGGGCTGCCCGTGCAGGCGCCAGCCGCTGAAAACACCGGCCACCGCCAGCAGCAGCGTGCCCACGTAGCGGCTGTTCAGCACCGGCCACGCCAGTTGCGTGGCCTCGAACAAGCTGCCCGCGGCAAACGCCGCGCCGGCCGCCAGCTGCAGCAGCAGCCCGCTGGCCAGCGCAAGGCGCCGCTGCTGGCGCACCCCCACCCACACCACGGCAGCGCCTTCCACGGCCCATACAGCGCTTGTGGTGCGCCCGTCGAACGCCAGCGGCACCGCCAGCGACGCAAAGATGACGCCCAGCGCCAGCACGGCTTCAAACAGCAGCCCCAGGCGATCGCGGCGCGCCGCCAGCCACGCCGCCAGGCCGAGATAGAACGCCGCGAGCGCCACCGCGCTCCATGCCATGGCAAAAGGAATATTGCGCACCAGCGCGGCCTGCAGCCCCATGGCCAGCAGCGGCGTGCCGAACACCAGCGTGCCGTCCACGTAGTCCTTCAGGCTGACCCGCCGGCGCAGCGCATAGCGCAACGCGATGCCCGTATACATCAGGAAAAACAGGATCAGGAAGGGCTCCGTGGTGGCGAGCAGTTCGGGCCGGTAGTTCAGCGCGCCCCAGGCCGTGCCGATGCCAAAGGTAAACGCAAAGCCGAGCAGGTTGAGCGGGCGCCAGGCCCGGAACCAGGCAATGGCAAAGACGCCGGCATTGAGCAGCGCGTAGTAGCTGAACAGCATCACATGGCTGCCGCCGCCCGTTGCGATCAGCACCGGGGCAAGGAAGCCGCCGGCGCTGCCGGTGAACGCCAGCGCCGGGGCGTTCTGCAGCACCGCGAGGCCGCCGGCGAGCGCGCAGATGACCACCATCAGCGCGAACGCGGCCGCGGCCGGCAGCAGGCCATAGAGCTTGGTGGCGGCGAAGACGGTGAGATACAGCACGCCCACGCCACCGCCCTGCAACACCAGCGCATAGGCGGCGCGCCGCTCGCGCAGGCGCCAGCCCGCCAGCAGCAGCAGCACCGCGCCGGCCGCCACGCCAGCCAGCCGGAACTCGACCGGCAGCATGGCGTTGTCGGAGGCGTACTTGAGCAGGAACGCCACGCCGAAGAACAGGATCAGGATGCCCACCCGCACCACGCTGTTGCCGCCAAGCAGCCAGCCGCGCGCGGCGGATATCGCGCGCTCGACGAAATCGGGTTCGCCCGGCCCGAGCGTGGACGAAAGCGGTGGTTCGATGTGGCGCGCGCTTACAGGTGCGGGAGCGGGTGCCAGCGGCGGAGCTGGCGTGGAGTTCGGCACGGGTGCCGCCTCAACCGGGATCGGGATCGCCGCCGGGATGGACGGCACTGGCACGGCGACGCTGGCAGCCGGCTCGAAGGACGGGACATCGCTGGCGGCAACCGTACCCGGCGCTGCGCCAAGGGTCGATGTGGCCGATGGGGTGCCCATGCTCTCGCCGCGCAGGCTCGCCAGCTCGCGCTTGAGCGTGGACAGCTCCTGCTCGAGCCGCAGCACGCGGGCTTCGAGCGGAGCCGCCGCCGCGCCCTGCGCTTCGCCCTCACCAGGAGGCCGGGTGGGCCGGTCGCTGACCATCCAGCCAAAACCGAAGCCCAGGACCGCGCCCGTCAGCGCACCGCCAAACCCGGCCGCCACCATGCCGAGCACCAAGCCAATCACCCCGAATATCCAGCGCATCAGATGAGGTTTCGCCTAAGAAGGTTGGGGAAGGCGGCGGCCGTTGGTGCGGATACTGCGTTTGCCGGCACCCATCACCGCCTGCATCATGCATGTCCAGTGTAACGCCAGACCGACATTTCCAGGCGATTCCGGGCGATTCCAGTCGATATGCGCCGGCTGGGCGCTTAACCGGGGCGGGTTATTCTTCTTCGCCCTCTTTATGGATATTGATCACATGCCGCGCCTCGAACCAGAGCGGCATGCCGGGCGCCATTTCCTCTGTGCAATAAGGCTGGTTGTCCAGCTCGCCACTGTAGAGATCGCCCTCACGGCCGGTCACGACCACCCACATGCGTTCCACGTGCTGCTCCTCGCGGTCCTGCTCGTCAGCAGTGACGATGCGAAAGATCAGCTTCACCAGCTGGCCGGCCTGCAGGGCCTGGCGCTCCGCCAGTGCCGGCACCCAGAACGTCTCGGGGTGCGCCTCGCCGATGACCTCGCCGTCGTCGAGCTGCCAGCCGTCTTCTTCGATGGTCGCCAGTCGTTTTTCCATGTCAGTCCTCTTAATCAATTCGTCCTTTACGGGCGGCATCGTAGCAAATGCGCCCCGAGGCCGCGTGGGCGCGACATGCCGCGCGAGTCGCTTTAAGATGACAGATCGAAGGAGACCGCACCCATGGCAACAGATAGCAACGTAACAAAAAAGGTGACAACAAAGGGGCCGAAGAAGGTGCCGACGACGGCGCCGAAGAACGTGGCACCGAAAGCAGCGAAGAAAGCGGCGCTACCGGCTACTAACACCGTGGCGGACACGGAGCGCCAGCGCTGCAGCTGGTGCGGCACGCTGGAAGACTACTGCCACTACCACGATAACGAATGGGGCTTTCCCGTTGACGACGACCGGCGCCTGTTCGAGAAGCTATGCCTGGAAGGTTTCCAGGCCGGCCTGAGCTGGCTCACCATCCTGCGCAAGCGCGAGGCGTTTCGCCGCGCCTTCGCCAACTTCGAGATTGAAAAGGTGGCCCGTTTCGGCGAAGGCGATATCCAGCGGCTGCTGGGCGACGCCGGCATCGTGCGGCACCGCGGCAAGATCGAGGCGGCGATCAACAACGCGCAGCGCGCCCTGGAACTGCTGGAGACAGAGCCGTCGCTGGCCGCGTACTTCTGGCGCTTCGAGCCCGATCCGGCCAGCCGCCCCAAGCTGCTGACGCCGGAAGTGCTGCGCACCATGGCCATCTCGCCGGAATCCACCGCGCTGTCCAAGGACCTGAAAAAACGCGGCTGGCGCTTTGTCGGCCCCACCACGATGTACGCGCTGATGCAGGCGATGGGCCTGGTCAACGATCACCGGGAAGGCTGTGCGACGCGAGAGGAGGCCTTGCGCGCAAGGCAAGCGTTCAAGGTGCCGCGAAGGTGAGGTAAACGTCGGGCAGGCGACGGTAGCACGCGACGGCGGCACGTATACCTGCTGGCGAGGATGCCCGTGCAGGTATACGTGCGAAGCGCTGCAACAAAGGCGGGCAACGTATACGCCCCGCGCAATGGTTGCCCTATGTCTTTCTTTATTGTTTACGTATACCAATATAGTAGTAGTAGGTAAACGGCCCGTTTTCCCGTGGATAAGCCGGTTTTTCCCTTTCTGCTCAATGACTTGCGAATAGGATAAACCCTAGGGAATACCCTGATCTCGCGGGATATCTACCGGACGTATACGTGGCGAGAGAAAATCGCCTCGAAGTTGTTCGTATACACCCCACAACCCACCCCCAGCCCGGGCACAGCTTTCCTGCCCGCTTATCCCCAGGGTTTTGCCAGGTTATCCACAGCCCGGCCGGGATAGTCGCCTCTCGCTTTCATCGATCGCATGTTGTGTCCTGCCCAACCGCGGCCAGCCTGCGTGTCTGTCGTTCTCCAACAGGTTTACCCGGAAAAGTGGCGACGCCTGCGCTATTGGCGCCGCCAGGCGGATGGCATGGTCCATGCGGTTAAGGGTTCAGAGCGCGGCGCCGATGCTCGTTTCCTTCCACGTTCCCACCGTCCCACCCGGAGCCATCGCTCCTTTGGAGAACCGTCATGAAGATCAACCGCAATGCACCACGAGAGAGCCTGCCCTGCTCGCGCATGCAGGCAGGGATGCGAACGCTGCGCCGAGGTGTCCTGTTGATGCGCGTGCTCGCGCTATGCGCGAACAGCATCGCCTATGCCCAGCCCCCCGCACCAGCCCAGTCATTGGTCACGCCCGAGCAGACGTTTGCGCAGGGTTACCTCGAAGCCGTCTCCACCGGCTATGACAACGGCCAGGCGCTGCTGGGATCCGAGGGCATCGCACCCGTGCGGTTGCCGCATTCGCCTAGCCCGCAGATCAGGCCGTCCCCGGCGCCGTCCGCACCGGCACCCACGGCCGCAAATCCGTCGGTGGTCCCGGTTTCGCAAAAGACGCGCCGCGAGTAACCGCGGTGAGCCGTGAGAACGACGTGTGCCCTGCGGGCGCATCAGGGAATGCCGTACCCCCAAAACAAAAAACGCACTACGTCGTTAAACGTAGTGCGTTGTCTTGTACTGCGAATCCTGGTGGACCGAAGGAGGATCGAACTCCCGACCTCTGCATTGCGAACGCAGCGCTCTCCCAGCTGAGCTATCGGCCCGTGACGAACGATTGTAGCTCAGTTTTTCGCGGCTGTTCAATCACGTTGCCATGCCTGCGTTGCCGGTCATGCCGCGCACGGTGGGCAGGTTCAACGGGCGGGCGGTGACCTCGCCGGAGGCGCGCAGCCACTGGGCCATCAGGTCCCAGATCGGCGGGCTGCCGCTCTGGCGGGCGTCCTCCGAGACGGGTGCCCAGCCGGCTACCTTGTAGGTCTTGGCGGCGTCGATGGGCTGGCCCTTGAGGCGCATCTCGGTGATGCGTTTTCCCATCGACGCGGTGGGGTCGATGGTGTATTGCAGGCCACCCACGCGCACCATGTCGCCGCCTTGCTGGTAGTAGGGATCGGGGTTGAACAGGTTGTCGGCCACGTCTTCGAGGATGGTCTTGATGGTCTCGCCGCTCATCGCGGTGACGGTGGTGTGGGGATACGTGATGGCGGTCTGGTCCATCAGGTGTTCCATGGTGATGGCCTGCCCGGGCAGCAGCGTGGTGCCCCAGCGAAAGCCCGGCGAGAAGGCGATCTCGGCGCCCTGCACGTCCATCAGGCCGTCCAGGATCAACTGGTCGAACGTGCCGTTGAAGTTGCCGCGTCGATATAGCAGGCCGCTGTTGCGCGCCAGCACTTCGCCGAGTTGCTTCTCATACGGCGCGCGCACCTTGGCGATGAGCGCGTCCATGGCGGGATCGGCTGCGAGATAGTTGGCGAAGACCGGCAGCAGGCGGTAGCGCAAGCCGCTGACCTTGCCGCCCTTGACGTCGAAGTCGAGCACGCCGAGGAACTTGCCGTTGGAGCCGGCGTTGGTCACCAGCGTGGTGCCCCCGGCGTTGCTGACTGGCACCGGCGCCGGCATGCCGTCGTGCGTGTGGCCGCCGAGGATAGCGTCGAGCCCGCGCACGCGCGAGGCGAGCTTGAGGTCCACGTCCATGCCGTTGTGCGACAGCAGCACGACCACCTGCGCGCCCTTGCCGCGCGCCTGGTCGATGACCTGCTGCAGGTTTTCTTCCTGGATGCCAAAGGTCCAGTCTGGCGTGAAGTAGCGCGGGTTGGCGATCGGTGTGTAGGGGAACGCCTGGCCAATGATGGCCACCGGCACGCCGTTCATCTCGCGGATCACGTAGGGGTCGAAGACGGGATCGCCGAAATCGTTGGTCTTGATGTTCTGCGCCAGGAAGGCGACCTTGCCCTTGAAGTCGCGCTCAACGATCTCGGTGACGCGCTCGGCGCCGAGCGTCATCTCCCAGTGCGGGGTCATCACGTCCACGCCCAGCGCCAGCGCGGCGTCGACCATGTCTTGCCCGCGCGTCCACAGTGCGGTGGCGGAACCCTGCCAGGTGTCGCCGCCGTCGAGCAGCAGCGCGCCGGGCCGCCCGGCCTTGAGCTGCTTGACCAGCGTGGCGAGGTGGGCGAAGCCGCCAACCTTGCCGTAGCGGCGCGCGGCTTCGGTGAAATCGAGATAGGTGAAGGCGTGGGCCTGCGCGCTGCCGGGGGCGATGCCGTAGTGGCGCAGGAAGGCCTGCCCGACGAGGTGCGGCGGCTTGCCCGCGTAGTCGCCCACGCCGAGGTTGACGTTGGGCTCGCGGAAATGCAGCGGGCGCAGTTGTGCGTGGCAATCGGTGAAATGCAGCAGGTGCACATTGCCGAAGCGCGGCACGTCATAGAGCTTGCCGGCGGCCTGCGCGGCTTGCGCGTCGGTGGCGGGAAAGGTCATGCCGCCGGCGCCGGCGATAGCCAGCACCTGCAGGAACTCGCGTCGGTTCATTGTCTCGTCCTGTGCATGTCATGCGCCGGTGTCTGGCTCTTGCGACCTGCGACCCGGCATCTTGTGGCCGATGTGGCCGATATAGCCAATGCGGCTACTTCTGCGTTGGCGTGGCGTACCTGGCCAGCGCCGCGACTTCCTCTTCCAGCATCTCGCCGACCTCCTTCTGCACGACCTTGCCGTGGGCGTCGATCACGTACAGCTCGGGCAGGCCGCGGCGCTTGCCGAGCGCGGCGCGCAGCGCGGGGGTGTCCATCGCGGCCGGGAAGGTGTAGCCGTGTTTCGCCATGTAGGTAGTGGCGTCGCGAGGGTCCTTGTCGATGCTGACCGCCAGCACCTGCAGCCCGCCGCGCGCGCCGCCGGTGCTCTCAAAGAGCTTTTGCAGGCGCGGGTTCTGCAGTGCGCAGAAGGGGCACCACGATGCCCAGACTTCCACCACCAGCGGCCTGCCGGCCAGGTCGGCGGGCGTCACGACCCGGCCGTCGAGCAACTGCACCGGCGGCAGGCGCACGGTGTCGCCCACCTCCAGCGCGGCGGCCGCGCCGCTCCAGGCCAGTGCGGCAAGCAGCAGCACGCGCGCGCGCCGGAGGGAGCCTGCCATGCGGCTGGGTGTCATTGCGCAGCCTTACTGGTTGACCGGCGAGGCGGGGTCCAGCAGCAGTGCCATCACGTCGCGGATCTGCTGCTCGGTGAGGATGCCCTTGTGCCCGAAGCGCGGCATGTTGGAGCAGGCCGCGAACGCGCTGGAATCCCAGATCTTGCCCCAGGTGTACTTGATCACCGCCTCGGAGTCGCCGCGCAGCTTGCCGTACTGGTACAGCGACGGGCCGATATTGCCAAACGAGATCTCGGCCTTGGTCATCTGGTGGCAGGCGTAGCAGTTGGCGCCGTTGGGGCTGCCGACTGCGTCGGAGAACTGCATGCCGCGCCCGTTCTGGGCGGTCTTCTCGCCTTCCTTCCAGTCGCCCAGCCATTGCTTGTCGGCGGGGTACTTGATCTGCTTGAACTCGGCGGCCTCGATCTTCCTGGCCACCGCGGCCGGCACCTTGGAGCGGTCGGGGTAGTCGCTGCAAGCCTTCTGCATGGCGTCGCGATCGAGCACGCCTTCGACCGTGGCGGGGCCCTTGGAGGTGAAGGAGCTTTCGATCAGCTTCTTCATGTCGGCGTCGCTGACGGCGGCGACCTTGGCGGTGACATTCGCAGGCTTTGTGGCCTTGGCCGGCTTGGCGCTGTCCTCCGCGTGAGCCATGCCACCCATGCAGGCCAGCATGGCGAACGTGGCCAGCGTGCCTTGTGCGTATTTATGCGCTTGTTTCATCTCTGCTCTCCCTTGCCTCAGCGCTTCATGGCCGGACCGTCGTACGTGCCGCCGTTTGCGTTCCTGGCAAGGAACAGGCTCAGCGCGGTGATCACGTCGGAGCCATAGGCGGGTTCGGGAAAGCGCTGCTGGCGCAGGCAGTCATAGAGGCGGTGCTGCATCGAGCGTACCTCGCCCTGCGAGACGCGATAGGCGGGCCACGTGGTGTACGCGGCTTGCGCGCCTTGCTTGGTCAGCAGGTTGGGCAGCTCTTGCAGGCGGATGCGCTGGCCGTCCACGGCGTGGCAGGTGGCGCAGGCGAAGTCGTAGGCGCCGCCACGGTAGAAGAACATCTTCTGGCCGAGGGCGTACACGCGCTTTTCTTCGGGATGGTTCAGCTCCACGTTCATCTTGATGCCGCGCGACTCGCCGGCCACGAAGGCCACCAGGCGCTCGATGTCGGAGGGCTTGCCGGTGGAGGCGAAGGGATTCTTCAGGGCCTCTTCCTGGGTCAGGCCCTGCAGCGTCACGCGGCAGTAGGCCAGGCGTTGCTCCAGGTCCATCACGCGCCCGGTATCCTTGAACAGGCGCGGCAACTCGGCGTAGGCGCCCTTGGTCACGCCGGGGCCCTTACCCAGGTCGCATTGCTCGAGCGAGGCGTTCTTGGGGCCGGCGGGCTTTTTCCAGAGTTCCTCGCCGGCGGCTTCCCACAATTCTGCGGGGTTGCCCTCGGCGAGCATCTGCCGGTACTTGGCGATTTCCTCGGCGGTGCTGCCCTGGGCGTGCACCGCGGCGGCGGCGAGCGCCACGGTGCCGGCCAGCGCCAGCGCGGCGCCGGTGTGGCGGCGTCTGATCGTGTTCATGGGGCTTCTCCTCGGGGCCTCGGGAGCCTGCCGCCGTGTGGCGCCAGGCCGCGCGGGCCCATCTTATGGCTTGTCTTCCCGTTATCGGCGCCCGGTGCGGGCCGGCTCTTGCGCGGGTGCTGCTTACAACCTGTCTGCTTACATCCTGTATTTACGGCTTGCGTATTTACGGCTTGATATAGGCATAGCCTTCATCGAACTGCAGTTTGGCCACTTCCACCACGCCAGCCTGTACCACCTTGGCTTCCATCAGCAGGCTGGACTCCGGAATCTTGCGCGCCATGAGCGTATTGCGGCAAACGCGGAACTCGACGCCGGAACTGGCCAGCGCGCCGACCGCCGCCTCGAAGGTGTTGCCACGTGCGTCACGCGCGCCTTCCACGATGAAGTCCACGCCGTAGCCAAACGCCACCACCACGATCTTGGTATCCGGCGCGGCGTTCAGGTGGTTGCGCAGGTTAGCCATGGCGCGCACCGCCTGGTCCGTGCCTTCGGACAACTGGTAGACCACCTTGACGCGCCCGCCCTTGCCGGCGGCCGCCGGCGCCGCTTGCGCCGCCGCCTTGGCGGCCAGGCCGATCGCCGCCAGCGCCGCCGTTGCTCGAATAAATGCTCGCCGCATGATTGCTATCCTTCCGGTCGCGCCCCCGCGCGCACCATGCGCCGGCCCGAGCCCGACATTCGACCTGAACCATAGCAGAGGATGCCGCTGCCCGCTCGGCCAGGCCGGTACTGACCCGTACCCGGTTCGATCAGGAAATGGTCGCTTCGTCGGTCCGCTTGTCACCGCGGTTGTCGACCCAGGTCACCGTGACCTTGTCGCCCTTGGCGCCGCCCTTGAACTTGAAGTTCAGGAAGGGATCCTTGGATACCGCCGGGCCGAACTGGGCCTGGAATACGTCCTTGCCTTTGCACTGTGCCGTCACGCTCTGGATATGCCAGGCGGGAATGATCTTGCCGGACGCGTCCTTGCGCTGGCCGGTTTCCATGTCGTGCTTCATCAGGATCTTGACGTCGACCACACCGCCGCTCTCGGCGGCACGTACGCGCATCGGGTCTGCCATGTTCTTTCCTCTTTCAGGTAATGGTGGGGCGGGAAATCCGCTTGGGTGGATGGGAGCGTGGCCTCAGCCGCCGCAGCCACCCAGCGTCACCTTGATTTCCTTGGACGCCACGTACCATTTGCCGCCGGCCTTGACGGCGGCGTACACCATCGAGGTCTGGCCCATCTTCACCCGCGTGGAGACAAAGGGCTCGGTGCCGGCCGGGATGATGAAATCCGCTGCCAGCGTGTTGGGATTCTTTTCCACCAGGATGGCGATCTGCTCGGTACCAGGGATGTTGCTGGTCACGGCGACCGGCACCACGGCGCCGTTCTCGGCGATGTCGGGGGCGGTAAAGACAATGGCGGTGCTCTTCTCGGTGCCGCTGCCGCCAAATGCCTTGATGACGTCGGCCACGCTCTTGCCGTCGAAGGCGGTCTTGTTCCACTCCGCCGCCTGCGCCTTGCTGATCAGGCCGGTGGCGGCCATCAGTGCGAGCACGGAGGTGACCCGCAATACGTCTCGTCGTTTTGAATGCATTGTTTCCTCTTCTCCTGCGTTTTCCGTTCCGGCTTGGTTTTCTGTTGGCCTGCCGCGCCTTTTTCGCGCCGCAGCGGGCGGTGCATTGCCGCCCTCGCACAGGGGCGCCATCGGCGCCCCTTTGGTCCCGAAGCCGTAACCGGTCCGGGCAGGGCTTGCCCTGGCTGTGCTTACTTGGCCGGGGCGCCTGCCAGCACCCACTCCACGACCGTCTTCAGGTCGGCGTCGCTCAAAGCGGCATTGGCGGGCATCGGCACCGGGCCCCAGACGCCAGCACCACCACTCTTGACCTTCTTGGTCAGCGTTGCCAGCGCGTTCTTGTCGCCCTTGTACTTGGCCGCCACGTCCTTGTAGGCCGGGCCAACCAGCTTCTTGTCGACCTGGTGGCAGCCCATGCAGGCGTTCTTGTTGGCGATTTCCTGGGCCTTGGCGGCATCGACTGCCGCGTTGGCCGAGGCGGCGCAAGCCAGCATCAGCGTTGCGATGACAAACTGCTTCATGGATATGCTCCGAACTTTGAAGAGCCGTGGGGACGGCGAAAAGCCCGCTCGCTGCCAGTGTTGCCTGTCGGCACGGCCGGCGCGGCGGCGCGCTGGCCGCGCCACGGGGCGGCCAGTCCGCTATTTTGCCTCAAGAATCCACCCCACCACGGTGCGCAGGTCGGAATCGGGAATCTGCGCCTGAGGCGGCATCGGCATGCTGCCCCAGGCGCCCTGCCCGCCTGCCCGGATCTTGTGGACGAGCGCGTCCTGTGCATCCTGCCCCTTGTACTTGCGCGCGACCTCGGCAAAGCTCGGACCGACCAGCTTGCGATCGGTGGCATGGCAGGCCATGCACTGGTACTGGCTGGCCAGCTTCGCACCCGCCGTCTCGCCGGGTGTGGCCGGGGTGGCGGCCGCGGGTGTGCTGGCGCCGCCGCCGGCAGCCCAGCCGCGCGTGGGCCCTACGGTGCGCTGTTGCGCCGCCAGGTCGCCGTGGGCATCGCGGGCATAGGCCGGCATGGTCGACACGATCTTGACCGTGGGCGCGCAATCCTTCATGCACGCCGTATTGCGCGTATCCGCCTGGCCCCGCCCGGGCCACAGGCCGTGCTGCAGGGTCATGCCATTGCGGTTCGGCATTTTTTGCTGCACTTCGGCGATATTGCCGTCCGACAGCGTGAAGTCCGCCGGCACGATATCGCCCAGGTTGAGCAGGTAGGCCGTGACTGCGTAGACGTCGTCGGCGGACAGGCTCCGGGGCGCGTTCCACGGCATCGCACGGTGGATGTAGTCCCACAGGGTGCTGACCGTGCTGACCTTCATCAGCGTGGTGCGGTACGGCTGGTTGCCGGTCAGCGAGGCCACCCGGCCACGCTGGATATCCTCGGCGCTGGTGCCGCCGACGATGGGCGAGAACACCTCGTTGGACTCACCGAAGTCGCCATGGCACGAGGCGCATTTGCCGTCCCAGATTGTTTGTCCCTGCGACACCATGCCGCTGCCCTTGGGCAGGCCCTGGAAGTCGGGGCGCACATCGATATCCCAGGCCTTGACCTCTGCCGGCGTGGCAGTGCGGCCGAGCGCCGCACGCGCGCTGCCGTCCGGCGCGGCGGCCATCGCCGCTGGCCCGCACAGCGCGGCGGCGATGGCCAGGAGTGCCGCGCGCCCGGCGCTAGTCAACGTGGACATTGGAGACCTCGCCGCCATCGGCCACCTGCCAGCTCTGGATGGCGTTGTTGTGATAGATCGAGCGCGCCCCCCGCACCGCGCGCAGCTGCGCCAGGCGGGGCTGCACGTAGCCGGTCTCGTCGAGGGCGCGGCTCTGCAGGATGGCCGGGGAGCCGTCCCACACCCAGTCCAGGTTGAAGCGCGTCAGGCATTTGGACAGCACGGGCGTTTCCAGCCTTGCGGTGCGCCAGTTGCGCCCGCCGTCGACCGAGACATCGACGCGCTTCACGCGCCCGCGCCCGGACCACGCCAGGCCGCTGATGTTGTAGAAGCCGCGCCCCACCAGCTGCTGCCCGCCGGAGGGCGTGGTGATGACGGACTTGCACTCCTGGATCGAGGTGTACTGGCGCAGCATGCCGTCGGGCATCATGTCCACGTAGTGCACGGTCTCGTCCTTGGTGTTCCACGGCTGATCGCCGAGCTCCAGCCTGCGCAGCCACTTGACCCACGACACGCCCTGCACGCCGGGCACCACCAGCCGCAGCGGGTAGCCGTTTTCGGGGCGCAGCATCTCGCCGTTCATGCCCCAGGCGACGATGATCTCGTCGGCCAGCGCCATCGGGATGGTGCGGGTCATGCCTGAACCGTCGCCGCCCTCGGCCAGCAGATAGCGCCCGCGCTTGAAGTCCGCGCCGGCATCGTCGAGCAGGACCTTGAGCGGCACGCCGGTGAACTCGCAGCACGACAGCATGCCGTGGGTGTATTGCACCGTGGGCACCGCCACGTTGCCCCATTCCATGCCGGTATTGGCCCCGCACTCGATGAAGTGCATGCGCGACACCGCGGGCAGGCGCATCAGGTCGTCCATGGTGTAGACGCGTGGCGCCTTCACCAGGCCGTTGATCATCAGGCGGTGGCGGGCCGGATCGATGTCCTGCCAGCCTTGATGATGGCGCTCGAAGTGCAGGCCGTTGGGCGTGATGATGCCGAAGAAGCCTTGCAGCGGGGCAAAGGAGACCGAGGCCGCCGATACCCGCGTCAGGCCTGGCGACTCGCGGCGCACCAGGTTTTTCTCGAACGGCGACGGCTGGCCGTAGGGATGCGCGGCAACCGGCTGGCCGAGCGTGGTGGCCCAGGGTTGCGGGGTGAGGATGGCGTCGTCGCCGGCAACGCCATCCGCTGCGCGGGCCCGGCTGGCGACGCCAGCGGCCAGCGCGGCTGCGGCGCCCAGGAAGCTCTTGCGCAGGAAGTCGCGGCGAGGGCTGTCGGACGCGCCTACGCCATGCTGCGTGATGTCCTGCTGCAGCGAGGCGCTGACGAAATGCTCCGGCGCACGCACGATGCGCCCGGGGCGGCTCTGTTGCGGCACTGCGGTCTCCTCCGGCTCGCGCGTGCGGCGCCAGAGGCACCGTCGGCGAACCTGTTGTGGGTCAGCGCCCGCGCAAGCGGACGGCTGCCGTCGAACCTTGGTGCGAGCGTTGCTGCCTGGCACCCGGCGCGTTGCTCAGCGGCTGCGCCGGCGCGGTGCCGGGGTGGCCTGCGGCATGAAGCGATCGACCATGCTGGCTGGCAAAGCGTTGTCTTCCAGCCGGCTGGCGACCTGCACGCAGACCGTGCGGCACAGCTCGATCACGCTCTCGTCCTCGATGGCGTAGAACACGAGGTTGGCCTCCTTGCGGCGCGACAGCACGCCCGCGCGGTACATCGCGGTGAGATGGCGCGACACATTGGTCTGCGACGATCCCACCGTCTCCACCACGGTGCCCACCGGCTTCTCGCCATCGCACAGGGCGTGCAGGATCTTCAGCCTGGTGGGCTCTGCCAGCAGGCTGAAATACCCCGACACTTTCTCGAACACGCGATCCATCTCATCCATGCCGTTCAATATATTCGTATATGCGTAATTGCGCATATAGTGTTTACCCCTTCGCATAGCCGAAGCCGCCGAACGGGCCATAGCCGCGCGCCATGACGAAGGCTGTCTCTCCCTCTCCCCTCAGGGGGAGAGGGTGGCTTAGCCAGGAACCACTTGAAGCGAAGCCCGTGGTGTTCTCCAGCACGACAACGCAGATCGTGACTGCCGCGGACTGCCCTCAGCCCAGCATGTCGGCCCAGATGGCATCCGCCCACGCCTGCGCATAGGTGCCTTCCAGCGCGTTCGGCGCCGCCGACAGCCCGCCTGACCCGGGCACCGTGACCATGGTCTTCTGCGCGGCATCGTAGCGATGCACGCTGGCGATATGGATGGCTTCGCGCTCTGAGGTGAAGCTATAGCAGGTGTTGTTGTACAGCGGCTCGGGGTTGGGCGCGTGGCCGGCTAGCAGCGACACGATAGCAGCGGCCGCCACCTTGCCATGCTGGTTGGCCATATGGCCCGATTTGGGCATCAGCGGCGCAATCTGGATGGCATCGCCGAGCACGTGGATATTGGGCGCGGCCTTGGATTCGAAGGTGAGGAAATCGACCTCGCACCAGCGGCCGTTGGCGGTGGCCAGCCCGCTTGCAACGGCGATGGCCCCGGCCCGCTGCGGCGGCAGCAGGTTGAGCACTTCGGCGCGCTCGTCGTCCTGCACCTCGAACTTGAGCGTGCGGGTGACAGGGTCCACATCGACGGCGTTGTACTGCGGCCGGTACTCGACCATGCCCTGGTAGCGCGTGGCCCAGACCTGCTTGAACAGCGCTGCCTTGGAGGTGACGTCGGGATTGGCGTCAAGGATCAGCACCTTGCTGCGCGGCTTGGCCCGGGTGAAATAGTCCGCGACCAGGCAGGCGCGCTCATAGGGGCCAGGCGGGCAGCGATACGGCGCCAGCGGAATGCTGATGGCGAAGGTGCCGCCGTCGCGCATGGCCTCCAACTGGCGGCGCAGGCCCACCGTTTGCGGGCCGGCCTTCCAGGCGTGCAGGATCTGGTCGCCGCCGGGCTGGGCAAGGCCCGGGATCTCGCCGGAGAGCACGTCCACGCCAGGTGAGAGCACCAGCTTGTCGTAGGCGAGCGTGCCGCCACCTGCCAGGCGTACCTCGCGGCGCGCGGCGTCGATGGCGCTGACGTGGTCGCGCACGACCTTGACGCCGTGGCGCTTTGCCAGCGCATCGTAGGACAAGGTGATGTCGTCGATGCGCTTGCTGCCGGCGAGCACCAGGTTGGATAGCGGGCAGGACACAAAGCTGGCGTTGGGCTCGACCAGGGTGACCTCGATGCCCTGCGTGCTCCATTCGCGCAGGTAGCGCGCGGCAGTGGCGCCGCCATAGCCGCCGCCCACCACCACCACCTTTGCCCTGCGGGTCGCGGCCTGCGCGCCGAGCGTGCCGAACATGGCCGCGCCGGCCAGCGTGCCGAGAAACTCACGTCGTTGCATCTGGAAATCTCCTTGCCGGGTTGCAGGGTTAGCGCACGGCGGCGAACCAGCCCGCGATGGCCTCGATCTGCTGGTCGCTGTAGCCCTTGGCGATCTGCTGCATCACGGTGGCCTCGCGCTTGCCTTGCTTGAAGTCCTGCAGCTGGCGGACCAGCTCGGACTGGCTGCGCCCGGCGAGTGCCGGCACCACGCTGCCCGCAGGCGCGCGGCCGGCCGGGCCGTGGCAGCCGGCGCAGGCGGCGGCCCAGTTGCGCGCCTGCAGCGCGGTGGCGTCGGTCGCCTGCGCGCGCGCGCAGGCAGGCAGGGCCAGCAGCGTCAGCGCTATTAACGCTATTAGCGTAGGCAGGGCAGCTGGTGTGAGGGTCTGGTTCATGGTGTTCGCTCCGGGGTCGCGCCGCGAGGGCGTGCCAACCCTAGCACAGCGCAGCGCGCGCATGTGATGCGAAATCCGCAGATCGAACTGCGCCGGCTGCTCTCAGGCGCGGGCGGCGGCCGGCAGCAGCCAGCAGAGTCGGCGGGCGCTGCGCGAAAGGCGGGAGCCTGGCGGGCCGCCTTTCGCGCGCGGCCGTTCAGGGCAGGTTACGGCCGGGCGGCAATGCCACCGGCGAGGCAACGGGCGATGCCACCGGGCTGGTCGTGGCGCCGCTGGCGGCGTCGGGTGCGGTTTGCGCGGGCGCCGACTGCGCCGGTGCTGGCGTACCAGGTGTGGCGGGCGCTGCGTCTGGCGGCGTGGTCCGCCCGGTGGAGGCAGCGTCGAGCCTGGCCGCCTCGGCTTCGGTCACATAGTCGAATGCCTTGACCACCTTGACCACGCCGCTGGCATTGCGCGCCACATCGGTGGCGCGCTCGCCCTCGGGCGGCGTGACCACGCCGAGCAGGTAGACGACGCCCTTCTCGGTGACGATCTTGATCGAGTTCGAGGGCACGCCATCGGCGGTGACCAGCATGGTCTTGACCTTGCTTGTGATAAAGGTGTCCTGGCTCTGGGTGACGAACGACGGCGACGAGACGATCTCGAGCTCGTTGACCACTTCGCGCGCATTGGGCAGGCCCTTTACGTATTGCTCGATCTGCTGCTTGACCGTGTTGTCCTTGGCCTCGCCTGTCAGCAGCACCTTGCGGTTGAAGACCGACACGCTCACGCGGGCCTGGCCGTTGTAGCGCGAGTTCAGCGTGTTCTCGGCTTCGAGCTGCAGGCCGCGGTCGATGGTCTGGGTGGCGGTGGGCCGGCGGTCGGTGGCCATGGTCACGCCGCTGGCCATGCCGGCAGCGATGACCGGAAAGCAGCCGGCGAGCTGCGTGGCCGCGACGGTCAGGGCCGCCATCATGGCGGCGGTGCGGGCCAGGCGCGGCAGGTGCCCGGTCAGCCGGGCGGCGCGGGATTCACGCGGGTTGGGCAGAGTCGTCATGCGGTCCTTGCTGAAAGCGGTGAGGCAAAAAAAGGGCTGTGGTGGCAAAAGGCGGCAGCGCCGCGCGGCGAGCTTGGGTGGGCGCAGGCCTTACCCCTCGCCCAGCAACGCTTCGTCGATGCCGTCGCACAGGCAATGCAGGGTCAACAGGTGCACTTCCTGGATGCGCGCCGCGCGCTCGCTGGGCACGCACAGGTGGACGTCGAATTCGTCGAGCAGGCCGGCGAGCTCGCCCCCGCCCTGGCCGGTCAGCGCCACCACGCTCATGTCCCGCTGCTTGGCGGCCAGCACCGCGGCGATCACGTTGGCGGCGTTGCCGGAGGCGGACATGGCGAGCAGCACGTCGCCCGGCTGGCCGAGCGCTTCCACCTGCTTGGAGAACACCACGCTGAAATCGTAGTCATTGCCGATGGCGGTGAGGATGGAGCTGTCGGTGGTCAGCGCGATGGCCGCCAGGCCCGGGCGCTCGCGCTCGAAGCGGCCGATCAGGTCGGCCGCGAAATGCTGGGCATCGGCGGCGGAACCACCGTTGCCGCAGGCCAGGATCTTGTTGCCGCTGGTGAGCGCGCCAACCAGGCGCTCGATCGCCGCGGCGATGTGCGGCGCCATCACCGTGGCGGCCTGGCGCTTGGTCTCCGCGCTGTCGAAGAAATGCTGCTGGATGCTATCGATATGCATGGCTCGATCGGCCTTCTTGTTTTCAAACGCTTTTCAAATACGGCATGCGCCGCAAGATACCGCTGCATTATGACGCAGGCGCCTGGGCTGCCTGCCGCTTCATTGCGCCGCGCCAGCATCGAACGCGTCGCGGATCCATTCGAGGCGGCCCGGCTCCAGCGCGACCACATCCAGCCGGCAGCGCGGCTCGAAGCCCTGTCCTGCCTGCGCCGCCAGGTAATGCGCCGCCGCCAGCAGGATGCGCCGCTGCTTGGCGGGCGTGACGCTGGCCGCCGCACCGCCATAAGCACGGCTGGCGCGCTGGCGCACCTCGACAAACACCAGCGTGCCGTCGGCCGCGCGCATGATCAGGTCGATCTCGCCGCCTTTGCAGCGATAATTGCGAACCACGAGCGCCAGGCCCTGCCTTTCCAGGTAGTCCAGCGCGCGCGACTCGGCCCGGGCTCCCCGCGCCTGCGTCGGCGACATCGTGGATTTGAATGATGGTTTCAACGGAAGTTCTCAAGCATGACTGACTGGATCTCCCTGGCGGCCGGCCAGTCCTACCCGTCCGGCACCCTGTATGTGGTGGCCACCCCGATCGGCAACCTGGCCGATCTCTCGCTGCGGGCGCTGCATGTGCTCGGCCTGGTCGACGCCGTGGCCTGCGAGGACACCCGCAACACCGGGCAACTGCTCACGCGCGTGGGCCTGCACCGCCCTTTGCTGGCGGTGCACGAGCACAACGAGCGCGAAGCGGCCGAGCGCATCAACGCGCGGCTGGCGGCCGGCGAGCGCATCGCCTATGTGTCCGATGCGGGCACGCCCGGCATCTCGGATCCGGGCGCGCGGCTGGTGGAAGCGGCGCGCGCCGCGGGCCACGCGGTGGTACCGCTGCCCGGCCCGAGTGCGACGGTGGCCGCGTTGTCGGTGGCGGGCGCGATGCTCGACAGCGGTGACGGCCGCTTCACCTTTGCCGGTTTCCTGCCGCCCAAGGCGCGTGCGCGCGCCGATGCCATCGCCGGGCTGGCCACACTGGACCATGCCTGGGTGGTGTATGAGGCGCCGCACCGCATCGCCGACACGCTGGCGGCGCTGGCTGCCGCGCTGCCGGCCGGCCGGCGGCTGTTGATCGGCCGTGAGCTGACCAAGCTGTTCGAGGAAATCAAGGTGCTGCCCGTGAGCGAGGCGCCGGCCTGGCTCGCCGCCGATCCGTCGCGCGCCAAGGGCGAGTTCGTGCTGGTGGTGGAAGGGGCAGCACCGGCGGCGGCGGATGCCGGCCTGCCCGACGCCCGCGCCCAGCAGGTGCTGGGCCTGCTGCTGGCCGAGTTGCCGGCCAAGCGGGCTGCCAAGCTTGCCGCCGCCATTACCGGTGCGCCAACGGATGCGCTGTACCGGCTGGCGCTGGCCCAGCGCGCCGAGGGTGGCGCGGAGGACGAAGCCACGGAGTAAGCCGGAGACAAGCGCGAGGCTGGCGCCGTCGGCCTCGCGGACCTGGCAGGGCTGCATGGTCCGCGCCCCGGCTCAACGGCTCTTGCGCTTCGTGGTGGCAGGCTTGCGCGCCTTGCGGGCCGTGCGCGCCGGCTTGGCGGGATTGTCTGCCATCTCGGAACCGGTGGAGGCATCGTCGCCGCCATCGCCCGCATCGTCATCGCCCGGCGCGATCTGTGGCCCCAGCGCCGCGACCTCGGAGCGCGACAGGCGCCGGATTTCCACCTGGGTCGAGCCGTGGTCGGTGAAGCCGAGGCGCTTGGCGGCGCCATAGGAGACATCGAGGACGCGGTTGCTGTGATACGGCCCGCGATCGTTGATGCGAACCACCGCGACCTTGCCGTTGCGCAGGTTGCGCACCAGCACCCAGCTGTCGAGCGGCAGCGAGGGATGCGCGGCGGTCATCGCGCGCATGTCGAAGCGCTCGCCATTGGCGGTCTTGCGGCCATGGAAGCCCTTGCCATACCAGGACGCCGTGCCGCGCTGCTCAAAGGAGCCCAAGTCGGGCCGCAAGCCTTCCAGCGAGCCCTGGCCGGCGCCCTCGCCCAGCGCATCGTTGCCGCCGCCCCAGCGGAACAGGCCCCAGCCGTTACCGTTGTCTTTCTGGGCATGATCGGTCGCCTCGCCCCTGGTGACGTCATCGGCCTTGCCATGCTTGCCGCCGTTTTTGTCGCCCTTGGCCGTCTTGCCCGGCTTGGCAGCCTTGGCACTTCCCGGCGTGGCGGCAGTGGGCATGCCCTCCTGCGCTTCATCCGCCGGCGGGATCGCACAGGCGGCCAGCGCCAGCGCGCACGTGGCGTGCAGGCACAGGCGGACGATCCGCCCGGGGCGGGGAAAATGGGGGGGTAACCAAGACATCGCGGGAGTCTAGCATCACGCAGTTACACCTATGGTCTTGATTATGTTACGAATTGTCTGTAACGCGCGGCAAAAACCGTACCCGATTCGGCGGCGGTCGGGCGCAATGCCAGTCCTGGCAAGGCTTTCACGGTGTGCTGCCCGCATGGCTTCATGGCTTGGCCGTGCTGCCGGGCGCAGCACGTTCCAGTGTGCCCGACGCTACAATGCGAGGACGATTCCAATCGCGGGCCGTCCCGGCGGTTGCGCCCGTTGTGGCGCATCAGGCGCCCGCGGCTTCCACGGCTTCCGCGGCTTTCGCGATATCCCGCGTTCCCCCTCCTGAATTCCGCCCCATGCAAGTCCTATTGATTCCCGTGACGCCTTTCCAGCAGAACTGCGCGCTGCTGATCGACGAGACCACCGGCCGCGCCGCGGTGACCGATCCCGGCGGCGACCTTGACCGCATCCATGCCGCGGTCAAAGAACACGGCGTGACGCTGGAGAAGATCTTTCTCACCCACGGCCATGTGGACCATTGCGCGGGCGCCGCGTCGCTCGCGCGCGAGCTTGGAATCCCGATCGAGGGGCCGCACGAGGACGAGCGTTTCTGGATCGAGCAACTGCCCGAGCAGACGCGCCGCTTCGGCTTTGGCCACGCCGAGATCTTCGAGCCGCAGCGCTGGCTCGACACGGGCGACACCGTGCAGTTCGGCAGCGAGACGCTGGAGGTCTACCACTGCCCGGGCCACACGCCCGGCCACGTGGTGTTTTTCTCGCGCGCCAACCGGCTTGCCATCGTGGGCGATGTGTTGTTCGCCGGCTCGATCGGCCGCACCGACTTTCCGCGCGGCAACCACGCCGACCTGATCCGCTCGATCCGCACCCATCTGTGGCCGCTGGGCGAGGACGTCACCTTCGTGCCCGGCCACGGGCCCGTCTCCACCTTTGGCGAGGAGCGCAAGAACAACCCGTACGTGGCGGACCACCTGATCGATGTGGCCTAGTGGCCTGGCAGGCTAGTGGGCTAGTGGGCTAAACCCGCCGCCGCTTTTCTCGAACCTCATTTCCAAGGCAGGCCATGGCCAAGCGACAGGCACCTGACACCCGTCCCGAAATCTATGTCAGCACCGACGTGGAGGCCGACGGCCCCATCCCCGGGCCGCACTCCATGCTGTCGTTCGCTTCCGCCGCGATGCTGGCGGACAAGACCGTGCTGAGCACCTTCTCGGCCAACCTGGAAACGCTGCCGGGCGCGGCCGGGCATCCGGCGCAGATGCAGTGGTGGCAAACCCAGCCGGAAGCCTGGGCCGCCTGCCGGCAGGACCTGGAGCCGCCCGAGCGGGCCATGGTGCGCTACGTGGAGTGGGTGGAAAGCCTGCCCGGCAAGCCGGTCTTCGTGGCCTTTCCGGCTGGCTTCGACTTCACCTGGATGTTCTGGTACATGATGCGTTTTGCCGGCCGCTCGCCGTTTGGCTGGGCCGCGCTCGACATCAAGACGCTGGGGTTCGCCATGACCGGGCTGCCCTACCGCAAGACCGTCAAGCCGGCACTGCCGGCCGAGTGGAAGGACCCGCTGCCGCACACCCATGTGGCGCTTGACGATGCGCTGGAGCAAGGTGCGCTGTTCTGCAACATGCTCGCCGAGCTGCGCGCGCGGGAGGCCACGCTGGCCGCCGCGCAAGCTTTGGCCGAAAGCGATGGTGCGCCACCGGCTCCCACGGCCTGAGCAGGTTTGCCTGCGGATTGCCGCGGGCCGTGCGCCGGCCTCGCATCCTGGGCCGCGCCAGCTATAGTTAAGACGTATATGGCATCCGAACCCACCCCGTCACAGGGCTGCCGCGGCGCCACGCCATATACGCTTACACGGCCTCGCGAGCCACGCCCAGGAGGTGTCGCCCATGCGTTTCCATCCCGACCTGCACTTGCGCCATATGGCCGGCCGGTTGCACTGGCCGCACGTGAGCGCATCCTCGCGAGAGTCCACACGCTCGCATTCCCTGGAGGACGACGCCGACGTCGCCAAGGCCACGGTCTACGTGAGCGCGGTGACGCTGGTGATCCTGCTGGTGGTCCTGGCGGCAATCGCTTTCGGCCAGGAGGCCATGCACTGGCTGGGTGTTCATTAGACGACCCGCCTGAAGCAGTTCAGCCTCCCTGACCGGGCCGGCCCCCACCTAGGTGGGGGCCGGTTTTATTCCGGGACCAAGGTATGCCGGCGCCGGCTCAGGCCAGCAAGGGGGAGACGTTCTCGGGCGGGCGGCCGATGGCGGCGCGGCGGTTGCGCACCACCAGCGGGCGTTGCAGCAGGATGGGGTGGTCGGCCACCGCGCCCAGCACCTCGGCATCGGTCAGGCCCGGATCGGCCAGGCCCAGCTCCTTGTAGGGCGCTTCGTTGTCGCGCACCATCTCGCGCACCGGCACGCCCAGCATGGTGTGGAGCTGCTTGAGCGTGGACAACGTGGGCGGCGTCTTCAGGTATTCCACGATCTCCACGGGCTCGCCCAGCCGGCCAGCGGCTGCCTCGACCAGCGCGAGGGTTTCACGCGACTTCGAGCAACGGGGGTTGTGATAGATGGTGATCATGGCGGCACTCCTGGTTCGACCGATGCCCCGGCATCGGGGCTGAAACCCGCACTATACAAGCGGCGTTGCCCGCCCGCATGCCCCCGAGAGGTGGCATATCGGCTCAGGCCGGGCTTTGCCTTTCCGGCGCCAGCCGCAGCAGGGCCGCCACGGTGGCACGCAGCCCGGCGCGCAGCGGCTTGTCGTGGCGCAGCACCAGCGCCAGCGTGCGCGCCAGCGGCGGGGCCAGCGGGCGCACGGCGATCCGCGCGCGCGGCTGGCCTGGCGGCAGCGCCATGCCCGGCAGCACCGAATAGCCCAGCCCGGCACCCACCAGCTCCTTGATCGCCTCGACGCTGTCGAGCTCCATCACCGGGCGCGCGCTGATGCCGGCGCGCAGGAACCATTCGTCCACCAGCCGGCGCGTATTGCCGCCGGGCGAGAACAGCACCAGCGGCCGGCCAGCCAGGTCGGCGGGCGTCACGGTAGCGGGCAACGGCTCATCGTCGGCGGGGCCAATGGCCACGAACGGGTCTTCCAGCACAGGCGTGATGTCGAACATCCGGCCAGAGGCTGGCAGCGTCACGAAGGCCAGGTCCAGGGCGTTGTCTTCCACCGCCTTGAGCGCTTCGCCGGTGTTTTCCGTGCTGACCACGATCTCCAGCGCAGGCATGGCGCGGCGCAGGTCGCGCAGCACCGCAGGCAGCAGGTAAATGCAGGCGGTGGCGCCCGTGCCCAGCCGCACCCGGCCGATCACACCACCGGCGTGGCGCGCCATGCTGTCATCGGCGGCGGCCAGCGCCCCGGCCACGCCGCGCGCGTGCGCCAGCAAGTCTTCGCCGGCAGGGGTGGGCAGCACGTGGCGCCCTACCCGTTCGAGCAGGCGCAGGCCATAACGCTGCTCCAGCTGGCGCACCTGCAGGCTGACGGCCGGCTGGCTCAAGCCGAGGCGCTCGGCCGCCGCCGAGAAGCTACCAAGATCGCAAACCAGCGAAAAGGCCTGCAGGAAGTCGGGATTGAGATGCCGCATACCAAAGAATTTCTTATGCGCCGCATAAGTCAGCGAAGCTTCCTTTATAGCATCGGCGCACGTTAAGGTAGCGGCGTGCCCCGGCCCTTGCCATCGCGGGGCAGCTTGCCGCAACACGGCTTTCCTCCACGTATCGTTTTTCCCCCGGCCTCGACTACGCTCGAACCGGCTTACCCGCCCAGACCGCTCGCCGCGCCAGCATCATGAAAGCCCCTCTCGCCACACTCAGCGCCGCCTCCGCCACGCCGATGGCCGTGGCCAATGCCACCGCCGCCGTCCAGGCCTGCGCCAGCCCGTCGATCCGCGACGCCACCGCTGCCGACATCCCCGCCATCCAGGCCATCTACGCGCACCACGTGCGTCACGGCCGCGCGTCGTTCGAGGAGGTCGAGCCGGGCGTGGACGACATCCGCCTGCGTCACGCCGAGGTGAAGCGCCAGGGCCTGCCCTACCTGGTGGCCGAGCGCGGCGGCGAGGTGCTGGGCTATGCCTACGCCAGCGCCTACCGCACGCGCAGTGCTTACCGTTTTGCCATTGAGGATTCGGTCTACATCGACGAGCGCTACCGGGGCCAGGGCCTTGGCCTGGCGCTGCTTGCCGCGCTGGTGTCGCGCTGCGAGAGCGGCCCGTGGCGGCAAATGGTGGCGGTAGTGGCCTGCACCGCCAGCGGCGAAGGCGCTGGCTCGCTGGCCTTGCACGAGCGGGTGGGCTTTCGCACCATCGGCCGGCTGCAGTCCGTCGGGTTCAAGCACGGGCAGTGGATCGATACGGTGCTGATGCAGCGGTCGCTGGGAGATGGGGACGAAACGCCGCCGGTGGAGCGTTCTGCCAGGCCGTAAGACCTGGCCGGCCCCAAGCCGGCAGACAGCCGATTTCCCTGAATTAATTCCAATTAGGAATTATAAGTGGATATAACTAGGTAGATATATTTGTCATGTGCATGATCTTGCGATCAAGGCTGACGAGAGGGCGCGGCGAGCGCCTGCCCTCTCTTCTAGTCCCGGGGCTGATATCAGCCCCGGGACCATGACGGATCAACCGATCAGATCCGACAGCGCCAGCGCCACCACCTTGGTGGCACGGTTCAGGTCGTTCAGGCGCAGGTTCTCGTCCGAGTTGTGGCCGCGCGCTTCCATCAGCGTGCGCGGGCCGGCGCCGTACAGCACGGTGGGGATGCCGTACTTGGTGTAGTGGCGGGCATCGGTGTAGAGCGGCACGCCTTGCACCGGGATCTCCACGCCGAACACTTCCTCGGCACGGCCCTTCAGGGCGCCGATCAGCTTTTCCACGCCCGGCAGTTCCGACAGCGGCTCGGCCAGGATGATGCGCTCGACCTTGACCTCGATGCCCGGACGGTCCTTGGCGGCCTTCTCGACCACGGCGCGCAGCTCACCCTCGGCGTCGAAGCCGATTTCCTCGGGGATCATGCGGCGGTCGACGCGGAAGGTCACCAGGTCCGGCACCACGTTGGTGTTGATGCCGCCCTTGATCAGGCCGACGTTCAGCGTGGCGGTATCGATGCCCAGCGTCTTCGACTTGCGCGTGGCCAGCTCGGCACGCAGGCCGTAGATGGCTTGCAGGATGTGGGTGGCAGCTTCGATCGCGTCCACGCCGGTGTGCGGCATGGCGGCGTGGCCTTGCTTGCCCTTGACCGTCACTTCCACGTGCAGGCAGCCGTTGTGGGCCGAGGTGATGCCGTAGGAGAAGCCGGCCGAGATGGCGTAGTCCGGCTTGCTCAAGCCCTGGTCGAGCAGGAACTTGGGACCGATGTCGCCGCCGGTTTCCTCGTCGTACGTGAATTGCAGTTCCAGCGTGCCGTTGAGCTTGGCGCCTTGCTTTTCGGCTTCCATCAGCGCCAGCACAGCGTAGGTGTAGGTGGCGAAGTCCGACTTGGACACCGCCACGCCACGGCCGTACATGACCGGGCCGTGCTCGCTGTCGGCGATTTCGCCGCCGTACGGGTCCTTGGTCCAGCCCAGGCCCGGAGGCACCACGTCGCCGTGGGCGTTCATGGCGATGGTGGGGCCGCCCGTGCCGAAGGTCTTGCGCACCAGCAGGTTGGTGGCGCTGATCATGCCAGCGGCCTTGACCAGCTCGTCCGGCACCTTGTGCGCTTCGACCTTGAAGCCCAGGCCTTCGAGCAGCGCCTTGGCGCGCGCACCGTGCGCGTCGCAATCGCCCGGCGGGTTATCCGACGGCACCTTGACCAGTTCGGCGAGGAAGGCTTCCTGCGCGGGACGCTGGGCGTCGATGTAGTTGGTGAGCGTGGTCTGCAGCGGGTTCACGTTGTCTCTTGCGGTCATGTTGATTCTCGAAAAAGTCTTTCAGGATGGCGGATGCGGGCGCTTTACTGCTGCGGCGCGGAATGCTTGTCGAAATGCTCGACGAAATCGTTGAACACGGCAGCCGCGCTAGCGGCATCCTCCGCGGTCATGATCTCGGTGGGGTGATGGCTGATGCCACCGTTGCCGCAGCGCACAAACAGCATCGCGACATCGGCAATGGCCGCGATGGCCATGGCGTCGTGGCCGGCGCCGGAAGGCAGGTGCCGCACCGGCAGCCCCTGGCGGGCGATGGCATCCGCCCATTGCTGTTGCAGCCAGGGCGCGCACGGCACGCTGACGGCCTCGTGGGTCTTGCGGATCTGCACGCGCACATTGCGCCGGGCGCACACGCGCTCGATCTCCGCCAGCACGTCATTCACGGCAGCCTGGCGCACGGCGTCTTCGCCGGCACGGATGTCGATGGAGAAGACCGCGCGGCCCGGCACCACATTGGCGGCGCCGTTAGGCACGTTGAACTGGCCGATCGTGCCGACCAGGCCCGGCAGGCCACTGCAACGGCGCTCGATAAACAGGCCGATCTCGGCGCCGGCCATGGCGGCGTCGCGGCGCATGTCCATCGGCACGGTGCCGGCGTGGCCGGCCAGCCCTTCAAGTTCCACGATAAAACGGGTGGCGCCGGAGATCGCGGTCACGACACCCAGTGACAGCCCTTCGTTGAGCAGCACCGGGCCTTGCTCGATATGGACTTCCACGAACGCCAGCACCTGCTCGCGCGCATGCGCGGCGGCGGGCAGGCCGGCGGGATCGAAACCTGCCGCGCGCATCACTTCGCGCATGGTCTTGCCCGAGTCGTCCACGTTGTCGAGCACATTGGTGTCGAAGGTGCCGGCGATGGCGCGGCTGCCCAGCAGCGTGGCCTTGAAGCGCACGCCCTCTTCCTCGGCAAAGCCGACCACCTCGATGGCGAACGGGAAGCGCTTGCCCTGGCGGTTCCACTGCGCCACGCAGGCAACCGGGAGGATCACGCCGAGGTTGCCGTCATAGCGGCCACCATCGCGCACGGTGTCGAAGTGCGAGCCGGTGAGCAGCGCGGGCGCATCGGGCGCGGTGCCCTCGTAGCGGCCGATCACGTTGCCGGCCGCGTCGCGGCGCACCGTCATGCCGGCAGCCTGCATCCACTCGGTGAGCTGTGCGGCGGCGCCATGGTGGGCCTCGGTGAGATAGGTGCGGGTGAGCATGCCTGGCTGCTCGGTGTGGACGGCCAGGGTATCGGCCCAGGCCATGATGCGCGCCCCGGTTTCGGTAGCGGGCGTGAGGGTTGCTGCCATGCGTGTCTCCTGCTGGAAGTGCGCGAATGCGGGTGGCGCCGGATCATGCAAGCCCCGCGCCAGCGGTGCCTCGGGTGCCGGGCCGGCGCCGCCGGACCATCCCGGTGCGCCCTGACTCTCGTGCGAGAGCTCTATTTTGTGCGATTCATGGTAGCACAGTGAATTCAAAAATTGCATACAAAAATGATATGCACTATATTGGCTTCCACGTTCCGACAATTCGCTGCGGACAATCTGATCCGGACAGCGAGTTGCGTGGATTCCGCTCCAACAAGCGGGCCAATCCGCGAAGCGCCGCAGCCCTCACCCGGCCACGCGCCCGGCACGTCAGGCCGGCTGTCCCGCCACGCGGGCAACCGGCAATTCCTGCAGCAATGACAGGATGCGCCAGCCAAAGTCTAGGACGCGTCCGCATGGAGACAACGATGCACCCAGCAGTCCAGCAACGGCCGGCTTCCGGCCGCCCGCAAGCCGCCTTTTCCCGCTTCTTCCGATCCCTGTTTGGCCAGGTCCTCGTCGCCCTGGTGCTCGGGACTGCGCTCGGGCTGTTTTTCCCTGAATTTGCCGCCAAGCTCAAGCCGCTCGGCGATGCCTTTATCAAGCTGATCAAGATGCTGATCGGCCCGATCGTGTTCTGCGTGGTGGTGGCCGGCATCTGCGGCGCCGGCGAGCTCAAGAAGGTGGGCCGGGTCGGCGTCAAGGCCGTGCTCTACTTTGAGGTGGTCACCACCATCGCGCTGGCGCTGGGCATCGCGCTGGCTTACATCTTCCACCCCGGCACCGGCATGAACGTGAACCCGGCCTCGCTCGACGCCTCGGCCATGTCTGCCTATGTGGACACCGCCGAGAAGGTCAAGAGCGCGGGCATGGTGGATTTCCTGCTCAAGCTGATTCCCAGCACCATCACGGGCGCGTTCGCCAGCGGCGACGTGCTGCAGGTGCTGCTGGTTTCGATCCTGTTCGGCTGCGCGCTGTCGCTGGTGGGTGAGCGCGGCCAGCCGCTGGTGACGATCATCGACAACTTCTCGCATACGCTGTTCAAGATGATGGGCTTCATCATCAAGCTGGCGCCGCTGGGCGTGCTGGGCGCGGTGGCGTTCACCGTGGGCAAGTACGGCATCGGCTCGCTCAAGCAGCTGGGCTACCTGGTGCTGGTGTTCTACGGCGCGGTGGCCTTGTTCGTGATGGTGGTGCTGGGCACGGTGATGCGCCTGTGCGGCTTCTCCGTCTTCAAGCTGATCCGCTACCTGCGCGCCGAGCTGCTGGTGGTGCTGGGCACCGCATCGTCCGACAGCGTGCTGCCGCAGGTGATGAAGAAGCTGGAGTTCCTCGGCATCAAGAAATCGGTGGTGGGCCTGGTGATCCCCACGGGCTACTCCTTCAACCTGGATGCCTTTTCGATCTACCTGACGCTGGCCGCGGTGTTTATCGCCCAGGCCACCAATACGCCGCTGGCGCTGGGCGACCTGCTCGGCATCCTGGCGGTGGCGCTGGTCACCTCCAAGGGCGCGCACGGCATCCCCGGCTCGGCCATCGTGATCCTGGCGGCCACGCTGTCGGCGCACCCGGCCATTCCCGCCATCGGGCTGGTGCTGGTGCTGTCGGTGGACTGGTTCATCGGCATTGCCCGCGCGGTCGGCAACCTGATCGGCAACTGCGTAGCCACGGTCGTGGTCGCCGCCTGGGAAAAGGATATCGACCGGGCACGCGCCCACGACGTGCTCAACGGCAGGATCGACGCCAGCGACCTTGAAGCGGGCTTTGGCCCGGCGCCGCACGAGGCCGCCCTGGCTACCCCCGGGGCATCCCCGCTGCCCGGCACGGCCGCGGGGCGCTAGAATCTCGGGATTCCTCCTACCGAGACGCTGCGCAAGTGCGCAACCATGCCTGAGCATATCGACCCTGCCATGACCGCCGAAGCGATCGCCGAAGACATCGTCGCGGCGATCGTCTCGCACCGCCTGCCGCCCGGCACCAAGCTGCGCGAAGAGGCCCTGGCGAGCGTCTACCGCGTCAGCCGCACCAAGGTGCGCGCCGCGCTGCTGATGCTGTCCAAGGACAAGCTCATCCAGATCGTGCCGGACAAGGGCGCCTTCGTGGCCAAGCCCAGTGCCGAGGAGGCACGCGAAGTGTTCGCGGTGCGCCGCATCCTGGAGGCAGCCCTGGCGCGTGAATTCGTGGCGCGCGCCACCGCCGCCGACTACAAGCGCATCGACCGGCACCTCGTCGCCGAGAAGAAAGCGCTGGGCGGCAGCGATGCGCATGTGCGCACCCGCCTGCTCAGCGATTTCCACATCATGCTGGCGGACGTGGTGGGCAATGGTGTGCTGACGGGCATGCTGCAGGAGTTGTCGTTGCGCAGCGCGGTGATCACCATGCTCTACCAGTCCCGCCGCGACGCCGCCTGCTCCTCGGACGAGCATCGCGACTTCATCGAGGCCGCCCGCGCCGGCGACACCGAGCGCGCGGTGACCCTGATGGTGGAGCACCTGAACCACGTCGAGGCGGCGCTGCATTTCGAGCAGGTGCCCGCCGCCCGCAGCAAGGACCTGGTGACGGCGCTGCTGGCCTGATCCCGGCATGCTGCTGCGCGCTTGACCCAGGTCAATGCGCGCCACGCGCCTTTGCACCATCATCGACCTCGTCATGAAGCTGCGGGGGCGCGCTTCATGACACCCTGGCCCGTCCATCGCGGACGGCAGCCCGCACGCCGGCTTGGGTGCGGGCTTTTTCTTTTGCGCGCCGCGCGTGCCGTCATTGCCAGATCCGCGCGTGATCGAATCACGGCTTCGGAGTAGGATGTCGGAGGCCCAAGTCAGAGGCCGCTTAAAAGATCAATGGCAAAAGATAAAAGCCAGGAGACAGACATGACCCGTTCCAGCCGTCCAGTGGCGATGTTCGAGGCATCGCCAGCACCAGCCCGCGCCATCCTGCTCCCCTATTTGCCACCCCTGGCGGCCCCGCCATCCGTGCGCCCGCGCCGCGGGCGCGGCTGATCTTCCCGCCCGACCCACCGTGCCGGGCCATCCGCTTTCATCATCCAACCCATCCTGGTGAGGGAAATCCATGTCCAACGCGTTCAAAGATGACGTCCTGGCCGGCAAGGTCGTGTTTATCGCCGGCGCCTCGTCCGGCATCAACCTGGGCATCGCCCGGCATTTTGCCAAGGCGGGCGCCAGGCTGGCGCTGGTCAGCCGCGACCCCGAGCGCATCGCCGCGGCGGCGGCTAGCATCAACGACGCCGGCGGCAGCGCCATCGGCATGGCAGCCGATGTGCGCGACTATGGCGCGGTGGAGGCGGCGCTTGCGCGCACGCGCGACGAGCTTGGCCCGATCGATATCGTGATCTCGGGCGCAGCCGGCAATTTTGTCGCACCGGCGCTAGGCATGTCCGCCAACGGCTTCAAGACCGTGGTGGATATCGACCTGATCGGCACCTTCAATGTCTTGCGCGCCTGCTTTGCCTTTCTCAATGCGCCGGGCGCCTCGCTGATCGCCATCACCGCGCCGCAGGCGGTCAACGCCATGATGTTCCAGGCCCACGTATGCGCCGCCAAGGCCGGCATCAACATGCTGGTGAAATGCCTGGCCATGGAATGGGGCCCGGCCGGCGTGCGCGTCAACGCCATCTCGCCCGGCCCCATCGCCGGCACCGAGGGCATGGCGCGGCTCGCGCCCACGCCGGAAATGGAGGCGCGCTTCAAGGCGCGCCTGGCGCTGCGCGACTACGGCGACAAGGACGATATCGCCAATACGGCGCTGTTCCTGTCCACCGACAACGCCCGCTATATCACCGGCACCATCGTCGACTGCGATGGCGGCAGCAAGCTGGGCGACGCGTCCGCCGATGCACTGCATCCGCCCAAGGCGCCGGGCAAGGCGGCCTGAGCCGCGCGGCGCTACACACACTCAAGCCTTCGTGCATTTGTGCATTTGTGCATTTGCGCATCAGAACACCTACGACAAGGAGACAGCTATGACATCACCCGTGCTCTATCACGCCGCCGAGGGCGTGGCCACCATCACCCTGAACCGCCCCGACGTGCTCAATGCGCTCAACAGCGCGCTGATGCTCGAGCTGCGCGCCGCCGTCGAGCGCGCCGCGCAGGACGAGGCCGTGCGCGCGGTGGTGCTGACCGCCAATGGCCGCGGCTTTTGCGCGGGCGCCGACCTGGCCGGGCGTGAGCCCGGGCTGCAGGATTCGGGCACGCTGCTGCGCGAGCGCTACCACCCGATCATCCTGGCGCTGCGCAATATGCCCAAGCCCGTCATCACCTCGGTCAACGGCGTAGCGGCCGGCGCCGGCATGAGCCTGGCGCTGGCCGGCGACGTGGTGCTGGCTGGCCGCTCCGCGTCGTTCCTGCAGGCGTTCTCGAAAATCGGCCTGGTGCCCGATGCGGGAAGCACCTACTTCCTGCCGCGCTACGCGGGCGAGATGCGCGCCCGCGCGCTGGCCATCCTGGCCGAGAAAATCGACGCCGAAGAAGCCCATCGCATCGGCCTGGTGTGGAAGGTGCATGAAGACGAAGCCCTGCCGGCCGAGACCGCCAAGCTGGCCGCCCACCTGGCGCAGATGCCCACCTTTGCCTACGGCCTGATCAAGGAAGCACTCAACGCCAGCCTGGAGAGCGACCTGCCGGCACAGCTCGAACGAGAAGCCACGCTGCAGTCGCGCGCCTCGAAGAGCGAGGACTTCAAGGAAGGCGTGGCGGCATTCCTGGAAAAGCGCAAGCCCGCATTCAAGGGCCGCTGACCACCGCTGGCTACGCATCGCACCACCAATTCGAAACCAGGAGACGCGCACCATGCTAGGCCTCATGCAAGACCGTCCGTTGCTGATTTCCTCACTGATCGAGTACGCCGCGCAGTACCACCCGCTGCAGGAGATCGTGTCGCGCACGATCGATGGCGGCACGGTGCGCTCCAATTACGCGCAGGTGCACCTCCGCGCAAAGCGGGTGGCCAGCGCGCTCGCCGGGCTTGGCATTCAGCAAGGCGACCGCGTTGGCACGCTGGCGTGGAACACGCACCGCCACCTGGAGCTGTACTTCGGCGTGTCGGGCGCGGGTGTGGTGCTGCATACCGTCAATCCCCGCCTGTTCCCCGAGCAGATCGACTACATCATCAATCACGCGGAAGACCGCGTGCTCTTCTTCGATCCGTGCTTCGCGCCGCTGGTGGCGCAACTCGCGCCGCGCCTGTCCAGCGTCACGCACTACGTGGCAATGACCGACCGCGCCGGCACCGACGCGCTTGGCCTCGCCGGCAAGCTGCCCAGCCTGCTGTGCTACGAAGACCTGGTCGAGGCTGGCAGCGCGGACTATGCATGGCCGCAGTTCGACGAGCGCACCGCGTCGTCGCTTTGCTACACATCGGGCACCACCGGCAACCCTAAAGGCGTGCTGTATTCGCATCGCTCCACCGTGCTGCACAGCCTCAAGGCTTGTGCGTTCGACACCTTTGGCGTGAGCGCGGACAGCGCGATCCTGCTGGTCGTGCCGCTGTTCCACGCCAACGCCTGGGGCATGCCCTACGCATGCGCCATGACGGGCGCCAAGATGGTGCTGCCCGCCCAGCACCTGGACGGCGAAAACGTCTACCGCATGCTGCGCGACGAACGCGTGACCTTTTCCACCGCGGTGCCCACGGTGTGGCTGATGCTGTTCCAGTACCTGGATGCGCATCCAGAGATCGATCCGCGCTCGCTCGGGCTGAAGCTGGCCGGCGTAGGCGGCTCCGCCGCGCCGGCGGCGATGATCGAGCGCTTCGAGCAGCAGTTCGGCGCGCGCTTCGTCCAGGGCTGGGGCATGACGGAGACCAGCCCGATCGGCGTGATCAGCACGCTCTTGCCCAAGCATCAAGCGCTGGGCACGCAGGAGCAATTGAAGATCAAGCTCAAGCAAGGCCGCGCGCTGTGGGGCGTGGACCTGCGCATCGAGGACGACCAGGGCAACGCGCTGCCGCACGATGGCCAGGCCTTTGGCCAGCTCAAGGTGCGCGGGCCGTGGATCGCCTCGGCGTACTTCAAGGCAGAGCACGACGCGCTCGACGCCGACGGCTGGTTCGACACCGGCGACGTCGCCAATATCGATGCCGACGGCTATGTGCAGCTGGTGGATCGCGCCAAGGACGTGATCAAGTCCGGCGGCGAGTGGATTTCTTCCATCGACCTGGAGAATGCCACCATGGGCCATCCCGCCGTGGCCGAAGCCGCCGTCGTGGGCGTGCCACATCCCAAGTGGCAAGAGCGCCCGCTGCTGGTGGTGGTGCGCCGCGCGGGCAAGGACGTGAGCGCCGCCGAACTGCTCGCGTTTCTCGCCGCGCGCGTCGCCAAATGGTGGGTGCCCGACGACGTCGCCTTTGTCGACTCGCTGCCCCACACCGCCACGGGCAAGCTGCTCAAGGTGAAGCTGCGCGAGCAATTCAAAGACTATGTCCTGCCCACGGCGCAGGACCCGATTCCAGCAAGGAGCCATGCAAGATGAGCACCAGCAGCGAACGCATCATCCTGACCATCGAAGATGGCGTGGCCGAGGTCAGGCTCAACCGGCCCGACAAGATGAACGCGCTCGACCCCGCCATGTTCGACGCGCTGATCGAGACCGGCCAGCGTCTCGCGCGCGAACCGGACTTGCGCGCCGTTGTGCTGTCGGGTGCAGGCCGCGCATTTTGCGCCGGGCTCGATATGCAGAGCATGGCCGGGCTGGGCGATGGCCAGGGCGACGCCATCGCCGCGGGCCGCCTCGCGGCGCGCAGCCACGGCATCGCCAATCGCCCGCAGTTCGCCTGCATGGTGTGGCGCGAACTGCCGGTGCCGGTGATCGCCGCTGTGCACGGCGTGGCGTTCGGCGGCGGCTTGCAGGTCGCGCTCGGCGCGGACCTGCGCTATGTCACCGCGGACACGCGCATGTCGGTGATGGAGATCAAGTGGGGGCTGGTGCCCGACATGGCCGGCATGCTGCTGATGCGCGGCCTGGTGCGCCCCGACCGCCTGCGCGAGCTGATCTACAGCGGCCGCATCGTCACTGGCGAAGAAGCCTGCGCGCTGGGCCTGGCCACCGCCGTGGTGGACGACCCGCGCGCCGCCGCGCTAGCCACCGCGCGCGACATCGCCAACCGCAGCCCGGACGCAATCCGCGCCGCCAAGCGCTTGATGCAGGTGAGCGAAGACGGCGACGGTGCCGCCATTCTGCTGGCCGAATCGGTCGAGCAGGACCGGCTGATCGGCGGCGCCAACCAGCGCGAAGCAGTGATCGCCAATATGGAAAAGCGGGCAGCAGCGTTCAAGCCGGCGTCGTAGTGTTGCGTGGTGCGGGCTGAGGTGCCTGGCGATCTGCGCCTTGCGTTTTGCGCCTCGCGCGCTCAGGCGTGTCGACGCGTTCGCTGGCGCCGCATCCGGCGATAGAGCGCCACGTAGACCGCCAGGTTGAGCGCCAGTACCACGGCGCCAAGCACCATCTGGATCTCGCGCGTGAGGCCATCGGGATAGATCAGCGCCAGCACGTAGTGCTGCACAAAATCCCCGCCATAGGCTTGCTGCCCCGCGCGCTGGCGCAGCGCATTTTCCAGCGGCGTGAGCGGGCAGATCCATCCGCTCCACTCCACCACCACGCCCCAGGCCGCTGCCGGCAGATGCAGCCAGGCCATGCGCGGCCAGCGCAACACCAGCAAACCGCCCAGCATGACGAAGACGATAAAGGCGAGGTGAAAAAGGACGACCGCGTCCGCGAGCCACGCCGCCATCATCGTCCTTGCCGCCCGGTCCAGTAGCCCGGCACCGCGAACGCTGCCTTCAGGTGCTCGATAAAAAAGCGGATCTTTGCCGGCACCGGACGTTGCTGCGGGTACACCGCAAGGATGTCGTAATCGGGCAGCGCATATTCATCCAGCACCGTGATCAGCTCCCCGCTCTCCAGCTGCGGCAGGATTTCCCAGGTGGAGCGCCAGCCCAGCCCCAGGCTCTCGCCCGTCCAGCGATGCAGCAACTCGCCGTCGTTGCAATCCAGGTTGCCATTGACGCGCACCGTCACCGTCTTGCCGTCTTGCTGGAAATACCAGCCGCGCTGCTGGCCTCCCTGCAGGTTGAACGCCAGGCAGTTGTGCTGCGCCAGGTCGTCCAGTGTCTGCGGCACGCCGTAGCGTGCGAAGTAAGCCGGCGTGCCGCAGACCACGCGCTTGTTGGTCGCCAGCTTGATCGCGACAAAGTTTGGATCGATGGCCCCGCCAATGCGGATGCCCACGTCATAGCCCTCGCGCACGAGGTCCACCACGCGGTCGGTCAGGTTGAAGGAAATCTGCACCTCGGGGTTCGCCGCCAGGAACGCCGGCGCATGCGGCGCCACATGCTTGCGCCCGAACGCCGCCGGGGCCGACACGATCAGGTGGCCGGTCGCCTTGTGCTTGCCTTCGGCGATCAGCATCTCGGCCCGGTCCAGGTCCGCCAGGGCCTTCTTGCACTGCTCCATGAACGCCGCGCCTTGCTCCGTCACCACGATGCGCCGCGTTGAGCGGTGCAGCAGCTTCACGCCGATGCGCGCCTCCAGCGCATTGATGCGGCGCCCGATCATCACCGGCGTCACCCCCTGCGTCAGCGCGGCCGCAGCCATGCTGCCGTGTTCGACGACAGCGATAAAGGCTTCGATCTGTTTTAGCTTGTCCATGCTGTGTGTCTCCTGGGCGTCATTGTGGCGCATTTGAAGGCGGCGGGCATGTGCTGGGGGCTATGGAGGCGATTTGGGTGGGGGCATGAGGAATGAGGAATGAGGAATGAGATATCAGGCGGGAGGCCCGGACCTGGCGTCCGCCATCGGGCCATTCGTGCCCGATCAAGCGCTCCGACAATGCATCACTGCACTCACCTGCCCGCACGCACCGCGGGCCGCCCTCGCGGCATCGTTTGCGCGCAATGCCGTACCTCCTTGCTGAACTCGGCGCAGGCGTGGGTCATCAGGTCTTCCGAGCGGTAGACGAGGAACACGCGGAACTCGGGTAGTTCGTCGCTGATCGGCAGTCGGATCAATGACGAAGGATCGAGCCGCAGCGGGCCGGTGCCGTCGAAGACGAAGTCGGACCACATGCTGATCAGGTCGGTGCGCGTGGCCAGCTGCAGGCCGAGCAGGTTGGAGGCGCTCTGCACCACGCGCTTGGGCATGTCGAGCCGGTGCAGCCGCATCACGCTGGCGAGCGGGCTGCCGGGGTCGTCGAGCGGGTCGAGGACGAGCCAGTCGGCGTCGAGCAGCGGCCTCAGCCGGCGTACCCGCCGCAGCGGATGGCCGGCGCGCACGGCCAGCGACATTCCGGTGGAAAACAGCGGTTCCCACTGGAAGGTGCCGGTGCCGGGGCCGCTGTTGGTGGAGATCAGGCCGAGGTCGAGCCGGCCTTCGCGCAGGCCTTCGAGGATCTGTTGCGGGCGCAGCTCGAAGCCGCGCAGGGCGACATTGGGAAAGCGCTTGCGGAACGCGGCCATGGCGTCGGGCAGCGGGCCGCTGGAGGCCACCGCGGTGAAGCCGATGTTGAGCTGCGCGTCGGCGTGGCCGCGGATGGCTTCGATGTCTTCCAGCGCATGCCGCAGTTCCTGCTCCACCAGGCTGGCGCGCTTGACCAGCGCCACGCCATAGGCGGTCAGGCTGACGCCGCGCACGGAGCGCGACATCAGGGTGACGCCGAGTTCGCGTTCCAGTTCGGCGATAGCTTTGGACAGCGCCGGCTGCGACACATGGAGGCTGCGCGAGGCTTCGTGGATGCTGCCGTGCTGGGCCACCGCCAGCAGGATGCGTAGTTGCTGCAGCTTCATCTTGGCTTTTCCTCTTTTTATGTTCTTCCAGGCGCCCCGCAACGGTGCGCGCCGCCCCGGAGCCGTGCCCAAGCGCCGTTGGCGGCACTACTGCGCGCACCCGGTGCTGCGCCGCGAATGCCCATGGCACAAGGCTTCTCGGTACTTGTACCGATAGCGGCGCGACGGTGGTTATGACGGCGATGCCATTTGGTTATCAGGATGAAAATATATGATTTTTGGCTTGCCGTGTTTGCCTCAATACTTCATCGCCAGGGAGTCCCCACTTTCCCGCGATGGATGCCCGGCAAGCGCCGGCCTCCACGGCCCCCACCCCCTCACCCCCTCAACCAGTTCGTGGAGATCCGACATGAACGATGCCACCCTGCCCGCGGCGCCCTCGCTGGCCCCTTCTCAGGCCAAGCCCGCGAGCCCGCCGCGCCAGAGCCAGTCCCGCCTGATCGCCGCCTGCTCGATCGGCAATGCGCTCGAGATGTACGACTTCACCGTCTACAGCTTCTTCGCGTTGCTGATCGGCAAGCTGTTCTTTCCGTCCGACAGCGCATACGGCTCGCTGCTGCTGGCGGTGGCGACCTTCGGCATCGGCTTCGTGATGCGGCCGCTGGGCGGCTTTGTGATCGGCAACTACGCGGACCGCCATGGCCGCAAGGCGGCAATGACGCTGACCATCGGCCTGATGGTGATTGGCACGATGTGCCTGGCCTTTGCCCCGACCTACGCGGTCGCTGGCTTGTTCGGGCCGGTGATGATCGTGGCCGGACGCCTGCTGCAGGGCTTTTCGCTGGGCGGCGAGATTGGCGCTTCCACCGCCATGCTGATGGAGTCCGGCGGCGTCAAGGGCCGCGGCTTTCGCGTCAGCTGGCAACTCGGCAGCCAGGGCATCGCGGCGACGCTGGGCGCGCTCACGGCCGCCATTCTTTATGGCGTGCTGCCGCAGGCTTCGCTGGAAAGCTGGGGCTGGCGCGTGCCCTTCGTGCTGGGCCTGCTGATTGCACCTGTGGGCCTGTATATCCGCGCTCACCTGGACGAGACGCACACGGCCGAGGCGCACGCGCCCAGCCCGCTCGGCACGCTGTTCCGCGAGCATGGCGGCACTGTGGTCAAGGGCATCCTGACCATCATCGGCGGCACGGTCGCCACCTACCTGGTGGTGTACTTCATGCCCACCTACATGATCCGCGAACTGCATCTGCCGCCATCGCTGTCGCTGCTGTCGGGCTGCGTGACGGGTGTGGTGTGCCTGGTGATGTCGCTGGTGGCCGGCACGCTGGCCGACCGCTTGCCGCACCGCAAGCCGCTGGTGCTGGGCTCGATGGCCTTCACGCTGGTGTGCCTCTATCCCGCGTTCTGGCTGATGACCCATTACCCGAGCGTGCCGCTGGTGCTGTCGCTGTCCGCGTTGCTGACCGCCAGCGTCTACCTGGGCTCCACGCCGATGCTGCTGATGATGATGGAACTCCTGCCGGCCCATGTGCGCGCCAGCGGCCTGTCGGTGATCTACGCGGTTGGCGTGACGGTGTTCGGCGGTTCCTGCCAGTTCATCGTCACCTGGATGCTGGCCAAGACCGGCAACCCGATGGCGCCCGCCTTCTACATGATGGCCTGCGGCACGGTGACCATCCTCGCGGTGCTGACGATCCGCGAAAACGCCCAAGCGCATTGAGCGCTCTCCTCCTCTACCCGGCCAGGCTGGCCGACTTGCAGCAAAGGATAAACACATGACCCGCGAACCGACCCTGACGCCCTTCCAGTTGCTGCCGCATCTGCTGCCGGCGATCCAGATCGATGCCGAGACCTTTATCGGCATCCGCCGCCAGATCCACGCCCAGCCTGAGCTCGGCTTCGAGGTTGGCGCCACCAGCAAGCTGGTGGCCACCTTGCTGGAGAGCTGGGGCTACGAGGTGCACACGGGCATCGGCAAGAGCGGCGTGGTGGGGCAGTTGAAGCTGGGTAACGGCAAGCGCCGCCTGGGCATTCGCGCCGACATGGATGCGTTGCCGGTCGTCGAGGCCACGGGCCTGCCGTATGCCAGCAAGATCCCGGGCAAGATGCACGCGTGCGGCCACGACGGCCACACCGCCATCCTGCTGGCCGCCGCCAAGGCGCTGGCAGATAGCCGCGATTTCGATGGCACCCTCAACCTGATCTTCCAGCCCGACGAGGAAAACCTTTGCGGCGCGCGCGCGATGATCGAGGATGGCCTGTTCACGCGTTTCCCGTGCGATGCCGTGTTCGCCTTGCACAATATGCCGGGCGTGCCCGCCGGCACCTTCCGCGTGCTGCCCGGCCCGGTGAGCTTGTCGTCCGACGTGGCCGACGTGACCATCAAGGGCGTGGGCGGGCATGGCGCCATGCCGCACCGCGCGCGCGATCCGATCGCAGCATCCGCGGCCATCGTCACCGCGCTGCAGACGGTGGTGGCGCGCAATGTGGCGCCGGACGATACGGCCGTGCTGTCGGTGGGCTTTATCCGTGGCGGCGCCACGCACAACGTGATTCCGGAATCAGTCACGCTGGGCCTGAACGTGCGCGCGGCGCGCCCGGAGACGCGCGCGCTGGTGGAGCAGCGCATCCGCGAGATCGTCAGCCTGACCGCGCAGGCGCACGGCGTGGAGGCGCACATCGACTATCGCCAGCTGACGCCGCCGATGGTCAACACGCAGGCCGAAACAACGCTGGCGCAGCAGGTTTGCGCCGATCTGGTCGGCACCGACAAAGTCGTGACGCAAGCCCCCAAGGGCCTGAACGGCAGCGAGGACTTTGCGTGGATGCTCAACGAGGTGCCGGGCTGCTACCTGATCCTCGGCAACGGCGAAGGCGAGTTTGGCGGCTGCATGGTGCACAACCCGGGCTACGACTTCAACGACCAGGTGCTGCCGCTGGGCGCGGCTTGCTGGGTCCGGCTGGCCCAGACCTACCTGGCGGGTTGAGGCAGCGCAGGCAGCGTGGGCGGACCCGCTGCTGCGTGGTCCGCGTGGTCCACTTGCGCCGCGGCATCCTCTTCTGGCGAGGTCGCGGCTGCATCCCCGAGCGCGCTTGCATGGAGGACTTCGGGCGGTACCGGCGCCGGAGATGGGACCGCGGATGCGGGCGCTGCAATGGGCGCTGCAACGGGTACGGCGGCGACCACTGCCGATGCCGCCGCGGGCGGCGTTGGCGCCTTTTCCAGCTGCGCGCTGATCTGCGCCGCTTCGCCGAGCACGTAGGCAAGCCGGCGCAACGGCCGGCTGACCTGCAATTGCAGGAAGACCGCCAGCGCCGCGCCCGACACGAAGACAAGGCCGTAGAGCGACAGCAGCGGCAGCAGGCTGCCGCCTTTGCGCGGCAACTCGAACAGGCCCGTGACCAGCACCAGCGCGGCCGGGCTGACCGCGATCAGCAAACCGATCGTCCTCGCCATGCCCTCCCACATCCGTAACTGCATCTCCACCCGCCGTGCCCTGGCGCGCAGCGCCTGGGCGGGGACGCGCGCCAGCGAGCGCAGCAGCGCGCTTTCCGCCTCATCGTGCCGGTCGACCTGGTCGGCCAATGCCCCGAGCGGATCGCGCAACTTGCGCGCCAGCGCCGGCAGGTGCGTGACAAGCAGCGCTGCCAGCCCCGCCACGCTGCCGCCCAGCAAGCTATAGACCAGCCGCGCCAGCCATGGCGCCGGCGTCTGCCTGATTTGGTACTTGGTGTACAGCACAGCGCCGGTCACTAGCAGCGCAGCCACCGAACAAGCCCAGAACAGCACCAGCAGGCCCCTTTGCAGCCGCATCAGGTTCATGGCGGCCGCGGGCGAACCGGCGGTATCGGATGCGGCGGGCGGCTTGCGCTTGAGCGCGTCAAGCAGCTCGCGGGTGGGAGGGAGCCTGGTATGCATGGCGGTTGGGTTGGCAATAGGTGGTTCCTGCGCCGTGCCTTGGCACAGGTACTGGCGCGATACCCGCACATTGTCGCCATTTAGCGGGCCGCAGGGTGCGCACCGGGACCGTCGGGCGGGCTTTTCCCGCAATTTCCTACGTATCGTTGCCGTCACACAACGTAGTTCCATGACACGCGCCAGACCGCGTCGGGCGATCGTGTTTTCTGCCTCGGGCGCCCTCATTCGATATCACGGGTATCGAATCAACTGATCTCCCTTCCCTTTATCCCAACCCGCTTGCGGGAATAGCATGGACTCCAACAGTGATTCGCAGCCATTCATAGCCATTCACAAAACATCGCATCAACGATTGGAGACAGACATGCCGAAGATGAGAGCAGTTGACGCGGCCATCGCCGTGCTGGAAAAAGAAGGTATCACCACCGCGTTCGGCGTGCCCGGCGCCGCCATCAACCCGTTCTACTCGGCCATGCGCCGGGCCGGCACCATCGACCATTTCCTGGCCCGCCACGTGGAAGGCGCCTCGCACATGGCCGAAGGCTACACCCGCGCCGAAGCCGGCAATATCGGCGTGTGCATCGGCACCTCGGGCCCGGCCGGCACCGACATGATCACCGGCCTGTACTCGGCCTGGGCTGACTCCATCCCCATTCTCTGCATCACCGGCCAGGCGCCGCGCGCCCGTTTGTACAAGGAAGACTTCCAGGCCGTCGACATCGAGTCGATCGCCAAGCCGGTGACCAAGTGGGCGGTGACCGTGCGCGAGCCGGCGCTGGTGCCGCAAGTGTTCCAGCAAGCTTTCCACCTGATGCGCTCGGGCCGCCCGGGCCCGGTGCTGATCGACCTGCCGTTCGACGTGCAGGTTGCCGAGATCGAGTTCGATCCGGAAACCTATCAGCCGCTCGCCCCGTACAAGCCGGTTGCCTCACGAGCGCAGATCGAGAAGGCCATCGCCATGCTCAACGCGGCCGAGCGCCCGCTGATCGTGTGCGGTGGCGGCGTGATCAACGCCGACGCGGCCGAGCTCCTGGTGGAATTCGCCGAGCTGGTCAACGTGCCGGTGGTCCCCACGCTGATGGGCTGGGGCGTGCTGGCCGACGACCACCCGCTGCAAGCCGGCATGGTTGGCCTGCAGACGTCGCACCGCTACGGCAACGCCACGATGCTGGCATCGGACTTCGTGCTCGGCATCGGCAATCGCTGGGCCAACCGCCACACCGGCAGCGTCGAGGTCTACACCAAGGGCCGCAAGTTCGTGCACGTGGATATCGAGCCTACCCAGATCGGCCGCGTGTTTGGCCCGGACCTGGGCATCGTCTCCGATGCCAAGGCCGCGCTGGAGCAGTTCGTGGAAGTGGCGCGCGAGATGAAGATGGCCGGCCGCCTGCCGTGCCGCAAGAGCTGGGTGGCGGACGTGCAAAAGCGCCGCCGCACCATGCAGCGCAAGAGCGATTTCGACAACGTGCCGGTCAAGCCGCAACGCGTGTACCGCGAGATGAACCAGTACTTCCCGCGCGATGTGCGTTACGTGTCCACCATCGGCCTGTCGCAGATCGCCGCCGCGCAGTTCCTGTCGGTCAACGAGCCGCGCCACTGGATCAACTGCGGCCAGGCCGGCCCGCTAGGCTGGACCATCCCCGCCGCGATCGGCGTGAAGGTGGCCTCGCCGGAATCGGATGTGGTGGCCATCTCGGGCGACTACGACTTCCAGTTCATGATCGAAGAACTGGCCGTGGCCGCGCAGTTCAAGGTGCCGTACATCCACCTGGTGGTGAACAACTCCTACCTCGGCCTGATCCGCCAGGCGCAGCGCAATTTCGAGATGGACTACTGCGTGCAGCTGGCCTTCGACAACGTGAACTCGCCTGAGCTCAACGGCTACGGCGTGGACCACGTGAAGGTGGTGGAAGGCCTGGGCTGCAAGGCGATCCGCGTGTTCAAGCCGGAAGACATCGCGCCGGCCTTTGCCGAAGCGCGCGACCTGATGGCCGAGTTCTCGGTGCCCGTGGTGGTGGAAGTGATCCTGGAGCGCGTGACCAATATCGCGATGGGCACCGAGATCGACAACATCAACGAGTTCGAGCCGATCGAAGACATCGAGGAAGCCATCCTCAAGGAAGAAGTGGAAACGGCGTAAGCACAGCAGGCTGACAAGCGCGGGCCACGAGCCCGCGCGCAGCGCTGCATCCCCGCTGTACCCTTGATGCGCCCCCCAATCACCGCCTCCGCGCGAGCGGAATCACAAGACAAGTCATCCGGAGACATCCATGCCAAAACTTGCCGCCAACCTGACCATGCTGTTCAACGAAGTGGCTTTCCTCGACCGCTTTGAAGCCGCCGCGCGCGCGGGCTTCCGCGGCGTGGAGTTCCTCTTCCCCTACGCCTTTCACGCCGACCAGATCGCCGACCGGCTCAACCGCTTCCAGCTCGACCTGGTGCTGCACAACCTGCCCGCGGGCAAGTGGGAAGCGGGCGAGCGCGGCATTGCCTGCCACCCGGACCGCGTGAGCGAGTTCCAGGACGGCGTGGGCGAGGCGATCAAGTACGCCAAGGTGTTGGGCGTGCGCCAGCTGAATTGCCTGGTCGGCATCCAGCCGCAGAACGTCAAGCGCGAGCAGGCCCAGGAAACGCTGGTGGAAAACCTGCGCTTCGCGTCGCAGGCGCTCGGCGCCGAGCAGATCGACCTGCTGGTCGAGCCGATCAACACCTTCGACATCCCCGGCTTCTTCCTGTCGCGCACGCAGCAGGCGCTGGACCTGATCGCACAGGTCAACGCGCCCAACCTCTACGTGCAGTACGACATCTATCACATGCAGCGCATGGAAGGCGAAATCGCCGCCACGCTCAAAGCCAACCTGCCAAAGATCAAGCACGTGCAGCTGGCCGACAACCCGGGGCGCAATGAGCCGGGCACCGGCGAGCTGAACTACCACTTCCTGTTCAAGTGGCTCGATGAGATCGGCTACGGCGGCTGGGTCGGCTGCGAGTACAAGCCGCGCACGACCACGGTGGAAGGACTGGGCTGGCGCGCGGAACACGGCGTGCAGTAAGCGGAACAAGCAAATCCACAAACATTCAACGATCCCATCAAGGAGACATCACATGGCAAACCAACGCAACATCGGCTTTATCGGCCTGGGCATCATGGGCGCACCGATGGCGGGCCACCTGCGCGCGGCCGGCCACACGCTGTTCGTGCATGACGTGAACCCCGCACCGCAAGCGCTGGTCGATGCCGGCGTCACGGTCTGCACCAGCGCCGAGGAAGTGGCCAAGCGCGCGGACATCATCGTGATCATGGTGCCGGACACCCCGCACGTGGAAGCCGTGCTGTTCGCCGAGAAGGGCGTGGCCGCCGCGCTCAAGGGCGCCGGCAAGGAAGCCGCGCACGGCAAGATCGTGGTCGACATGAGCTCGATCTCGCCGATCGCCACCAAGGATTTCGCCGCGCGCGTCAACAAGCTCGGCGCTGCCTACCTGGATGCACCGGTGTCCGGCGGCGAAGTGGGCGCGAAGGCCGCATCGTTGACCATCATGGTCGGTGGTCCGCAAGAATCGTTCGACGAGGTCAAGCCGCTGTTCGACCTGTTGGGCAAGAACGTGACGCTGGTCGGCGGCAACGGCGACGGCCAGACCACCAAGGTGGCCAACCAGATCATCGTGGCGCTGAACATCCAGGCCGTGTCCGAAGCGCTGCTGTTCGCCTCCAAGGCGGGCGCCGATCCGGCGCGCGTGCGCCAGGCGCTGATGGGCGGCTTCGCGGCTTCGCGCATCCTGGAAGTGCATGGTGAGCGCATGGTCAAGCGCACCTTCGATCCGGGCTTCCGCATCGAGCTGCACCAGAAGGACCTGAACCTCGCGCTGCAAGGCGCGAAGGCGCTGGGCGTGGCACTGCCCAACACCGCCACCGCGCAAGAGCTGTTCAACACCTGCGCCGCCAACGGTCTGGGCAAACAGGACCACTCGGCACTGTGCCGCGCCATCGAGATCATGTCCAACCATGAGATCGCCAAGGGCGGCGCCAAGTAAGCCAGCAGCGCCATCACGGCCTGCCTCGGCAGGCCAGCATCACTCCCGGCCGCTCGCGGCCGGGAACGCAGCACTTCCGGATCCCGTCATGCTCGCCACCGATTCCTACCCTACCTTGCTGGCGCCCCAGCGCCCTGCCGGACTCACCGATCCGCGCGCCCTGCTGCGCGACCTGTTCGATACCGCGGTTGCCGCCGTCAGCGCCAGCCATTGCCTGCCGCCGCAACTGCCCACGCCGCCCAAGGGCCGCACGGTGGTGATCGGTGCCGGCAAGGCCGCCGCCGCCATGGCGCAAGCCGTCGAGGCGCACTGGCAAGGCGAGATTTCCGGACTGGTTGTGACGCGCTACGGACATGGCGCGCCGTGCCAGCGTATCGAGGTGGTGGAGGCCGCGCACCCGGTGCCCGACGAAGCCGGCCAGCGCGCCGCGCAGCGCATGGTGGCGCTGGTCAAGGGCCTGACCGCCGACGACCTGGTGCTGTGCCTGATCTCCGGCGGCGGCTCCGCGCTGCTGGCCGCGCCGGCCGACGGCATCACGCTTGCCGACAAGCAAGCCGTGAACCGCGCGCTGCTAAAGAGCGGCGCCAACATCGGCGAGATGAACTGCGTGCGCAAGCACCTGTCGGCGCTCAAGGGCGGCCGGCTGGCATTGCACTGTGCGCCCGCACGCGTCGAGACCCTGTTGATTTCCGATATTCCCGGTGACGATCCCACGCTGATCGCCAGCGGCCCGACCCTGCCCGACGCCACCAGCTGCGCCGATGCGCTGGCGGTGATCGCCAAGTACGGCATCGACGTGCCCGCCAATGTGCGCGCGCACCTGGAGAGCGGCGCGGGCGAAACGCCCAAGCCCGGCGATGCGCGCTTCGACGGCCATCGCAGCGTCACGCTGGCCACCGCGCAGCAATCGCTGGAAGCCGCGGCGGCGCGCGCGCGCGAGCTGGGCGTTGAAGCCCACATCCTGTCCGACAGCATCGAAGGCGAATCGCGCGATGTGGCGCTGGTGCATGCCGCCATCGCGCGGCAGGTTGCGCGGCATGGCCAGCCGTTCAGGAAGCCTTGCGTGATCCTGTCCGGCGGCGAGACCACGGTGACGGTGCGCGGCAGCGGCCGCGGCGGGCGCAATGCCGAATTCCTGCTGGCGCTCGCGGTCGCACTGGACAGCCTGCCGGGCGTGCATGCCATTGCCTGCGACACCGACGGCATCGATGGTTCCGAAGACAACGCCGGTGCGTTGCTCGCCCCCGATACGCTGACCCGTGCCGAGGCACGCGGACTGTCCGCGCGCGCGCACCTCGGCAACAACGACGGCTACGGCTTCTTCGCCGGCCTGGACGACCTGATCGTTACCGGCCCGACCCGTACCAATGTGAACGATTTCCGCGCCATCCTGATTGTGTAAGCCCTGAATTTGAACAACGGCGCGCCCATCGCGGCGCGCCGACCGAGATTGGAAGAGGAGACAAAATGAGACGCCAGCGCAAAGCCAAGATCGTTGCCACGCTCGGACCGGCCAGCACCGACATCGAGGTGATCCGTCAGTTGTTCGAAGCCGGAGCGGATGTCTTCCGCCTGAACTTCAGCCACGGCTCGCACGACGACCACAAGCGCCGCTACGACGCCGTGCGCCAGGTCGAGGCCGAGACCGGCCGCCCCATCGCCGTGCTGGCCGACCTGCAAGGCCCCAAGCTGCGCATCGGCACCTTCGCCGCGGGCAAGGTGGCGGTCAAGGCCGGCGACGCCTTCGTGCTCGACAGCGACCCCAGCCCGGGCGACGCCACCCGCGTGCACCTGCCACATCCGGAACTGTTCCGGGTGGCCGCGCCGGGTCAGTCGCTGCTGATCGACGACGGCAAGGTGCAGTTGAAGATCGAGGCGGTGGCCAGCGGCAGCATCGCCACGCGCGTGGTCAACCACGGCACGCTGTCCGACCGCAAGGGCGTGAACGTGCCCGACGCCGTGATCCCGATCCCCGCCCTGACCGAGAAGGACCGCAAGGACCTCGACTTCGCGCTGGCGCTGGGCGCCGACTGGATCGCGCTGTCGTTCGTGCAGCGCCCGGCCGACATCGTGGAAGCGCGCGAGATCATCGGCACCCGTGCCGGCGTGCTGTCCAAGATCGAAAAGCCCGCCGCGCTGCAGCAGCTCGAGGAAATCGTGCGCGTGTCCGATGCGGTGATGGTGGCGCGCGGAGACCTGGGCGTGGAACTGCCGCCGGAGCGTGTGCCGGGTGTGCAGAAGCGCATCTTGCGCATCTGCCGCCAGCACGGCAAACCCATCGTGATCGCCACGCAGATGCTGGAATCGATGATCGATTCGCCGGTGCCCACGCGCGCCGAGGCGTCCGATGTGGCCAGCGCCATCTATGACGGCGCCGATGCGGTGATGCTGTCGGCCGAGTCGGCCAACGGCCGCCACCCGGTGCCGGCGGTGGCCATCATGAACCGCATCATCACCGAGGTGGAGCGCGATCCGCTGTACCGCAACCTGCTAGACGCGGGGCATGAGGCGCCGCTGTCCACCCGCCAGGATGCGATCTGCGCGGCGCTGCGCGAGGTCACGCAGATCATCGGCGCGGTGGCTACCGTCACCTACACCTCGTCGGGCTCCACCGCGCTGCGCGCCGCACGCGAGCGGCCGTGCGCGCCCATCGTCAGCATCACGCCGAACCTGGAAATCGCACGGCGGCTGGCAATTGCGTGGGGCGTGCATTCCACCGTCAGCCCGGACGTGCAAAGCGTGGACGAGATGGTGAATGCGGCAACCCGCGCGGCGCTGGTGGAAGGCTATGCCGAACCCGGCGACCAGATCACCATCGCGGCAGGCATGCCGTTTGGCCAGGGCGGCACCACCAACCTGCTGCGCGTGGCCGAAATCGGCGGCGCGGAGCCGTGCTGGCAGGGGCAAGCCACTGCCAGCACGGCACCGGCGGTTACCGCCTGATACACCACACGCATGCGTTGGCGGCATTGCCGTTGCTATACTGATCGACACGCTGCGGCCACCTTTTTGCCGCGGCGATCAACCAGTAATGCGGAGCCACCATGCGTCTCGACGACGAAGCCGAAAGCCAGAATGTAGAAGACCGCCGGGGTGAAGGCTCCGGCGGTTTCGGCGGCTTTGGCGCGGGGCCCAAGACGCTCGGCATCGGCACCATCCTGGTGGCGCTGGCGGCGTCTTATTTCTTTGGCATCGACCCTTCCGTGATCATGCAGGGCGCCTCGGTGCTGCAGGGCTCGCAGCAGCAAGCGCCGCAACAGCAGCATGTGCCCAGCCATCCCCCCGCCAAGGACCAGATGACGGTCTTCGTGCGCAAGGTGCTCGGTAACACCGAGCGTACCTGGTCGCATATCTTCGAGACCGATCTCAACCGCCGCTATGCGCCGCCCACGCTGGTGATCTTCTCGGGCGCCACGCCTACCGCCTGCGGCACGGGCCAGTCGGCCATGGGGCCGTTCTATTGCCCGGGCGACCAGAAGGTCTATATCGACCTGGCCTTTTACGATGAATTGCGCCAGCGCTTCGGGGCTGGCGGCGATTTTGCCCAGGCCTACGTGATTGCCCACGAGATCGGCCATCATGTGCAGAACCTGCTCGGCGTGTCGGGCAAGGTCGACGCCGCGCGCCGCCGCATGGGCGAGGCGCAGGCCAACCAGTTGTCGGTGCGCGTGGAACTGCAGGCCGATTGCCTGGCCGGCGTATGGGCCGCTACCGCAGAGCGCATGAACCAGCAGTTGCTGGAGCCCGGCGATATCGAGGAAGGCCTCAAAGCCGCCGCCGCCATTGGCGACGACCGCCTGCAAAAGCAGGCCCAGGGCTATGTCGTGCCAGAGGCGTTCACCCACGGCACCAGCGAGCAGCGCACGCGCTGGCTGCGCCAGGGCCTGACCAGCGGCGACATCCGCAAGTGCGACACCTTCGCGGCCAAGCAACTCTGAGCCACGCCGCTGGATGACCGCGCTGCGCCGGCGCTCCGGGCAGCGCCCCCTCGCTGGTGGGGCACTTATTTGTGCTGAATTCGCCATGTAAACGTTGTTCACAAAGTGAGCGGTGTTTATAATCGCGGCCATGTCCGCCACCCGCCCAACGCAATCCAGCCTGTCGGCCCCGCCCGTGAGTGCACCCGCCACGCCGGTTGCCGCACGCGCCGGCGCGCCCGTTGCGCGGGTCAGCGGTGCCGAGCTGCGGCGCGAAAGTGTGCGCGAAGCCTTTTTCAATGCTGCCCGCGCGTTGTTTGCCGAGGCGGGCTTCAGCGGCGTCACGTTGCGCCGCATCGGCGAGCGCTGCGGCTATAGCGCGGCCGCCATCTACCGGCATTTCGACGACAAGACCGCACTGCTGTTCGAGCTGTGCGCGCCGCCGCGGGTACGCCTGCCCTGGCGTTGCCGGCCGTGCTCGATGCCTATGTGGCGTGGGCCCTGGCCAACCGCCACAGCTATCACCTGATGATGATGATGGGCCTGCCGGCCGACGCCGAGCGCGCGATCGACCTGCGCTGGGGCGAGCGTTTCCCGGAAGACCCGGTGAACGCGGTGCTGATGGCCTGCGTGCATGACCAGCAAGCCACCGCGCTGATCGATTCCATGTACGACCCCGGCGATGTCACCAACGCGCTGTGGACTGCCGTGCACGGGCTGGCCGCGCTCGATATCACGTTCGAGCACCTGCCCCGCGAGGACTGGCAGCCGCTGGTGCATCGGCAGCAGGTGCTGCTCACGGCGCTGCTGCGCGGCTTCTCCCGACCGTCCCGCTAGAGCGACGGCCAGACACACTTCCCTCACAGCGTTTGTGCCACGCTGCCCGGCGCGTTTCACCGCTCGCATCTCGCGGTGCCCGCGCGCCGGATCCGTTCCACCGCGCCAGCGCGGCGGCTAGCTGCCGCGCCGGCGCAAAACAATCCAATGTGCCATGGCGTCCTTTTTTCTTCGCCGGCCCGCGTTCGCGTGGGTTATTGCCATTCTCACCATGGTGGCGGGCCTGATCGCCCTCACCCGCATTCCCATCGCCCAGTATCCGGCGGTGGCGCCGCCCACCGTGATCGTCTACGCGGACTATGCCGGCGCGTCGGCGCGTACCGTGGAAGATGCGGTGACCGCAGTGCTGGAGCAGCAGATGCACGGCATTCCCGGGCTGCTCTACCTGGATGCCAGCAGCGAGGGCGGCGCCGCTACCATCACGCTGGGCTTCCGCCAGGGCACCGATGCGCAGCTGGCGCAGGTCAACGTGCGCAACCGCGTCATGCAAGCCGAGCCGCTGTTGCCGGAGGCGGTGCGCCGCGGCGGCATCTTCGTGGACCAAGCCGGCAGCAGCCCCTTCATGTATGTCTCGCTGGTGTCGCAGAACAGCCAGCTCGACGAAACCGCGCTCGGCGATTTTGCCGCCGCTTCGGTGCTGCCGATGCTGCGCCGCCTGCCCGGCATCGGCAAGGCGGAACCCTATGGTGCCGAGTACGCACTGCGCATCTGGTTCGACCCCGACAAGCTCAACGCCTACGGCCTGACAGCCGCGGACGTCGAGCAGGCCATCAAGGCGCGCAACGGCGACGTCACCCCGGGCCAGCTCGGCGGTGCGCCGGCGGTGCCGGGCCAGCCCTACCAGGCGCTGGTGCGCCCGCCCCGGCCGCTCGCCGAGCCGGAGGCCTTCGGCCAGATCGTGGTGCGCGCCGGCGGCGACGCCTCGCTGGTACGGCTGCGCGACGTGGCGCGGGTGGAGCTGGGCGCCAGCGACTACCGCTACAGCTCGCGCCACGACGGCCAGGTGGCAGCCTCGATCGGCCTCAAGCTGGCAGACGGCGCTAACGTACTGGCCACCTCGCGCGCGGTGCGCGCCGCGCTCGACGAAGCCGCGCGCGGCTTCCCCGCTGGCATGCGTTACGAGATCTCATCCGACAGCGCGCAGTTCGTCGAACGCTCGATCTGGCGCGTGCTGACCACGCTGGGCGAAGCCACGGCGCTGGTCTTCCTGATCCTCTACCTGTTCCTCGGCAACCTGCGCGCCACACTGATCCCGGTGATCGTGGTGCCGGTCTCGCTGCTTGGCACTGTGGCCTGCCTGTACGCGTTTGGCCTGTCTCTCAACGTGATCACGCTGTTTGGCGTGGTGCTGGCGATCGGCATCCTGGTCGACGACGCCATCGTGGTGGTGGAGAACGTCGAGCGGATCATGCGCGAAGATGGTGTGGACGCCATGGAGGCGGCGGCCCGCTCGATGCGCGAAGTGTCCGGCGCGCTGGTAGGTGTCACGCTGGTGCTGTGCGCGGTGTTCGTGCCGATGGCGTTCCTGGGCAGTGCGGTGGGCGTGATCTATCGGCACTTCGCCATCACGCTGGCGATCTCCATTGCCTTCTCGCTGTTCTTCGCGCTTTCGCTGGCGCCGGCCATGTGCGCCAGCCTGCTGCGCCATGCCCCGCACCCGCAGCGCGGCCCGCTGGCCTGGTTCGAGCGCGGCTTCACGGCGCTCACCGCGCGCTATGCCGGCTGGGTACTGGCGCTGCAGCGGCGCCGCCTGCGCTGGCTGGGCATCTACCTGGCGCTGGCGGTAGCCGGTGGCGTGCTGATGTGGCAGATCCCCGCCGGCTTCCTGCCGGAGGAGGACACCGGCGAACTGGTGATCGATATGGAACTGCCCGCGGGCGCCACGCAGGAGCAGACGCGCGCCACCGTGGCGGCGCTGGAGGCGTGGCTGAAAGCCGGCAAGTATCCCGTGCGCTCGACCTTCGCCGTGCTGGGCTGGAGCAATTCCGGCAACGGCGAGCAGCGCGCCAGCATGTACCTGGCGCTGCGGGATTGGTCGGAGCGCGGCGCCGACGAACGCGCGGACGCAGTGCTGGCCAGGCTCCAGGCCGGGCTGGAAGCGTGGCCTGGGCGGGGACAGGCGCAGCTGTACGCGTATAACGGCGCGGCCCTGCCCGAGCTGGGCAGCACCGGCGGGCTCGACATGCGGCTGGTGGCGCAGGCCGGCTCCGGGCGCGAAGCGCTGTTTGCCGCGCGCGACAAGCTGCTTGCCGCCGTCAAGGATGAGCCGTCGCTGGGCGAGGTGCGCGCCACCACCGGCCAGCCGGCGCCGGCGCTGGACCTGCACATCGACTACGAGCGCGCGCGCAGCTTTGGCGTGGAGCCGCAGGCCATCCACCATGCGCTGTCGGCCACCCTGGGCTCGCGCTATATCGACGAAGTCGCGCGCGAAGGCCGTATCCGCCGGGTGATCCTGCAAGCGGATGCGCCTTACCGCATGGACCCGGCCAAGCTGTCCCGCGTGCATGTGCGCAATGCCAGCGGTGGCATGGTGTCGCTGGGTGCCTTCGCCGAACTGGCCTGGGGCAAGGGCGAAGCGACGCTGGAGCGGTTCAACGGGCTCACCTCGGTGCGCATCAACGCCGAAGTGGCGCCGGGCCACAGCACCGGCACAGCCATGGAACGCCTCACGGCCAGGGTGCGCGAGCTGGGCGGCGCCTACGACGTGCGCTGGACCGGACGCGCCTTCGAGCAGCAGCAAAGCGGCACGCAGGCGCCGTGGCTGTTCGCCTTGTCGATGTTGTTCATCTTCTTGTGCCTGGTGGCGCTCTATGAAAACTGGACCTTGCCGCTGGCAGTGCTGCTGATCGTGCCGGCGGGCCTCGTTGGCGCGCTGGTGGCGATCTGGCTGCGCGGCATGCCGAACGACGTCTACTTCAAGGTGGGCGGCGTGGTGATCATGGGGCTGGCGGCCAAGAACGCCATCCTGGTGGTGGAATACGCCGAGCAGTTGCGCCGCGGCGGCATGGACCTGCTGGAAGCCGCCGGCCAGGCCGCCCGCCAGCGGCTGCGCCCGGTGGTGATGACCTCGCTGGCCTTTATCCTGGGCGTGGTGCCGCTGGCGATCAGCACCGGCCCGGGTGCGGCCGCGCAGCGCGCGGTCGGCACCGGGGTGCTGGGCGGCATGCTGGGCGCCACCGTGATCGGCTCGCTGGCGGTGCCGTTGCTCTATGTCTTGATCGGGCGCAGGCGTGCCGGGCGCGAACGGGAATGACAAGGCGCGTGCCGGCCTGCGGCGTTCGGGATAGTCGGGGTGGGGGTCTTGCAAGGCTGCCGGAGGAAATACGAAAGGCAGCTAGTGCGGGGAGCGGCGGGTAAAAATCACCCACCCGGCGGGAGAGAAAAGGAGGAGGAGGTCAGCCGGGCAGGTGGGAGATAAAACGGGGAGCAAAAGTAGTACTTGGCGGCTACCAAAGTGGCCTCCAGGTACCACGGGGGTCGGTTTCAGACCCGGTAGCCGTACAGCGAACCGTCGCCGCCGCGCGAGTTGTCCAGCGAGCTGGCTGCGATCTCGCCGCGGAAAGCGCCGCGGGCACCATCGGTGAACGTGTCGAACTTGCCAGCCTTGGCGCCGTCGGTGAACGTGTCGAACTTGCCAGCCTTGGCGCCATCGGTGAACGTGTCGAACTTGCCAGCCTTGGCGCCATCGGTGAACGTATCAAACTTGCCGGTGCGCAACGCGTCGGCGTACACGTCGAACTTGCCGACCTTGCTGTTGGCGGGCGCTGCCAGTGCCGCGGCCGACGAGGCCACCATCAGCACGGCGAGAACGCCGCCAAGGATGCGTTTGGCATTCATTTGGGACTCCTTCAACTGATTGTGTCGTTCTTGCTTTTAATTTGCTGTACTAGCTGCCCCGGCAAATCTATGTTGCGCTGCAGGCACGGACTGAAGATTAGTGGCTTGGCGGGCAAGGAGAAATACCACTGCGACGAATGGTGCGTTGCGAGTCGTGAAACGCTGGAAAGTCGGACGAACGGCGCGGATTGGCCGCCCAATGGCGTGACGGGAGGGCTTGCGAGGGGGCGCGGCGGGTGGCCGAAGCGATGCCTGATGGCCCGCCAGCCCAGGCCTCAGGCCGGTCTGCGGGCGAACAGCTTGCTGGCGGGCTAGCGTTTTGCGGGATGGGCGGCGCCGATGCGCGCGCGCCAGGGCGCCACGACCGGCGCCCGGAATCAGCCTTGAATCGGCCTGAAAGTACCCAAAAAGTGCCGGATAAGTTTTTGACCAGGCCTTATACGGTGTACTGGCCGTTGGCCTCAGGCTGGAAAGACAGCTCCACCACGGTGACGCTTTGCTCACGTCCGTCCGGCAGGCGGTAGCTCACGGTCTGCCCGGCGCGCGCGCCCAGCAGCACACGGCCGATCGGCGACAGTACCGACAGGCGGCCTTCATCGAAATCGGCGGTGTCCGGGTAGACCAGCGTCCAGCGGCGCGGTGTGGCCTCGCCCTCCAGCGCGCACAGCAGGCTGGAGTTCATGGTGACCACATCCTTGGGAATCGCCTCGGCCGGCACGATGGCCGCGCGCTCGAGGATGCTGTCGAGCATTTCAGCCAGCGGCGCGGCGCCGGCGCGGCCCGCGATGCGCTCCAGACGGGTCACGTCGAGCTCGGTCAGGTAAAGGGTCGGTTGTTGTTTGGACGATGCCGTCATGATGAATCCTCGCTAAGTGGCGATGCGGCGACCCGGAACAGGCTGGAGCGATCCGTCGGGGATCGGCTCCTGGCGTTGCCAGGTCATGAAACAAGGTGGGCCGTTACCGGCGGTCAGTACCGGCGGGAAAACCGCGAACAGGGAGTGACTCGGCCCGGTTCAGCGTCTGCCTGCGTTGGGGGGAACGTCAGGCTGGGAACCGGGCAGGATCAAGCGGTGCGCTGATCCGGCGGCAGGCAATCGCCTGTTTGGCTTGTGCGCGCGGCGCCTGGACTGCGCGCACGGTCGCGCCAGCCTGCCCGACAGGGGCAAGCTCGACAGCAATCGGCGACAGGCAGCAAGGCGTCATTGGGTGCGGCAGCAATTGGAATGGAAAATCCGGAAAGCGCGCCATGCGGCGAAACTGACGAGAGCAATGGCTCACTCAAAGGCTTCGTCGCGGGCTCGGCCCGCCGCTTTTTCACCAGCTTGGTGCGCGGCAGGTAAAGGGATCGTAGCATAGCCGGCACCTTTCAGGCACCGGGGCGCAACCCTTACGCGTGGCGCTCCGGATGCGGATGGCACTCGCAGGCGGCGCCGGCGGCAGCTTGCTGCAGGTTCTGCAGGATGCCGCATTCGCTGACCGGATGGGGCTGGTCGCAAGTATGGCGAAGTGCCCGCAACTGCCCTTCCAGCGCCTCCAGCGCCACGCGCTGGGCGTGGATCTGCTCGATCTGGCGATCCAGCAGGCTGTTGATATCGTCGCAGGCCAGGGCCGGATCGCGCTCGAAGTCGCGCAGCCTGCGCACATCGGACAGGCTCATGCCGAGGGAGCGGCAGTGCCGCACGAAGTTCAGCTGCAGCAAATGGCCGTCGCCGTAGCGGCGATAGCCGTTGTCCTCGCGCTGGGGCGCGTCGAGCAGGCCTTCGCGCTCGTAATAGCGGATGGTCTCCACGTCGCAACTGCTGTGCTTTGCAAGCTCACCGATACGCATGCCGACTCCAGGTCACTCCCGACCGCAACAAATACCCTGTAGTAATTACGGGGTTACCCAGCAGTGTAGACCATCGCGGCAAGCCTTGCCAGCTTCGCGCTCAGCCAGGCGCCGGGCCCCGCGCCTGATCGCGCAGCGTAAGCGTGCGCGGCACGAAGGCCGCGCGCACCACCTCCACCGCCAGCTCTGGCCGGGCGGCGCCGCACATGAACACATCCACGGCGGCAAAGCCGTACTCGGGCCAGGTATGGATGCTGATGTGCGACTCCTTGAGCAGCAGCACCCCGGTCACGCCCAGCCCCGGCCCGAAGTGCCGGAAGCGCGCATCCACCACGGTGGCGCCGGCGGCCTGCGCCGCCTGGTAAAGCACGCGCTCGACCAGTGCGGCATCGGCCAGCAGATCGCTCGCCACGCCTTGCATGTCGGCAAGCAGGTGGTGGCCGAGCACGGCCGGGCAAGGCAGGGCTGGCGCGTTCATGGCCGCGGGCTCATTTGTGGCCGCCGCCGGAGGACCAGCCGCTGGAGCCGGAGGAACCGCCGCTCCAGCCACGCGAGCTCGCGTATCCGGACGAGCCGGAACCGGTGGATTCGCCGATGTTGAAGAAGGTCGTGCCGAACAGCACGATGATGCCGTAGACAAGATAAAGCAGGCGCACGCTGACTCAATCCTTTCCGGCCCAGCGCTGGACCAGCCAGATCGGCACCCAAAGCAGCAGGAAACCGATGACGATAGTGAACCAGCCCCGATCGGTGACGAGCGCCACCGGGACATTGAGGATGGCGAGGAGGATGGCGTAGACCTTGGCGCTCTTGCGGCAAAAGGCGAGGTCGGCGCTATTGCCCGCAGCCGATGCGCGCGCTGCCTGCGGCGCGCGGGCGGCCTCGGCCAGCCCCGGGCTGGACTTGAACCACTGCGCCAGCTGCGCGCGCGCCACGGTGGTGGACAAAGTCCAGACGATCTCCGTGCCGGAGGTCTCGCGCGTGAGCCGGCGCGCCGGCTTGCCGAATTCGGTCAGGCGCGTGGTGTCGCCCACCTTGACGCGCCAGTTGAAGGTGCCGGCTGCGTACAGCACCTCGCTCTCGTAGTCGTAGCCCTGCTGGAACGTCTGGCCCTGGTAGCTTGCGGCCGTGCCGGAGACCATGCGCGGCCAGGTATCCAGTACCTCGACCCGGTCCCAGCCGCTGTCCTGCTCCACCAGCCACATCAGGCCACGCTGCTCGTTGAACAGCAGATACTCGACCCAGGTGGAGGCTTCTTCCTCGTCGTTGTCGGTGCACTGCATCAGGCCCAGCACCGTGTACGGCTTGCCGTCGATGTTGCCGATGTCGCCCGGCGCCAGGCTGGTCTTGAGCGCGTCGAGCTCACGCTGCTTTTCCAGCACGAGCGCCGTGGAGGTGGAGCAGTCGATTTCGCTGTGGCAGCTCGGGCAGACCACGAAGCTGGCCACACCCGCGCGGTAGGCGATCGGGCCGCCGCAGCCCGGGCAGGCCAGCGGCACGGCCTTGCCGCGGTAGCGGTCGGCGGTGCCGGCGATCTGGTCGGCTTCGCGCAGCAGCTGGCATTTGAGCTGGTCGAGCGTGACCGCCTGGCCGGTATAGATGGCGGGCGGATCGCCATCGGCGTAGTCGAGCGTGAGGAAACGGCCTTCGTCGCGGAAGTCCGCAACCTGCGCGGTCCAGCCGGCGCCTACCGCGAACGGCAGCTCCCCCTGCCCACCGGTGCAGCGCGCGCTGCGCACGTCGCTGGCCAGGTAGCGATGCTTGTCGAAGTACAGGGGCGTGCCGGGCGTGAGCTGGTCATAGCGCGGCAGCGCCACGCCGTTGAGCTGGGCGGCGGATTGCTCGGCCGTGACGCGCCGCGTCAGCATGTACTGGCCGGAGGCATCCGCCAGCCAGCCGTCGCTGCCGTCGTCGAACAGCAGGTACCACTCGTTCCACAGGCCGGAGTCGTAGCGCAGCTGGATGCGGCCGACCAGGGTGAAGCCCTGCCCGTCCCACTGGCCCGAGGTGTGGATCTGCAGCGGCGTGTAGTCCTCCAGCACGGTGGACATCTTGCCGATGTCCTTGACCGTGTCGGCGTCCTTGAGCAGCGTGCTGTGGCAAAACTCGCACACCACCATCACCGCGGCAGACGAGCGGAAGGCCGCCGGCGCGCCGCAGCTTGGGCAGTTGATTTCTTGCATGCTTAAGGGATAAGGGCGCGCTCAGCCGATCAGTTTCTTGAGGATCTCGGCCTTGGCGGTGTCGAACTCCGCCTGGGAGATCAGGCTCTTGTCGAGCAGGTCCTTGAGCTTTTGCAGGCGTGCGGCGGGATCGTCGGCAGGTGCGGCCACTGCGGCCGGCGCCGCTGCCGCAGCGGGTGCGGCAGGCTGGACGCCGGCGGCGGCGCCAAGCCCGCCCGCCATCGCCTGGCCCATCACCGCGCCGGCCGCCAGGCTGGCGCCAAGGCCGGCCACGCCGCCCTCGTTCTGCGCGGCCAGCGGGATCGAGGTGGCGACCTGGTACTGCGTGAACTTCGCCATATCGCCCATCATGCCCATGGAGATACGGGTGTCAATGGCCTTTTGCAGTTCTTCCGGCAGCGACACATTGGTCACCGCGAAGTTATCCAGCGCCACGCCATAGCGCTCGAACTCCGGCGCCAGCTTGTCGCGGATGGTCTGCGACATCAGCGCCTGGTTGGCGGCCATGTCCAGGAAGGGCACCGAGGCGCTGCCCAGCGTGGCGGTCATGGTGGCGATCAGCAGGTTGCGCAGTTGCTCTTCCACCTCGTCGCGGGTGTACTCGGCGCGCGTGCCGCTGATCTCGGTATAGAACCTGGCGGCGTCGGCCACCTTGTACGAGTACAGGCCGAAGGCGCGCAGCCGCACCATGCCGAAATCGGCGTCGCGGATGGTAATCGGCTGGGCGGTGCCCCACTTGCGGCCGATCTGCAGGCGCGTGCTGAAGAAGTACACATCCGACTTGAAGGGCGACTCGAACAGCTTGTCCCAGTTCTTCAGGTAGGTCAGCACCGGCAGCGTTTGCGTGGTGAGCTTGTGCATGCCGGGCCCGAACACGTCGGCGATCTTGCCTTCGTTGACGAACACCGCCATCTGCGACTCGCGCACGGTCAGGCTGCCACCGTACTGGATTTCCATATCCTCCATCGGATAGCGCCAGGCCAGTACGCCGTCCGTGTCCTCCGTCCACTGGAGGATGTCGATAAACTGCTTCTTGATGAACGATCCGATGCTCATGGCAATCCCCAGGTTCTCAGCGTTGTTCCAGCATGTTCAGGAAGTCAGGACAGGCAGGCGGCATTGATCAAGCCGACCGTCACTGAAATAGCGCCCATCAGGCCGCCCATGCCGATATTGTTCGATTCGATCGCTGCATCCATGTCGGGCAGCGCGCGCGCCAGGCCCGCGTAGGCCAGCGCCTGTACCAGCATCGCCCCCACCGACCACACCAGGAACATCAGGAAGGTGTCGTTGTGCTGGATGCTGGACGACAGCGTAAAGCAAAAACCGATCATCGCCCCCGACAGCGAAAGCGCCGCCGCGAGGTTGCCCTGGCGGATCAGCGCGAACTCGCGAAACGGCGTGATCCTGGTGTAGACTCCGACGAACACCGCCAGCAGGGCAAGGCCGGCCAGCAGGTGCAGCACATAGGCGTAGATGGCTTGCATCTTGATTGTTCTCCGGCTGGTTCTACGACGGTGTTCCGGGCTGCCGCAACAGTAAGCGAGCCGTGAATCGTGAAGCCATATTGGCGATATCAGCATTGTTGGCAGCTAGCGCCCAAGTATATCCGTTGTCCATTTCGGTTCATCACAACTTTTTGCAGTTTGCCAGGCGTGCGCGCATCGCGCGGCGGCTCGCCTGAGCGTCACGCCTGCCTCTCCCGGCTTCCTTCCCGGCTTCCTCTCCGACCCCCGATTCCCTAGCCCCGATGCGCGACCGTACCCTTGTTCTTTCGGTGTTGATCGTGGCGTCCTGCGGGCTCGGCTACGAGCTGATCGCCGGCGCCCTGTCCAGCTACCTGCTGGGCGACTCCATCCTCCAGTTCTCCTCCATCATCGGCTGCTACCTGTTCGCCATGGGCGTGGGCTCCTGGCTGTCGCGCTATGTGAAGGACGAAGACGTGCTGGCGCGCTTCATCGATATCGAGATCCTGATCGGCCTGCTCGGCGGCATCTCCGCGGCGCTCCTGTTCGTGGTGTTTGCCTGGCTGTCCGCGCCCTTTCGCACCGCGCTCTACGCCATGGTGTTCGTGCTCGGCGTGCTGGTGGGCATGGAGATCCCGCTGGTCATGCGGGTGCTCAACACGCGCCGCACCGCCTTTGGCGAGCTGGTCAGCCGCGTGCTGACGTTCGACTACCTTGGCGCGCTGGCTGTCTCGCTGGTGTTCCCGCTGGTGCTGGCGCCGCGCCTGGGGCTGTCGCGCACCGGCTTTTTGTTCGGCATGCTCAATGCGGGCGTGGCGCTTGTCACCATCCATATCTTCCGCGACGAGCTCAAGCCGGTAATGTCGCGCATGCTGCGCGCCTCGCTGGTGCTGGTGCTGCTGGCGGGTGGCTTTCTGGCCTCGGGGCGGCTGACCCACTGGGCTGAGCGCGGCATGTTCGGCGACGAGATCATCCATAGCGAAAGCACGCCGTACCAGCGCCTGGTGATCACGCGCTGGAAGGACGACATGCGCCTCTATATCAACGGCAACCTGCAGTTCTCCTCGCGCGACGAGCACCGCTACCACGAGGCGCTGGTGCATCCCATGCTGCAGGCGCTGCCGTGGGCGCGCCGCGTGCTGGTGATCGGCGGCGGCGACGGGCTGGCCGTGCGCGAGATCCTCAAGCACAAGAACATCGAGCACGTGACGCTGGTCGACCTCGACCCCGCCATGACCACGCTGTTCTCGCGCAGCGAGCCGCTGGTGGCGCTGAACCAGGGCTCGCTCAAGGACGCGCGCGTGCAGGTGGTCAACGCGGATGCCGCGCAATGGATGGAGCAGCACAACGAGATGTTCGACGCCATCATCGTCGACCTGCCCGACCCGTCCAACTTCGGCCTGGGCAAGCTGTACTCGGTGCCGATGTACAAGCTGATGTCGCACCACCTCGCGCAGAAGGGCTATGCGGTGGTGCAGTCCACCTCGCCGTACTTTGCGCCGCGCTCGTTCTGGGATATCGACGCCACGCTGCGCGAGGCGGGCCTGCATACCTGGCCCTACCACGCCTATGTGCCGTCATTCGGCGAGTGGGGCTTCATCGTTGCGGGCAAGCGCGGCGACTACACGCCGCCCACACGCTACACCGTGCCGCTCAAATTCCTCGACGCCGACAGCACTGCGCTGATGTTCCGCTTCCCCGCCGACATGGCGCCGCGCGAGGCGCGTGCCAACCGGCTCAACGAGCAGTCGCTGGTGCATGACTTTGAGCAGGACTGGCGCAATGTCATTCGCTGATCTGCATCCCCCGCAATCGGAGCTGGCATGGACCGCCGCCACTTCCTGATCGCCGGCGCTGGCGCGAGCGGCCTGGGCTTGCTATCCGGCTGCGATCGCCTGGGCGACGATGCCAGCCGCTTCCTGGCCGGCGTCGGCCTGCGCGAGCCCGTGCCCGTGGTGCTGCGCCCCGGCATGGCCGAGGGCCACGCGCTGCGCGATGCCGCCAGCTGGCCGTCGACCGTTTCCGCGCAGGATGAGATCGTGACCGACGTTGCCATTCTCGGCGGTGGCGTGGCCGGGCTCAGCGCCGCGTGGCAGCTGGCGCGCGGCGGCCTGAAGGATTTCCTGCTGGTGGATGGCCCGGAGTTCGGCGGCAACGCGGCAGCCGGGAGTTTCGGCGGCGACCTGGCCTTCCCGCGCGGCGCGCACTATCTGCCGCTGCCCTCGCCCGAATCCACGCACATCCGCGAGATGCTGGCCGACACCGGCGTAATCCAGCGCGACCCGTTCGCCGCGCGGCCCGAGTTCGACGAGCGTGCGCTGGTGCATGCGCCGGACGAGCGCCTGTTCTTCGATGGCAAGTGGCACGACGGCCTGCTGCCTGGCGACGCTGCGCCGGACGAGGAAGCGGCGCAGCACGCGCGCTTTCTCGCGCGCGTCGAGCAGCTCAAGAGCGCGCGCGGCAGCGACGGCCGCAAGGCCTTTGCCATCCCGCTGGCGCTGGCCTCGCAAGACCCGGCCTGGACCCGGCTTGACCAGCAAAGCATGCGGCAGTGGATGCTGGCCGAAGGCTTTACCGCGCCCACCCTGCATACCTATGTGGACTACTGCTGCCGCGACGACTACGGCGCGGGGCACGAGCTGATCTCGGCCTGGGCCGGCCTGTACTACTTCGCCAGCCGCGCGGGCCATGCAAGCGATGCGGCCGACGGCGCCGTGCTGACCTGGCCGGATGGATTGCACGCGCTGGTGACGCGGCTCTCGGCGCGCATCGATGCGCACCGCGGCGTCAAACCTGGCGACCAGCCCTGGCGCCGTCCCGGCATGGCGCTGCAAGTGCAGGAGCAGGGCCGTGGGGTGTCGGTGCTGTGCGCCTGGTGGCCGGATGGCGTTGGCGCCCGGCCACCGCGCCTCTACCGCATCCGCGCGCGCCGTGTGATCTGCGCCATGCCCCTGCATGTGGCCGCCCGCGTGGCGCCGCTGCGCGAATTCGGCTTCGACCCGGCGCGCCACCTGCCGCCCACCGCGTCCTGGATGGTGTCCAGCTTCCGCCTGCAGGGCTTCCCGCCGGAAGCGCCGGGCGTGCCGCTGGCGTGGGACAACGTGGTGCATGGCGGACGCGGGCTGGGCTATGTGGTGAGTACCCATCAACTGATCCGGCAGGCAAAGCCGGCAGCCACGGTCTTTACCGCGTACTGTCCGCTGGACTTTGCGGCCAGCCCCGGCGCGGCGCCGCGCTCGCTCGCCGACACCCGCCGCTGGCTGGCCGAGGCCAGCGCCGCCGAGCTGATGGACTATGCCACCAGCGATCTGCGCACGGTCTACGGGCGCGCCTTCTGGCGCCACGCGGATGCGGTGGAAATCACGGTGCGCGGGCACGCCATGGCCTCGCCGCGCACGGGCTTTCTGGGCAATGCCGGTGCCGCGGCCCTGCGCGCGGCCGATGGCCGCATCCTGTTTGCCCATGCGGACCTGTCCGGCGTGTCTGTGTTCGAGGAGGCGGCTTGGTGGGGTACGCGCGCCGCACGGAATATCCTGGGCTGAGCGCCGCTCTAAGTGATGCTTTCGCCATAACATGCCGCGGCGCCGCATCCTGTAGAATTCTTTGCTCGATTTCGTGTCGAACCCCCTGACACGTGATCCCAACCCCAATTTTTGTGCGCGCAATCCGCTTCCTGCTGCTGCTCCTGATGCTTGCCGTCATGCCCTTCCAAAGCTGGGCAGGCGCGCGCACGTGCGCAGTGGGCAACACGGTGCAGGCGGATTCGTGCAGCACCTTGGCACAAGACGCCGCTGTCGCCACGGCAGACGATGCGGCCCATGCTGCCGCCATCGATGCCAGCGGAGCCCCGGGCCCCGCTGACGTTGACGTTGGCAGTGCCGGCGACGCCAAGGATCCGTCGCAGCCCGGCGCCGACCTCGCCGAATCCCTGTTGCCGGCCTCGCCCCCGCGCTTTACCGCAGGGCTTGCCCGCAGCGCAGCGCCCGTGCACCGCGCGGGCGTCATGCCCGACCCCGACCTCCCCCTTCAGCAGCGCCCTCCCAGCGCCTGAGTCTCCCCCGCGCGTGCGCTGGCCTTGCTTGCGTTCGTAGTCAGGTTCCCGGTTTTCCTGTCGTTAGTCTCCTGCACGCGGCGCGCCTGGCCTTGGCGCTGCGCGTGCTTGCGATGCGCGCCCCTGTTTTCACCATGGCATTGATCACTTCCTCACACAAAAAATGAAACGCGTCCTGCTCTTCCTGGCGACCAACCTCGCCGTCATGCTTGTCCTCAGTTTCACCGCCAGCTTGCTGGGCGTGAACCGCTTCCTCACCGGCAACGGCCTCAACCTCGGCATGCTGCTGGCATTCGCCGCGCTGATGGGCTTCGGTGGTTCCTTCATCTCGCTGCTGATGTCCAAGACCATCGCCAAGTGGTCGACCGGCGCGCAAGTCATCACCCAGCCCAGCAACGGCACCGAAGTCTGGCTGGTGCAGACCGTGCAGAAGCTGGCCGAGCGCGCCGGCCTGCCGATGCCTGAAGTCGCCATCTATGAAGGCGAAGCCAATGCGTTTGCCACCGGCGCCACCAAGAAAAGCTCGCTGGTGGCCGTTTCCACCGGCTTGCTGCAAACCATGTCGCACGACGAAGTGGAGGCCGTGCTCGCGCACGAAGTCGCCCACATCGCCAATGGCGACATGGTCACGCTCACGCTGATCCAGGGGGTGGTCAACACCTTCGTGATCTTCCTGGCGCGCGTGGTGGGCTACTTCGTGGATTCGATGCTGCGCAAGAACGATGAGGAATCGAGCGGCCCCGGCATCGGCTACATGATCACGGTAGTGGTTTGCGAGATCGTGTTCGGCATCCTGGCCAGCATCATCGTGGCCACCTTCTCGCGCCATCGCGAATACCGTGCCGATGCCGGCGCGGCCAAGCTCATGGGCAGCCCCACGCCGATGGTGGCGGCGCTGCGCCGGCTGGGCGGCCTGGACTCCGAAGGCCTGCCGCAGAACATGCAGGCGATGGGCATTGCCGGTGGCAAGTCGTGGCTGTCGCTGTTCTCCAGCCACCCTCCGATCGAGCAGCGCATTGCCGCGTTGCAAGCTAAGGCCTGAGGCCCTTGCCGGGCTCCTCTGGCCTCGCCCGGAACGCTGCCCGATAGCGTTCCGGCGTGGTCTGCACATGCCGCTGGAACGCCTGCCGCATCACGTCGGCGTTGGCAAATCCAGTCGCACGGGCGATGCCATCGAGGCGTCGCCCATCTTCCTCCAGCATCCTGCGCACCGCTTCCACACGTAGCCGTTCCACGTAGCGCGCCGGCGTCTCGCCGACCTGCCGCGCGAACACGCGCGCGAAGTTGCGCGGGCTCATCGCCACGCGCTCGGCCAGCACCTGCACCGACAGGTCGCGCGCCAGGTGCTCCGCCATCCAGGCCTGCAATTCACGCAACTCCGGGCTTTGCGCGCTCTGCGCCTGCAGCAGCGTGGAGAACTGTGCCTGGCTGCCGGGACGGCGCAGGAACAGCACCAGTTCGCGCGCCACGGCCAGCGAGGCGGCATGGCCGAGATCGTCCTCCACCAAGGCCAGCGCCAGGTCCATGCCAGCGGTCACGCCGGCCGAGGTGTACAGATCGCCCGCGCGGATCCAGATCGGGTCCGGGTCCACCTGTACCAGCGGATGGCGCTGCGCCAGCCGCGCGGCGTGGCGCCAGTGCGTGGTGGCGCGATGGCGGTCCAGCAGCCCGGTGCGCGCCAGCACGAACGCGCCGGTGCAGACCGCGCCGAGGCGGCGCACGCGCGGTGCCTGCGCGCGGATCCAGTCAATCAGGCGCGCGTCGTTGGCTGCCGCGGCGTGGCCTGAGCCGCCGGCGATCAGCAAGGTGTCGATCGGCCCGGGCAGCATGTCGCCGATGCGATGATACGGCGCGTCGGCCAGCAGCCGGATCCCGCTTTCGGTGCACACCAGGCCGTCGTCGCGCACGCTGGCAATGCGGATGTCGTAGGCCGGCGAGGCCCGGCCGGGGAGCCGGTTGGCATGGCCGAAGACCGCGCTGGGCCCGGTCACGTCGAGTTCCTGCGCCGGGTCCGGCGCGACGAGCACGACGATGCGCGGCGGATCATTCGGCAAGGGATGGCTGGCAGGCATGGACGGTGACCCAGGGCGAGAGTGTGCGTGCGCGAGTGCGCTAGTGCGCTAGTGCGGTTGCGGCCGATCATACCGGCGCCGGCGCTTATCCGGCCAGCACCGCCGCGCGCGGCGTGCCGCGCCGCCAGCCTAGCGTGACCAGCAGCGCCACCGCCAGCGCCGGCAGCACGGCGAGGTTGACGGCCTGCCAGCCATAGCGGTACAGCACCTGCCCGGCCGCGAGCGTGGCCAGCGCGGTCAGCGCGGCGGCGGAGAATTCGGCCAGCGCCTGGGTCCGCGCGCGCTCGGCGGGCCGGTAGCTTTCCGCCAGCAGCGTGGTGCCGCCGACAAACATGAAGTTCCAGCCAATGCCAAGGCACAACAAGGCGACATAAAAGGCTGGCAACGCCGTCGAGGCCAGGGCCACGAGCGAACCCATTGCAGCGAGCGCGATGCCGCACATCAACATCGGCCCGCGCCCAAAACGCTGCAGCAGCCAGCCGGAGAAGAAGGACGGCGCGTACATGCCCACCAGGTGCCACTCGATGATCTGCGCGCCCTGCGTGATGGTATGGCTGCACGCCACCGCGGCAATCGGCGTGGCAGTCATCACGAACATCATCACGGCGTTGCCGATGCCGTTGTTGGCAAACGCCGCCAGGAACACCGGCTGGCGCGCGATCTCGGCGAGCGGGCGCGCGGGCAATGCCGCGGCGCCATGATCGGCCGCCGCCGCGCCTGCGTGCGCCTTTGGCTCGCGGTAGCCAAGGGCCAGCAGCAGGACCGTGGCCATGCCGAACACCGCGACCACCGCATACGATCCGGCAAAGGGCTGCGCCACCATCAGGTCGCTGCTCCACGCAGCGATGGCGGGCCCGCACACGGCGGCCACCACGCCGCCGGTGAGCACGGTGGAAATGGCGCGCGGCTTATCCACAGGCGCGGCAGCGTCCGCCGCGGCCAGCCGGTAGAAGCGCGCGAACGCCTGGAACACGCCGACCAGCGCCGTGCCCACGCAGAACGCCACGAAGTCATGGTGCGAGATGGCCCACACCGACACCAGCCCGCCTGCGCAGCACGCGAGCCCGCCGAGCGAAAAAGCGATGCGGCGCCCCAGCCGCTCGATCAGGAAAGCGGCCGCGATGGCGGTGAGCGCCGACGCCACCGTGATCAGCGCGAACGGCAGCGTGGCCAGCGCCTTGTCGGGCGCGAGCGTGTAGCCGACCAGCCCGGTCAGGGTCAGGTCGACCGACAGCGCCGAAGTGAACAAGGCCTGGCAGATTGCCAGGACCCGGGCTTGGGACATCGCGGGACGTGCCATCGGGCGCTCCGGTGAGGAAGAGACGGGGATGGCACCGAGCGTACGAAAAGCGCGAGCGTGGCGGCTGACAATGATCCGCAGAATCCTGCCAACTGGCTCCTGGCTGGGCTAGTTGAACACGTCCTGGCGGTAACGTCCCTGCGCCACCATGCCTGCCAGCCAGTCGGAGGCCGCGGCCTCGTTCATGCCGCCCTGCTGCGCCGCGATCTCGATCAGCGTGCGCCGAACCGCCGGCGCCATCTGCCGGCCATCGCCGCACACATAGATCGTGGCGCCGTCCTGCAGCATTGCCCAAATGGCCTGGCGATCGCGCCATAGCAGATGCTGCACATAGCGCTGGTCCGCAGCGGCGGTAGTGGAGTAAGCCGCATGCGCCTGCACCACGCCCTCGGCCTGCCAGCGTGCGACGTCATCGCGGTACAGCCAGTCGTGCCCGGGATGGCGGCAGCCGTAATAAAACTGGCTGGCGGCTACCGCCTGTCCGGCGGCCTTCTGCGCCGCGCGCTCTTCCAGGAAGCCGCGGAACGGCGCGATGCCCGTGCCTGGCCCGACCAGGATCATCGGCCGCGCCGGGTCGGGATCTGGCGCGAAGGCCGGGTTGGGCGTGCGGATCGCGGCCGCCACCACCGCGCCAGGCGCGAGTCCTTGCAGCCAGGTGGATGCCACGCCACGGAACATGCCGCGCCCCGAAAGTGCGGGCGACCACACGGTGCCGACCGTGATCGTCGCCACGTCCGGTGCGACCAGGGGCGACGACGCGATGGAATAGAAGCGCGGCCGCATCGGCACCGTGCAAGCCAGCAGGCCCGGCAGCGTGAGCGCGATGGCGGGGTGGCTGACCAGCACATCCACCAGCCCCAGCCGCTGCGACGCCACGCGCGCCGCGTAGCCCTCTTGCGCGTGGTCCGAGCCGAGCCGCTCCAGCGCCGCACGCGTGAACGGGCAACGTGTGTATTGCAGCAGCGTGCGCAGCGTCTGGCGCGACACCACGTCTTGCAGCTCGATGAAATGCGTCAGCAGTTCGCGCAAGGGCAATGCCTCGTCCAGTGGCAGCCCGCGCGCGGCGCAGCCAGGCGCGGCGGACAGCGTCACCATGGCGTCGGGATCGAGATCGAGCCGCTCGCACAGGTCCCGCACGGTGGCGGGATGGTTCTGTGGATACACCGCAAGATGATCGCCGCTCGCGTAGCTTGCGCCTTCCGGCAGGCGCAGCTGGATGTCGCGCGTGGCGGTGCGCGGCGCTTCCAGCGCGAAGTCCCACAGCCCCGCCGGATCGTTCACCAGCTCCGTGTTGGCCAGCACCGTGAAGGCCTGCGTCGACGGCGGCAGCGTGCTGGCACGGATGGTGGCGATATCGCGCAGCCGCACCGCGATCTGGCTGGCGCCCGCCGCATCGGGTGCCGCGCCCTGCTCCACGCGCAGCGCCTGCAGCGATTGCCACAACGCGGCGAGCCACGACTCCGCAGCCTGGTCGAAGTCGCCATTGCCATCCGCCTCGCCCCGCGCGAGCAAAGGCGCCGCGCCGGCCGCGCTGAAGAAGTCGTGCAGCCGCTTGGGGAATGCCTGGTACGTGGCCCATTGCGAATTGCCGCAGCCTAGCAACGCAAAGCGCAGGCCTTCTGCGCGGTAGCCGCCGGCATCGCCGCTATCGAGCATCGCTTCGAAGCGTCGCGCTGAATCGGGTGCGCGCCCGTTGTAGGTCGCCGCCACGATCACGGCAAGCCCATCGGTGGGCAAGGCGCCTACGGCTTCGTCCAGGTCGCGCAGCGTGGCGGCAAAGCCGGCCGCCAGCGCGCCGGCGTGGATCTGCTCGGCCAGCTCGCGCGCGGTGCCCAGGCTGGAGCCGCACAGCACAGCAAGGGGCTGGCCGTTGCCGCGCACCGCCGGGGCTTGCGACTGCGCGCTGGCAGCGCCGGGCGCAGCCGCGGCAGCAATGCGCTCATGCGCCCGGCGCCGCCGTGCACGCAGCGTGAACGCATCCGGCTTCAGGGTCAGCGTTTCCTTGATGCGGAACTGGTAATCGTGCGGATCGCTGAACTGGAAATTGCGCAACATCAGGGCCAGCGCGAGCTTGGCTTCGGTCAGCGCGAACTGGCGGCCGATGCAGGCGCGCTCGCCATTGCCGAACGGCTTGTAGGCGTGGGGATGGATCCTGGCCTCGTTCTCGGGCAGGAAGCGGTCGATGTCGAAGGTCTCCGGATCGGCCCACACTTTCGGGTCGCGGTGCAGCGCGGTGAGCACCACCGAGACGCGCCGATCCTTGCGGATCAGGTAGCGCCCGCCGATCACCGTGTCCTCGAATGGCGCCACCGCAAAGGCGGGCGCCGTGGGCCACAGGCGCAGCGTTTCCTTGAGCACGCGGTCAATCACCTGCAGCTTCGCCAGGTCGGCATAGACCGGCGGCGCGTCGCCCGGCAGCACCGCGTCCACCTCGGCATAGGCTTGCGCCAGCACGCCGGGATGGCGCAGCAGCTCATACAGCGCGAACGTGAGCAGGCCGCTGGTGGTCTCGTGCCCCGCGATCAGGAAGGTGATGACCTGGTTGCGGATGTTCACGTCGTCCAGGCGCTGGTCGGTATCGGGGTCGCGCGCCTCCAGCATCAGGTTGAGCAGGTCGTGCGCGGGCGGCTGTCCGGCGTTCTTGCCGGCCGCGGCGCGGCGCTGCCGCACCACGTCATCCACCAGCTCTCGCATGTACTGGATATCGTCGGCGAACTTGCGGTGCGCCTTGTGCATGAACTTGTCCTGCAGCGCAAAGCGCGTGAGCTTGCCCATGGCCTCCTCGAGCGCGCCGACCATGGCGTCGATAAAGGGATGGAGCTGCTCGCGCGAGAACGAATCGAAGTCATAGCCGAAGCCTGACAGCGCAATGGTGTCCAGCGTGAGCCGGGTCATGTCGTCGGCGATCGGGATGTCGGTGTCGGCGCCCTGGCGGTCCCACTTGTCGACCAGCCGGTTGGCCACGCGCAGCATCACTTCGAAGTAGCCCTTCATCGCGCGCTGGCTGAAGGCGGGCATCAGGATGCGGTGAGCACGGCCCCAGTTCTCTTCCTCGGCATGCGCGGTGAACAGGCCGTCGCCAGCCAGGTCGCGCAGGTACGACAGCGGCGGCCCGACGATCTTGCGAAAGTGCTGCCCATCCGACAGCTCGCCCACCAGCGCGGCGTCGCTCACGAACGCCACGCGGCGCCCGGCGAAATCCAGTTCGAAAATGCCATCGAAGGCGCGGCTGCGCGCCAGCAGGTGCTGCCCGACCTTGCCCGGCGTGACCTGCAACAGGTTGCCAACCAGCGGCCAGCCCGGGTCGCGCGGGATAGGTTCGAGCGAGCGTGCGGGCTGCGCCGCCGGAATGGTTGCTGCGGTTGCCGAGGTTGCGGCCGGAGCGGCGGAGGCAGGAGTGGAGGCGCGCTGCATGTTCAGGTCACCAGATGGTAGTCGGCGGGCGAAACGCCGGGGTTGGGCCAAGGGGCTCAGGCGCCGCCTTGTGTCTCTTGTTCGTTTTTCTGTTTTCTGCCGGGTGCATGGCGGACATGACGTACATGACGTACATGACGTACATGACGTACATGACGTACATGACGTACAAGGCTATCCCTGCAAGTCGACGTAGACAACCGTCTACTTTTGCAGCAAAGTAGACGAATGTAGACCGAGTGTCAATTCCAAACCGGATTCGCTGTAGCCGGCGTATTCAAGCCGGTGTATCCCGGCCTTAACTTTTTTGCCTCACACCATGGAAGACGTTGCCGGCGGCAAACGCAAACTGATCGACGCGGCGCTGCGCCTGGCGGCAGCCAGGCGCAGCTTCGCAGGCCTCGGCCTGCGCGAGCTCGCGCGCGAAGCGGGGCTGAACCCCAATACCTTCTATCGCCACTTCCGCGACATGGAAGACCTGGCGCTGAGCGCCGTGGCCGAGGTCGGCAACGAACTGCGGCCCATGCTGCGCGCGGTGCGCTGGGCGGTGGCGCAGGACAACCCGGGCGAGGTCGCCACCCGCGCCTGCGACGCCTTCTTCGCCTACGCCGATGCCCACCCCGACGCCTTCTTTGTCGGCGTGTGCGGCAGCACCGGCCCGCAGCCGGCGCTGCGCGAAGCGGTGCGCCAGGTGCTGGCGGATATCGCCGGCGAGATGGCGGAAGACATCGAGAGGCTGGCGCTCTGCCCGGGCCTGTCGCGCCCCATCGTCGACGACCTCTGCGGCTACGTGGTGTCCTACCTGTTCCACCTGTCGACGGACTATCTCGAAGATAACGCCAAGGGACGCCGCCTGCGCATCCAGCAATCCAAGCAGTTGATCAGCTGGCTGCTGCGCGGCGCAGCCGAACAGCAGCGGGCGCAGGATCAGCCGGCGCCCGTACCCGCACCTGCGCGCAAGCGCAAGCCAACGGAACGCCGGCCGCACTGAGCGCGCCGGCCGCTGCGGCTGCGTTTGCAATGCGGGCGGCAAGCGCCTGAACAAGCGGCTGAACGCCAGCCCTGCCGGGTCTCCTCGGTATTTTCCCTGAGCCAGCCGCGCAACGGCGGGAAAGCTGGATGAAGGCTTGCCATGCCTACGATGCAGGGGCTTCTCTCATGGCCGGGACACGCGTCCCGCCCCCGAGCAGCCGGATTCATCGACAAGACTAGCGAGCCCCGAGGAGATCAACTTGAAAGCCCAAACCAAAACCACAGCCCTCGCGCTGGCAATCGGCGCGGCCTTTGCCGGCCACGCCAACGCGCAATCGAACGTGACGCTGTATGGCCTCATCGACACCACCATCAGCACCATCAGCAACGCCGACGCCAAGGGTGACCGCCTCACCGGCTACCACCAGCCGGCGTGGTTCAGCGGCAACCGCTGGGGCCTGACTGGAGCGGAAGACATCGGCTTCGGCACCAAGGTGATCTTCAAGCTGGAGAGCGAATTCCAGAGCTACAACGGCGCGATGGACACCCCCGGCGTGCTGTTCAACCGCGACGCCTGGGTCGGCATCAACAGCGATGTCTTCGGCAAGCTGACCTTTGGCCGCCAGAATGCACTCGGGCGCGACCCGATGGCTTCGGGCCTCTATGGAGACCCCTACGGCCCGGCCGCGATCACGACCGAGGAAGGCGGCTACACCAACAACAACAACTTCAAGCAGCTGGTGTTCTACGCGGGCAGCGCCACCGGCACGCGCATGGACAACGGCGTGGTGTGGAAGAAGCTGTTCGACAACGGCCTGACCGCCGGCGCGGGTTACCAGTTCGGCGAAGTGCCGGGCGCGCCGTCGCGCAACACCACGGAGACGGTCACCCTGGGCTACAACGGCGGGAACTTCCACGTCTCGAGCTTCTTCACGCAGGCCAACGTGAATGGCCAGCGCAACCGAACCTATTCGGCTGGCGGCAACTATGTGTGGGGCATCGTGCGCGCCAGCGCGGGCTATTTCCACTACACCGCGGAGCAGGGCGCGCTGGGCCAGCGCAAGGACGACGCCTACACTGTGTCGCTCAAGATCGACCCGGCAGGCGCCTTCGACTATGAGATCGGCTACCAGATGATGAAGGCCGGCCACGCCGCCCTGAATGCCGACGGCTTCACCATCAATGCTTATGGCAACACCGCTGGCTCCACCGCGACCGACAGCGGCCGCAAGAACACGGTGTACGGCTCGATCTTCTACCACTTCTCGAAGCGCACCGAGGTCTACCTCGCGGCCGACTACATGTTCCTGCAGCACGGCTATCACGCCGCGCAATCGAACGGCTTCGCGCACCAGAGCGAATTCGCGGTGGGCATGCGCACGCGCTTCTGACCCCCGTTGCATCGGCCTGCGCCTGGCGGCGCGGGCCTGGCTCCGAACTTTCCTTGTCCCGGCCACAAGCCGGGTTTTTTTCGCCTGGCGGCATCGTTCCGTGCTTCTTCCGTGCTTCAAGTGTGCCGCCATCTCCCACTTGTGAGAGATGGGCTGGGGTGAGAGGAAGAGACTGCCGTCGTGATGGCGTGCGGTGTTGGCCCTTCCGTCGGCTTCGTTCAATGCCACTGGTCTGCTCCCCTCTCCCACTTGTGGGAGGGGCCGGGGGAGAGGGCGGGCGCTCGCAGGAAGTCCGGCGAACCAAGTAAAAAGGCCCACCCCGACGGGGAGTCGGCGTGGGCAAGGGAGATGGCGTCCCGGCGCGTGCGTAGCGCTATTGCGCTGTGCCGCCGCGACGTAAGGTCAGGCCAGGTTGCCCGGCTTCCATTTCAGCAGGCGGTTTTCCAGCGTGGTCAGCAAGAAATCCGCGGCAAGCGCCACCACCGCCAGCACGATCATGGCGGCGAACACGCCGCTGGCATTGAAGGCGCCCTGCGCCGTGGCGATCAGCAGGCCGATGCCCTGCTTGGAACCCAGGAACTCGCCCACCACGGCGCCGACCAGCGCGAAGCCGAAGCTGACGTGCAGGCTGGCCAGGATCCAGCTCAACGCCGACGGCACCACCACGGCGAAGGTCAGCTGCCGTTTGGACGCGCCGAGGATCTGCGCATTGGCGATCAGGTAGCGGTCGGCTTCGCGCACGCCCTGGAAGGCATTGCCGAACACCACGAAGAACACCATCACCACCGCCAGTGCCACCTTGGAGGCCATGCCCAGGCCCAGCGCGATCACGAAGATCGAGCCCAGCACCACGCGTGGAATGGAGTTGGCAATCTGGATGTAGATGCTGAACACATCGGCCAGCAGCTTGTTGCGCCCGAGCACGATGCCGCAGATCACGCCGGCGACCGAGCCGATGAGGAAGCCCAGCCCGGTCTCTTCCAGCGTGACCGCCACCTGCTCCAGCAGCGGGCCCTGCGAGGTGCCGTTGACGAACCAGTCATAGATCTGCTCCGCAATCAGCGAGGGCATGGAGAAGAAGAACGGGTCGATCCAGTGCAGCCGCCCCGCCAGCTCCCAACCGCCCAGCGCCACCACCAGCAAGGCAATGCGCAGGGTGATGATCAGTTGGCGGCGCCGGCGCATGGCTAGCCTGGCTTCCCGTTCAAAGACGTCGAGTTCGTCGGCAAGGGCCGTGTTTGCTTCCATATTCATTGGTATTGGCATTGGCGTTGGCTACGGTTGGCGGCGCGGCATCAGTCGATGTGGACTTCTTCGCGCAGATCGGCCCAGATCTCGCGCGACAGTTCGACAAAGTGCTTTTCATAGCGGATCTCCGAAGTCACGCGCGGGCGTGGCAGGTCGATCTCATAGACACGCTTGAGGGTGGCCGGACGCGCGCTCAGCACGAAGACCCTGTCGGCCATGGCGATGGCTTCTTCCAGGTCGTGCGTGACGAACACCACCGAGCCGGCGTTCTGCGACCAGAGCTGCAGCAGCTCGTCCTGCATCAGCGTGCGGGTCTGCATGTCCAGCGCGCTGAATGGCTCGTCCATCAGCAGGATCTGCGGGTTGTTGATGAAGGTCTGCGCCAGCGCCACGCGCTTGCGCATGCCGCCCGACAACTGATGCGGGTAGTGGTTGCTGAACTTGGCCAGGCCGACCTTGCGCACCCATTCCTCGGCCAGGCCATAGGCCTGGTCGCGGCCGGCGCCGCGGAACAGCGGCCCGGCCGCCACGTTGTGCAGCACCGAGCGCCACGGGAAGACCGCATCGGCCTGGAACACGAAGCCGATGCGCGGATCGATGCCGGTCACGCGTTTGCCCATCAGGCGCACCTCGCCGGTGCTCGGCTTGAGCAAGCCGGTGATCAGGCTCAGTGTGGTCGATTTGCCGCATCCCGTCGGCCCGACAATGGCGACGAACTCGCCCTTGCCCACACACATGGAGAAGTCGCGCAACGCCACGGTGGCAGTGCCATCGGGTGCGATGAAGCGGCAGGAGACGCGCTCGAATTCGATGGCCGGCGCATCTTGCGGCATGGTATTGGTCATGAGGTTTCCTTGCAGTGCGCGCGCGCCGGCGGCGCGAACCGGTTGTTCGCCTGGCGCCTCACTTGGCGGCGCGGTCGACGAACTCGTTGGTAAAGGTGCGGCCCAGTTCGATGTGCTTGCCCTTGACCGTCGGATCGAACGAGGCGAGCACCTTGAGCACCGTTTCGGGGCCGCCGGCGGGCATTCTGCCGTCGTCGGTGAACATGGGCAGCGAGGCGCCCAGGGCCTTGACGTAGAGCTCGCGGTTATTGCCGTAGTAGTCCTTGGGCATCTTCTGCGCGATCTCCTCAGCGCTGTGGGTCTTGATAAAGCGCATGGTCTTGACGAAGGCGCGCGCCAGCTTCTGCACCTGCTCCTTGTGTCCTTCCACCCAGGTGCGCTGCATATAAAGGCTGGAGGCTGGATAGAGCCCGCCCAGCGCCTGGGTGGTACCCTCGGCCGTGCGCATGTCGACCAGCACCTGCGCCTCACCGGTCTTGAGCAATTGCGAGATGGTGGGCTCGGTGGTCATGCCGGCATCGATGCGGCTCTGGCGGATCGCGGCCATGAAACTGTTATCGGCGCCGACCGGCAGCACCGTGTACTGGCTGGGCGCCACACCCGCCTTGAAGGCCAGGTACTGCGTCAGGAAGTTGGTCGACGAGCCCAGGCCCGTCACACCGAGCGTCTTGCCTTTCACATCGGCCATGCTCTTGATCTGGCCGGCCGCACGCGTGGCCACCATCTCCACCTCGCCCGGCACCTTGCCGAACACCACCACGGCCTCCACTTCCTTGCCCTTGCTCTGCAGATCGATGGTGTGATCGTAGAAGCCCACCACGCCCTGCACCGCGCCGGCCAGCAGTTCGTTTTCGGCGTCGACCCCGGCCGGCTGCGAGAGGATCTCGACATCGAGCCCCTCCTCCTTGAAGTAGCCCAGCTGCTCGGTCAGCCTGGCCGGCAGGTAGATGATCTTGGTCGCGCCGCCCACCATGATCGACAGCTTTCCATCGGCCGCCTGCGCCGTGTGCGCAGCTGCAAGTGCCGCAAGTGCTGCGGAGGCCACGGCAAGCGCGCCCTTTCTGTATGCATTCATCTTTGTCTCCCTTGTTTTGCTGGCGCCAGGTCTTGGTGGCCGGGGCATGATTGGGCTCTGGTTACGGCGTGCCTCCGCGCTCGCCGGGGCCATAGCGCGGGGTTCGAAGCATTCTAGGCAGCGCAAACCTTCACGCAGCTTTCGCCGCATCTCAGGGAATATCCCGATGCGGTGCTGTGTCTGCGGCGTGGCGGGCAGTGGTAAAAGGAGACCCCGGCAACAGTAGGTCCTCACCAGAGCGGTTCATGAAGGTATTGCTGATCGAAGACAACGCTTCGCTCATCCACTGGCTCGCGAGGCTGCTGAAGGAAGAGCGCTTCATGGTCGATACCGCGCTGGACGGCGAGTACGCCGATCAGTTGCTGCAGACGCAGAGCTACGACGTGGTGCTGCTAGACCTGCAGATCCCGCGCCTGGCCGGCAAGAGCGTATTGCGCCGGCTGCGCGCGCGCCGCAACAACGTGCCGGTATTGGTGGTGACGGCAAGCGCGTCGATCGACGAAAAAGTGGAGTGCCTGGGCCTGGGCGCCGACGACTACCTCGTCAAGCCTTTCGAAGTGCGGGAACTGGTCGCGCGCATCAAAGCCCTGGCGCGGCGGCAGACCGGGGAGAAGCAAGCCGAACTGGCTTGCGGCGACCTCACCTACAACACCGACACGCGGCAGTTCTATGTCGCGGGCGAGCTGCTTTCGCTGCGCCTGAAAGAGCACACCGCACTGGAAATCCTGATGATGCGGCTCGGCAAGACCGTGTCCAAGGCGAGCCTCATGTCGGGCGTGTATTCGCTCGACGAGGAGGCTAGCGAGGACGCCATCGAGATTTATATCCATCGCATCCGCAAGAAGCTCGAGGGCTGCCAGGCCACCATCATGACGCTGCGCGGCCTGGGCTACCTGCTGCAGCAAAAGCAATGATCCACAGCCTGCGCGTACGGTTGCTGCTATGGCTGCTGGTGCCGCTGGCGGGCTTTGTGGGCATCAGCAGCTATGCCGCCTACCTGAGTGCGGCCGATACCGCAAACCGCGTGCAAGACCGCGCGCTGCAAGCTTCGGCCGACGTCATCGCGGGCCACATCGCGTGGGCGGACGGACGCATCACGGTGCAGGTGCCACCGTCGGCGCTGTCCCTGTTCGACTCGCCCTATGGCGACCACGTTTTCTACAACGTGGTCGACGATCGCGGCCGGATCCTGGCCGGCAATCCGCGCTTTGAGCAGCCACCGATGGCGGGTGCCGCCAGCCCGGTGTTCTACTCTTCCCGTTTCCAGTCGCAGCCAGTGCGGGTAGTGCAAGCCACCCGCACGATGTTCGACTCCGGCGAGGCCCGCAAGGTCACCGTCACCGTGGGGCAGACACTGATCGGCAACCACGAGCTGGTTCGCAGCCTGCGCATGCCGGCGCTGCTGCGCGAAGTGGTGATGCTGGTGCTGGCCGTGGGGCTGGTGATGATCGGGCTCACGGTGGAGCTGAGCCCGCTGCTGCGCGTGAAAGACGAAGTGGCGGGACGCGACCCGATGGATCTGGTACCGGTGAGCGCAATCGACCTGCCGCAGGAGTTGCGGCCCATTGTCGAGGCGATCAACCAATGCATCCAGCGCCTGAACGAATATGTGCGCCAGCAAAAGCGCTTTATTGCCGATGCCGCGCACCAGATCCGCACGCCGCTCGCGGTGCTGGGAGCGCAGCTGGAGTTTGCCGCGCGGGTGGACGATGAAGCCAGGCTGCGCGAGATCCTCGGCTCGATGGAGACCAGCACACAGGCCATGACCAACCTGGCCAACAAGCTGCTGTTGCTGTCGCAGGCCGAAGCCGCGCGCAGTGCCGGTGCCGCGCAACAAGGCGCGGACCTGGTGCCGCTGGTAACCGCCGTGCTGGAAGACATGGTGGTGCTGGCGCAGCGCAAGGGCATAGACCTGGGCGCCGAGCTGGCGGTCGACAGTGCACGGGTGAGCGTCAACGAGTGGATGATGGCGGCCGTGGTATCGAACCTGGTCGACAACGCGATCCGCTACACGCCGGCGCAAGGCCAGGTCACCGTGGCCCTGACCCTCGAGGCGAACAGTGCCGTCCTCGCGGTGAGCGACAACGGTCCTGGCATTCCCGCGGAAGCGCGGCCCAAGATATTCGATCGTTTCTACCGCAACGCGCTGCCGAACCAGGAAGGCAGTGGCCTGGGGCTTGCCATCGTCAAGGAGATCGTGCTGACGGCGCAAGGCCAGGTAAGCCTGAGCCCGGGCATCGGCGGGCGCGGCGTCACGCTGACGGTGCGCCTGCCTCTGGCAGCCTGAGCGTCGCGCCTAGTCCACCACCTTGCCGCGTTGCGCCTTGACCTGGCTGCGCTGGCTCTTGCCCTCGAGGCGCCGCATCTTCGAGCCGAAGGTGGGCCGCGTGGGGCGGCGCGTGCGCGGCGGCGTAGCCACGCTGCGCACCAGGTCGTGCAGGCGCTGCACCGCCTCTTCCCGATTCATTTCCAGGCTGCGGTGTTGCTGCGCCTTGATCACGACCACGCCGTCGCGCGTGATGCGGTGGTCATGCAGTTGCAGCAGCCGCGCCTTGTGCCCTTCCTCCAGCGACGAGGCGCGGACATCGAAGCGCAGGTGCACCGCGTTGGACACCTTGTTGATGTTTTGCCCGCCCGCGCCTTGCGCGCGGATCGCGGTGATCTCGTATTCGGTGTGGAGGATGGTGATGTCGGGCTGCATGGCACGCATGATAGCAAGGGCCGATGCGGCCCGCTCCCATGCGCTACCCATGCACTACCCATGCGCTAGCGGGCCGACGGCAGCTCGCCCCAGGCCACCAGGATTCGCTGGATGCTGCGCGCGTAAGCGTCGCGCTGCCCCGGCGATTCGGAGTGGTAGGCGCCAATGGCGCGCCAGGTGTTGCCATGCCTCACCATCTTTTGCTTTAGCAGCCAGGCAGCGACATAGACGTTGACGCACGAGTCGGTCAGCGCGCGGCTCGGCACGCCGTGGCGTGCCAGATCGTTGAAATGCACCGAGTTGATCTGCAACTGCCCAACGTCGATCGACCCGTTCGCATTGCGGTTCACCGCGGCGGGATCGCCCTTCGACTCGAACCACGCGATGGCACGCAGCACCGAGGGATTGACGCCCTGGTAGGTGCCCGCTTGCTCGAAGCAATCCTGCGCGCGGGCCGCACCATGGAGCATCATCAGCAGCAACAGCGAAACCGCCGGCAAGCTGCCGGCGAGCGTGCCGGCATGCCCGCGGTGCGGGCGCAGGCGGGCTGCCTTCGTATGGGTGTTAACGGACACGATTGATGCCCTCGCTTGCCAGACGTTGGCGATGATCTTCAGCCGACCCGGGCGGGGACGACTGCTGCAGGGCCAGGTCGAGCTGACGTCCGATGGTGTCCAGGTACGCACGCGAGGTGTCCGAAACCACCAGCCGCACCACCGGCGCGAGGCTCTTGCGTTCCGGCGCGGGCAGCGCTTTGATCCGGGCCCTGGCGGTGTGTCCCACGCGCGGCGCGCTGAGCTCGTCACTGCCGCTCGCGGGCGGCAACATGGCCAGGGTTGGCAGCGGTGGATAAACCTTGTCCGCCGCCGGTGCGGCTGCCGGCAAGGCAGGACGGACATCGGCGCCAGGCTCGGTGGCAAGGGCCGGCATGGCCAGCGCCAGGCTGACGGCAAACAGGATGAGGCGGTGCATCGGCTGCAGCTCCTTGTTGCGGTGTTATTGCAGTGTTGTCGCGGTGCTACTGCGATTGCGCCGTCTTGATCGTCACGCTGTACGGCTGGCTCGTGCCGGCCGTCAGGTTCTCGAGGTGGACGGCAGTGGTGCGCTGTGCCGGTACGCCTTTCCAGATCGCCTGGTTGAGGTAGGGCAAGTCCTGGCCGAGCGCGGTGACGACAATGGTCGCCGGCTGCTTCTGCCGGGCCGCCAGCGCACCGGCCTTGGTAAGCACGGCCGCGAGTTGCGCATCGCGCGCGCCAAGCGCATCGGGCGGGATCACGAAGCTCACAATCGTGCTCTGCGGCGCCGGCGCGTCCGCCGTCGCAGTGGCAGGCAGTTGGGCACAACCCGCCAGCGCGAGCAAGGCTGCCGAGCCGGCCAGCGGCATCGCCAGGCGCTTTGCCCACGCGCCCTGCAGCCGAGAGTGAGCGACGGCCCGGCGCGACCGTTCGCGGGGCACTTTGTCTGCGATATGGCACATGGAATGGCTTCCCTAGGCGTTTAATGCGGGCCATTTACGCATTGGGCCGATCGGGCGAAAAGGCGCAATTAAGGGGAGAAATTGCTTCTGTTTGCGGATTGACAGTGCCTCGCGCCGGGCAGCCGGAGCGCGCGCAGGTGCGGCTACGCGCCGGTCATGGCACTTTCCGGGAAGGCACGTGCTCGACAAGCCGCGCGGCGCAAGACCGGAATGCTCCACGCGCCATACCGCGAGCGCCGCCGGAAATCGCCGGCGGCGGTTCCGCCGCTGCCCAAATCCTGCCGAGGCGCGCGCAGCTGTATCAACGGCACAACGCGCGCAGCGCAATGATTGCGCTCAAGGACCCTGCACCGCGTCCTGGCTTGCCGGCCGCACCAGTAGCAGGCTTGCCACAGCCAGGAGCACGCAACCGACCCCGGCCACCTGGGCCACGCTGACCCGCTCGCCCAGCAACACCGCCGCCAGCACAACCGCCGACACTGGCGCAAGCGCGGTAAACAGCGCTGCCTCGCTGCCGCTCGTGCGCGCCGAACCTGCGTACCACAGCAGGAATCCGCCGACCGTTGGCACGATTGCGTAGTAGATCACCGCAGCCACCGCCTGCGTGGAAAACGCCAAAGTCCACGGCGCCTCGAACACAGCAAACAGCGCGGATGCGACCAGCCCGATGCCGCACATGACCGCTGATAGCGCGAGTGGCGCAATCGCCTGGTCCAGCCGCCGGTTGAGCAGGATGAACAGCCCCTCGCACACTACGGCTCCCAGGACGAGCGCGTTACCGAGCAGGGAATGCCCGCTGCCAGCGCCGGAAGGAAAGGCAACCATGACAATCCCAGCCGTGGCCAGCCCGATCGCGAGCATGAGGAAACGATGGGGCCGCTCGCCAAGCAGCAGGATCGCAATCACCGCCGATACCACGGGCAGCGTACCAATGATGACGCCAGCATCCGCGGCCGAGGTCAGCCGCAGACCGGAGATCAGCAGCGTCGTATAGCCCACGCTGCCCGCCGCCGCCTGCACCACCAGCGTGATCCGGTCACGGCCGCGCGGCCTTGGCCACGACGCCCCGGTCAGCCGCAACGCGCCCAGCAAGCAAGGCAAGGCGATCGCGAACCGCAGCGCGGTGGCCGTGAACGGCGGCAGGCCGGACGCAATGACTTTGCTTGCAATCACGGTGCTGCCAACCAGCACCATCGCAAGGGTCAGATAGCAATACCCCAGATAGCTTCCCCGCTTGCCCGGCATGCGCAGCCCCCGCCATGGAAAAGCAGCAGGCTAGCCGGGCCGGCGCATCGGGTCTTGAATGAAATTGCAGCTCAGCTCAGCTCACCACGGCTGCATAGGCGCGCGGCGACACGCCGTACTGGCGCACGAACATCCGCGTCATGTGGCTCTGGTCGGCAAAGCCGCTGGCGGCGGCCGCATCGGCCAGGGCCTTGCCCTGCGCAATCAGCGCGCGAGCCAGATGGATGCGTCGCTGCAAGAGGTACGCGTGCGGCGTCAGCCCGGTTGCCTTGGAAAACGCACGCAGCAGCTGGAACCGGCTCAGCCCGGCAACCTCGGCGAGTTCGGCCAGCGAGACGGCTGCGGCCGGATCATCGTCGATCAGGCTGCGCGCCCGAGCGATCGCCTCCGCCTGTGCCCCCGCCTGCGCGCCTGCGCTGCGCGCAAGGCCGGGCTCCGCTACCCGTGCCAGCAGGGCGAGCAGCATCGCTTCGCACTGCAGATCCGAGCCAGCGCCGCCGCCGGCCGTAACGAGCAGATAGAGCTGCTGGAAGCTGGCCGCCACCGCGGCATCGCTGACGACCGGGCTAGGGAATTCGCACTGCCTCGTCCTGCCTTCGCTTAGGTCCAGGCTGGCCCGCGCGATGCATGCAGGATTGAAGTAAAGCATCCGCCACGAGCGCCCGGCGTCGCCGATGGGCATGCCATCGTGCACCTCGCCCGGGTTGACCATGATCATGTCGCCCGGGCCCGCCTCGACCATGCCGCGCCCGCTGTGCGACCTGTGCGCGCCCTGCCAGATCACGCCAATGCCAAATTGCTCGTGGGTATGCCGCGCAAAGGTGTGGCGCGTGCTCGCCTCGACGGCCTCCACGCCAGGCATCTCGCAGCGAAGGATCCTGAACTGTCCTGAGCGCATTCCGTGCTCCCCATTCCGTTCTCTCTTTTGCGCGACGATATACTCACCCTTCAGCGTTGCGCTACCCCCGGTTCTGACATGGAACACATCCTCTTCCGGTCTGCAGTCTTGGCCGATCTTCCCGCCATCGTGGCATTGCTGGCGGACGATGCGCTTGGCAGCCAGCGAGAGATCGTCAGCACGCCCGTGGACGAAAGGTACGTTATCGCCTTCCACGCCATCGCTGCGGACCCGAATCAGCGTCTCGTGGTAGCCGTGGATGGCGACACGGTAATCGGCACGCTGCAACTGTCGTTCATACCCGGCATCGCCCGCGCAGGTGCATGGCGGGGGCAGATCGAAGCGGTCCGCATCGCGGCGCCGTTTCGCAGCGCAGGGTTCGGCCAGAAGATGTTCGAATGGGCGATCGCGGAATGCAGGTCCCGCGGATGCGCCATCGTGCAACTCACCACCGACAAGGGCCGTGCGGATGCGCACCGGTTCTACGAAAGGCTTGGCTTTGTTGCCAGCCACGAAGGCTACAAGCTGATCCTCTAGGCCGGCCAAAAACGGGAGGCAAGGAAATGGGGAAGCTGGGGTGATGCCACTGACAGAAGTGCCGATACTGAAGCTAGGTGCAATTTAGCTACAGTGGGCGTTCAAGGTAGTGGAGGGAAGTGCCGCAATCCCTTGTCAGGATTGGTGCGCCCGGCTGGGATCGAACCAGCAACCCCTGCCTTCGGAGGGCAGTACTCTATCCATTGAGCTACGGGCGCACAGGGTATGACGGGGTACAACGCGGGCAGCGCGCGAGTGCCGCTGCCGGAAAGTCGCATAGCATACCGTGTTTGGCGAAAGACGTCCACGCCGGGCTGAAAAGTGCAGCCAGATGACGTCTCTTGCAAGCCGCTTTTGCCTCCATACGGTAGGTCTTTGAGGCTATAATCGCGAGTTATTTGTGTAAAAACGGGGCTGCGCAACGTCCACTTCAGGTCCGGGGATGATGGTGCCGCGCCCTGCTGGCTGGCCCGTTTTGGGGCAGTTGGCACCGGATAATAGTCCGATGCGCGCAATTGGCCAGGGGGAATTGGCCACCGAGCAAGCGGCCACATAAGCAGCCGATCGCGAGCGGCCACAGGTTTCCTGCAAAATTGAGAGTTGAGTATGAGCGACGTCCATAACGCACAAGACGAACACGAGTCTCCCATCAAGACCCCCAAGCAGCTGATCGCTGTGGTGATTGCCGCCTTCCTGGTGCCAATCATCGTGATCATCCTGCTGGTCAACTTTGTCGGACACGGTGCCAAGGAAGGCGCGGGTTCTACCGCTACCGTGGAAGCTGTCAATGACCGCATCAAGCCGGTCGCCTCGCTCGAACTGAAGGACCCGAACGCACCGCGCGTCTACAAGACGGGCGAGCAGGTCTATAAGGAAGTCTGCGCTGCCTGCCACGCCACCGGTGCTGCCGGCGCGCCCAAGTACAACACCGCCGGTGACTGGGCTCCGCGTATTGGCCAGGGCTTTGCTGGCCTGCTGAATTCCGTGCTGCACGGCAAGGGCGCCATGCAAGCCCGCGCCGGCACCACCGCCGACGACTACTCCGATTACGAACTCGGCCGCGCCGTGGTCTACATGGCCGACGCCGGTGGCGCCAAGTTCCCGGAACCCGCCGCGCCCGCTGCTGCTCCGGCTACGGCTGCCGCTTCGGACGCCACGGTGGCGGCTGCAGCCGCCGCTGCTCCGGCCGCTCCCGCAGCTGCCCCCGCTGCCGCTGCCGCCGCACCGGCTGCTGCAGCTGCCGCGCCGGCTTCCGCCGAAGTAGGCAAGAAGGTCTACGAACAAGTCTGCGCCGCCTGCCACGCAGCCGGTGTTGCCGGTGCGCCGAAGTTCGGCGACAAGGCAGCCTGGGCACCGCGCCTGAAGGAAGGCATGGACGCCGTGCACGCCTTCGCCCTGAAGGGCAAGGGCGTGATGCCGCCGAAGGGCGGCTACGCCGGCCCCGACGCCGACGTGATGGCCGCAGTGGACTACATGGCCAACGCTTCGAAGTAAGCGCAAGCAGCTCTCAACAAAAAAGCCCGCGGCATGCCGCGGGCTTTTTGCTTTCCGGTGTGACTCAAACCACGCGCGAGTAGCGCTTTGGCATCGGCAAAGGCGTACCTGCATCAGCGCTCCGGATGGCAGCGGGCTCGGTGCGCCGGGCATCTTCGCGCAGGAAGCCGTCGAACACCATGGCCAGGCGGCGCACCAGCAAACGCCCCAGCGGAGTCACCTCGATGCGGCCAGGCTCACAGCGCACCAGCCCGTCTTCGGCCAGCCGCGCCAGCTCCGCAAGCTCATGCGCGAAGTGCACGGCAAAATCGATGCGGTGGCGCGCTTCGACCGCCGCCATATCCAACACGCCATTGCACATCAGCGCGCCAATCACATCGCGCCGCAAGTGATCTTCGTCGCGCATGGCGAAACCGCGCATCACCGGCAGCACGCCGGCGTCGAGGCCACTGTAGTAGTCATCCAGCGTGCGGGCGTTCTGCACGTAACGGCCCGCCACTGCGCCGATTGACGAAACGCCGAAGCCGAGCTGGTCATGGCCGGCGTGGGTGGAATAGCCCTGGAAGTTGCGCTGCAGCCGGCCCTCGCGCTGGGCCACGGCGAGCGCGTCGTCCGGCAGCGCGAAGTGGTCCATGCCGATGTAGACATAGCCCGCGGCGGTCAGCTGCTCGATCGTGCCGACCAGGATGTCGAGTTTTTCGGCGGCTGCCGGCAGTGCGCTTTCATCGATGCGCCGCTGCGGCTTGAACACGTGCGGCAGGTGCGCGTAGCTGTACACCGAGAGCCGGTCCGGGCGCATCGCCAGTACCTGCTCCACTGTGGTGGCAAAACGCGCCGTGGTCTGGTGCGGCAGGCCGTAGATCAGGTCCATGCTGACCGAGCGGAAACCCAGCCGGCGCGCGGCGTCGACGACCGCCTGCGTCTCGGCCAGCGATTGCACGCGGTGGATGGCGTGCTGGACCTCGGCGTCGAAATCCTGCACGCCCAGGCTGATGCGGTTGAAGCCAAGTTCGGCCAGCAGCGCCATCTGTGCGTCGCCGATGCGGCGCGGGTCGATCTCGATCGAGTGCTCGCCCTCGGGCAGCAGGTGGAAGTGCTGGTGCAGCGCATCCATGACCCGGCGCATCTCGGCGGGATCGAGGAAGGTCGGCGTGCCGCCGCCCCAGTGCGACTGCACCACCTCGCGCCGCGTGCCAAGCTGCTGCGCCACCAGCGCCATCTCGCGCGCCAGGTAGTCCACGTAGTGTGCGCTGCGGCGGTGGTCCTTGGTGATGATCTTGTTGCAGCCGCAGTAGTAGCAGATGTTCTCGCAGAACGGCACGTGCACGTACAGCGAGAGCGGTGCGGCGGCTTTGGCCGTGTTGGCGGCGTGGGTGGCGCTAGCAGCGCAATCGGCCAGCGCCTGCTGGTAGTCCTGCGCGCCGAAGCCGCCGTGGAAGCGGTCCGCCGTCGGGTAGGAGGTGTAGCGCGGGCCGTTGATATCCATGCGGCCCGCCAGCGCGCGAAAGTCCGACAAGGCATGCCGGTCCGGCGCTGCCGCGCCCCGTCCCGCCGGCTTGCCGGTGCAGGCGGCGCCGCACTTGCCGGAGCAGGTGCGGGATTGGCTCGGGACGGCAACGGGGACGGGCATTGCGTTGGGGAACTGGGCGGGGGCAGTCGCAGCCATGGGGCGGCCTTTGTCGTGGATTCGATGACCCATCGTAGGGCGCGCCGCCCGCGCCTGCGTTGACCGGGGTCAAGCCGCGGCCCATGACATGCCGCGCGCCACGGCGGGAACATGGCCGGCGTCATGCCAGCGTCACCTGGGCCGTATAGGCTGCGCGGCGCTCTCCCCAATCATGCAATTGCTCTGCACCTGGCCTCGCGGATTCCCATGAACGCTTCTTCCCTGATCGCCAACCCCGCACGACCGCCGCGCCGCCGGGTCCTGGCCGCACTTGGCAGCGCCATGCTGGCGCCTGCCTCCTTGCTGGCGCAGGCGCCGCCGCGCCGCCCGCTGGTGATCGGCCACCTGGTGGACCGGGGCGGCGCCCAGGCCGACCTGGCGCGCGACTACCTGGCGGGGGCCAAAGTGATGTTCGATGCGGCCAACGCCGGCGCGCGGGAGCCGCGCGTGGTGCATGTGGTGCGCGAGGTCGACGCCGATCCGCGCGCGGCCACCGCGCAGGCGCTGTCGCTGGTTGACGGGGAGCGGGCTGAATTGCTGTTCGGCCCCAGCGATGCCCTGCTGCCGGTGCTGGCCGCCTCGCCCGAGCTGGCCCGGCGCGGCGTGCAGATCGTGGCGCCGTTGTCAGGCCTGTCGCTCGCGGCGGATCACGTCTGGTACACGCGGGCCGACTACCGCAGCGAGCTGGATGCGGCCATCCGGCAGTTGCGCAGCTATGGCCTCAAGCAACTGGTGCTGGCCGTGGCGCCGGATTTTGCGGCCGGCAGCCTGGCTAGCGGCACGCCGTGGCGGCGCCAGGCCGAGCAGGAGCCGGGACTGCAGGCACTCACGCTGGATGCGGGCAAGGGCAGCGACGCCGGCGCGGTGGCGCAACGCATCGCCGCCGCGCGCCCGGCCGCGGTGATCGTGGCGGGCGATACGCTGGCCTATGGCAACCTCGGCCGCGCGCTGGCGGCGCGGGGCTGGTACGGCTTCCTGGTGGGCTTGTCGGCGGTCAATTCGCTGGCGGCACGCGAGATTCTTGGCGCCGGCTACACCGGCGGCATCGTGTTGACGCAGATCGCCCCCGGGCCGCAGGACCTGACCCTGCGCGTGGTCAAGGAGCACGTGGGCCGGATGAAGCAGTTCCTGGACGAACCCGCCTCGCCGGCCACGCTGGCCGGCTATATCGGCGCGGCCTGGCTGGTGCGCACGGCGCTGGCCGCGCCGCGCGGGGCCACCCCGGCGGACCTGCGGCGCGCGCTGCAGGCCCGCGTCGACGTGGGCGATTTCGTGCTGGATTTCACACACGGCTCGCGCGGCTCGCAGTATGTGCAGCTTGCGGCAATGGGGGGCGGCACGGCACGGTGAGCGGTAGCGCTGGCACCGGGCCGCCCGCGGCTCAGGCGCGCGGCAACACGATGCGCACCCGCAGGCCGCCCTCCGCCCGGTTGGCCAGGCTGAGCTCGCCGCCGTGGCGCGCAACGATATCCGCGGCAATCGACAGGCCCATGCCGACCCCGCCGGTGGCACGGTTGCGCGAGGATTCGAGCCGGTAGAACGGCTCCAGCACGCGCGCCATTTCCTCCGGCGGAATGCCGGGGCCGCTGTCGCACACATCGATCACCACCCGCTCGGGGCTGTCCGCCAGTTCAATGCACGCGCTGCCGCCGTAGCGGTGCGCGTTCTCGACCAGGTTGACCACGGCCCGGCGCAGTTCGGCCGGATAGGCCAGCAGCGGCTCGGCGTCGCCAGACAAGGTGACGTCCTGGCCGACTTCCGTGGCATCGTCCACCACGGCCTGCAGCAAGGCATGCACGTCCACCCGCTGGCGCGGCGCGGCGGCGCCGTCGCGCTCGCGCAGGTAATACAGGGTGGCATCGATCAGACCATTCATCTCCGCCAGGTCCTGGCGCAGGCGATAGCGGACCTGGTTGTCGTCGACGCCTTCGATGCGCAGGCTCATGCGGGTGAGCGGGGTGCGCAGGTCGTGGGACACGGCTGCCAGGAAGCGCGATTGCTGTGCCAGCTGGGTGCGGATGCGCTGCTGCATGTGGTTGAAGGCCTGGGCTGCGGCGCGAGCCTCGGCCGGGCCGCTGTCTTCGTCCAGCGGCGGGGCATGCACGTCCTGGGCCAGCCGGCCGGCGCTGCTGGCCAGGCGCTGGACCGGCCTGGCCAGCAATCGCGCGCCCACCCAGGACGCGGCCACAATGGCGGCGAGCTGGAACAGCTGGCCCAGGCGCGGCGGCCCAAGACCGTGCGTGCGGCGCGGGCGGCGTGGCGGCACTGGGGCCCCGGCTCCGCCTTGGCCGTTGTCCGCGCGCGCCTCGGCATCCGGCGGCGGCGGGAACTCGCCCCGCCGCCCCTCTTCACCCGGGGGCGGGGGTGGCGGCATCTCGTCGCTGGGAACGAAGTTGAACCCGGTATGCCCCGGGCGCGGGAACACGCTCTCGATGACCGTGACGCCGAGCAGGTGCACGGCCAGCATGATCGCGGCCATCACCAGGAACAGCCGGATGAACATGGAGTCGTGGCGGGCCACCCAGCCCGCGCGCTCAGGCTTCGACGGCACCGGTAAAGACATAGCCCTCGCCTCGGACGGTACGGATCAGCGTCGGGTCGCGCGGATCGTCGCGCAGCTTCTGGCGCAGGCGCGAAACCAGCAGGTCGATGCTTCGATCGAAGACGTCGAGATCGCGGCCGCGCGCCTGGTTGATCAGCAGCTCGCGATCCAGCACGCGGTTCGGATGCTCGATGAACGCCAGCAGCAGCCGGAATTCCGCATTGGACAACGGCACCACGGTTTCCTCGCCATCGACCAGCTGGCGCAGCGTGGTGTTCAGGCGCCAGCTGCCGAAGCGCAGTTCATGGCCGCCCGCCGCCGGCGGGCGCTTCACGCCGCCGCCCCGGGCACGGCGCAGCACGGTGTGGATGCGCGCCACCAGCTCGCGCATCTCGAAGGGCTTGGTGACATAGTCGTCGGCGCCGACCTCCAGCCCGACCACGCGGTCGGCCAGCTCGGTGCGCGCGGTGAGCATGATCACCGGCAGGTCGCCGCGCTCGCGGATCTCGCGGCACAGCGTCAGGCCGTTTTCGCCACGCAAAGAGAGGTCGAGCACCACCAGGTCGTAGTCGCGCGTGGCCATGGCGGCGCGCATGGCGGCGCCGCCCTCGGCGCCATCCGCTTCGATGCCAAAGGTGGATAGGTACTCGGCCAGCATGGCGCGGATCTGCGGATCGTCGTCGACGATCAGCAAATGAAGGGGCGAGGCGGGAGAATGGTCCATCGGGTTTCGTCGTGCTTAGCAGCGGTTCGCCGCGTCGTTCGCGGCAGGTTTGTGCGCCGGCATGCCGGTATTGCAGCGGATTTGGGCGGATTGAGGCGGCCCGGCAAGCCGCCGCCGCCAGGGATTCACTCTACCAGCCCGGCGCGGCGGCCTGATAGGCAGGGTGTGGCCGCTTTGTACCGGGCTTGATACAAAGCGGCGCGCCCGGCGGCCCGCTTTGTACGGCATTGCTTCCGCGCGCTGACCAAGCGCTCAAGCAACGGCGGGCGGGCCTTTCTAATATGGCATGTCGTTATCCCGCCGCTTTTGTGCCTGCCAGTTCCTGACCGGCAGGCCACGGCAGCCCGGCGCCCCCGCTATGCTTGAAGCCATCGGCATCACGTCGGCAATCCCGGGCCTCTCCCCGCATGACCTCCATGGAGAATCCTTGTGACCCAGCCCCAAGCCTTGCTGCCCCGCATCCGCGCCTTGTTGTCCCTTGCCGTGCTGTGCGGCGCCTGCGCCTTGACGCTGCCGGCGCACGCGCTGCAAACCAGCCCGCAGGCAGTTGCCGGCCACGGCCGGCCGGTGGCACCCGCATCGCTGCGCGAAGCGCTGGTGCTCACGCCTGCCCAGGCCATCCTATGGCAAGCCGCCCTGGACGCGGCGCGGGAAGCGCATGCGCACGCGCTGGAACTGCAGGCTCGCTTTGTCCGCGAAGGCGGCGGCCCCGGCCAGCCGCAGGGTCCCGAGTCGTCGCTGCGCGCCCGCGCGGAGCGGGAAGACCGCCTGCACGATGCGCTCGACAAGGATCGCCGCGCCGCGCGCGATCGCTGGATCGCATTTGAAGAAAGCCTGGATGCCGGCCAGCGTAAGCGCCTGCGCGACATGCCGGAGGGCCGCTTGGCGGGTTCGCCGCGGGGCGCATTCGGCCCCGGCCCCCACCCTTTCCCCGGCGCCATGGCAGGCCCCATGCCCGGCCGTGGACCTGCGCCCATGCCCTGCGCCTTCGGCGCGAATGGCTCATTCGGCGTACCCGGCGCTGCGGGGCTTCACCAACAAGGAGCGCCAGATGCCCAGTAAGCCCCTCGACCACGCAGGCCCGATAGCCGCTAACGGCGGCCGCCGCCGTTTCCTCGGCGGTGTACTGGGAGGATCACTCGGTGCCGGGTTGATCGGGCTGGCGGGCGACGCCGCCGCGCAACCTGCCACCTGCCTGCTCACGCCGACCCTGACCGAGGGCCCGTTCTATATCGACCAGGCGCTGGTGCGCACCGATATCCGCGATGGCCGGCCGGGCCAGTTGCTGCGGCTCAGGCTACTCGTGGTGGACACCGGCCGCGGCTGCACGCCCGTGGCCGGCGCGCTGGCCAGCATCTGGCATTGCGATGCCGGCGGCAGCTACAGCGGCTACGACCAGGGCAGCATGCCGCCGCCGCCAGCGGAAGGCTCCGGCCCGGGGCAAGGACCGGGCCAGGGCCCGGACGGCGGCGGCATGCACGCCGTGCCGGCCAGTCCCGCCCGCTTCCTGCGCGGCGTGCAACCCACCGGCGCCGATGGCGCCGCGCAGTTCCTGACGATCTACCCGGGCTGGTACGCGCCGCGCGCGGTGCATATCCACTTGAAGATCCATCTCGGCAAGACCGAGGTACTGACCAGCCAGCTGTTCTTCGACGATGCGCTCAGCCGCGAGGTGCATCTCCAGCATGCCGCGTATCGCGCGCGGGGCGCTTCGCCCGTGCAAAACGCACAGGACGGCATTGCCGGCACGCGCCCCAACCTGCTGCGGGTACGCCGCCTGCGGGACGCGGCCGGCACGCTGGAAGGCGAATTCACCCTGGGCATCGCGCGCGCCTGACGGCCACGGGATCTGGCGGATTCCCTAAAAAAAACGCCCCCGGACCCAAGTGCGGAGGCGCTGAACAGGGAAGAAGTCGGGCGTGCTGCCCGGCCACGCCACTCCGAAGGGACGGAACGGCGCGGCGCCTGGTCCATACGTCGGGCCAGGCACCGGCGATGTTAGACAGACATCGGGCGAGGGTCATGTCCCGCTTGTAGGCTAATGTATCGACTTTGTACGATTGGCACCGGGATGGGGCACGAAACGCCTGCCGGCGCCGGTCACGCGGAGGTCTTGCCTGGCGTACCGGGCGTTCCGAGCAAGGCCTTGAGCCCGGCCAAGCGGTCCTTGGGGCTCATGGCGGGCGTTTCGTCCTTGATCGCGGGGGCCTCTTCGAGCTTCATCTCGCCGATAAAGCGCGACGGCTCGCAAGAGTAGGTATCGCGGGCGCGCTTGCGCTTCTTGCACCAGCTCAGGTGCAGGCTGCGCTGCGCACGCGTGATGCCTACATACATCAGGCGGCGCTCTTCCTCGATCTTCTCATCGCTCATGTCTTCGTCTTCGCGGCAGTGGGGCAGGATGCCCTCTTCCACCCCGACCAGGAACACGTGCGGGTACTCCAGCCCCTTGGAGGCGTGCAGCGTCGACAGGCGCACCGCGTCGGGATCTTCCTCGCGGCCTTCGAGCATGCTCATCAGCGCCACCGTCTGGGTCAGCTCCAGCAGGTTCTTGCCCTCGTCGCCAAAGCCATCGGCGGTGTCGAAGCCGGTAGCCTCCTCGCCCTCGCCCGTGGCCTCGGGCTTGGTGCCTTTGCGCTTGAGCCAGTCGAGGAATTCCAGCGTGTTGGTCCAGCGCGACTGGGCCTGGCGCTCGTCGAAGGTGTCGTACAGGTAGGCCTCGTAGTGGATGCCTTCCATCATGTCGTCGAGCACCTGGGTGGCGGGATCGCTGGCCGCGCGCCCGGCAAGGCGCACCATGGCCTCGCAGAACACCCGCAGCGGCTCCAGCTGGCGCGGCTGGAGCTTGCCTTCGATGCCGCCCATCATGGCCGCCTCGAACAACGACACCTTGGCCTGGCCAGCGAAGGTGCCAAGCACTTCCAGCGTGGTGTTGCCCACGCCGCGCTTGGGCGTGGTGATGGCGCGGATGAAGGCGGGATCGTCGTCCGGGTTGGCGATCAGGCGCAGGTAGGCGCAGATGTCCTTGATCTCGGCCTTGTCAAAGAAGCTCTGCCCGCCCGAGAGCACATAAGGAATGCGCTCGCGGCGCAGGATCTGCTCGAACAGCCGCGCCTGGTGGTTGCCGCGATACAGGATGGCGTAGTCGCGGAACTGCGCGCGGCGCTCGAACTTGTGGGCCGACAGGCGGAATACGACCGACTCCGCCTCGTGCTCCTCATCGTTCATCGGGTTGACGGCAATGGGGTCGCCCATGCCGTGCTCGCTCCACAGCTTCTTGTCGAACAGCTTGGGATTGTTGGAGATGACCGCGTTGGCGGCCTCCAGGATGCGCACGGTGGAGCGGTAGTTCTGCTCCAGCTTGACCACCTTCAGGTCGGGGAAATCGGTCTGCAGCAGCTTGAGGTTGTCCAGCGTGGCGCCGCGCCAGCCGTAGATGGCCTGGTCGTCGTCGCCCACCGCGGTAAAGGCCGGCGCGCGCAGGTGCGAGCCGCCGGCGAGCTGCTTGAGCAGCTGGTACTGGCAGGCGTTGGTGTCCTGGTACTCGTCCACCAGGAAGTAGCGCAGCCGGTTCTGCCAGCGCAGGCGCACCTCTTCGTTGCGCGCGAACAGCTCGGCCGGCAGGCGGATCAGGTCATCGAAGTCCACCGCCTGGTAGGCATGCAGCGTAGCCACGTAGTTGCGGTAGATCAGCGCCGCCTGGTGATCGTCGGGGTTGTCGGCCTGGGCGATGGCGGTCTCGGGATCGACCATGCCGTTCTTCCACAGCGAGATGGTGCTCTGCACGCTGCGGATCAGCTTCTTGTCGGTGGAGGCGAGCTGCTCCTGCACCATGCCGAAGCAATCGTCCGAGTCCATGATGGAAAAGCGCGGCTTCAGGCCCACGTGCTCGGCCTCGGCGCGCAGGATCTGCACGCCCAGCGAGTGGAAGGTGCTCACCGTGATCTGCTTGATGGGGATGCGCTTGCCCTCGCGCGTGGTCTTGCCTTCCATCAGCTTGGCGATCCGCTCCTGCATCTCCTTGGCGGCCTTGTTGGTGAAGGTCACCGCGGCGATGTGCTTGGGCTGGAAGCCCTTGTCCTCGATCAGGTGCGCGATTTTCTGCGTGATCACCCGGGTCTTGCCCGAGCCGGCGCCGGCGAGCACCAGGCAGGGGCCGTCGAGGTAGCGAACGGCTTCGGATTGGGCAGGGTTGAGTCCGTGGGTCATGCGAGGGCTGGTGGTGGTGCTGGGTGGCGGAATGGCCGGCAAGGCGGGCGCGGGCTTTTACGCATGGCAAAGGCAGCACATGCATTGGCGCGGCCAAGGCCGCGGGTGAAGCCTGCGGCACAGCAAAAGCCATCGGAGCCGCAGATGTTAACACGCCGGCCAGCCGGCCCGCGGCTGCGCCCGGGCTGGCGCGCGAGCGCGTTGACAAGCCCCCGAGGCTGGCTGTAGAGTCGCGCCATCCGACCGGGAGAGCGCGCAGATCTTGCGCCGCCGAAGGGGTATCACCCGAAAACTCTCAGGCACCATGGACTGGTTGGATCGGCTTGCAACATGCACACGATGCACGCCGTACTCTGGAGAGCGGCACCCGCCACTGATCGATTCCGTCGACAGCCTTGGTGAGCGTGCCCACCGAAGGGGCGCGCAAGGTTTGGGTTTCCAGCAATTGGGATCCCGCCTTGTAATCTCTCAGGTATCGAGGACAGAGGGGTCATCCGCCGCAGCGGATCTGGCAGCGCTATGGCGCGCCGAATCCTGCGGCGGATGGCCCTTTTTCGTTTTCGAACCGAGATTTGCCTTCCCCCGAGGATTCCATGACGCTCCAGGCCACGCCCCTCAACGCTATCCACCGCGCCCTCGGCGCCCGCATGGTCGACTTCGGCGGCTGGGACATGCCGGTCAACTACGGCTCCCAGATCGAGGAACACCATGCTGTGCGCAGCGATGCCGGCATGTTCGACGTCTCCCACATGTGCGTGGTCGACCTCAATGGCGAGCATGTGCGTACCTTCCTGCGCGGCCTGCTGGCCAACAATGTGGACAAGCTGCAAACGCCGGGCAAGGCGCTGTACTCCTGCATGCTGGATGAGAAGGGTGGCGTCATCGACGACCTGATCGTCTACTTCTTCGCCGAGGACCACTTCCGCCTGGTGGTGAACGCTGGCACCGCCAACAACGATATCGAATGGATCGCCGCACGCAACGCCGCCACCAATAGCGGCGTGCGCATCACGCCGCGCCGCCACGACAATGCGCCCGACGGCGTGGACCCGCTGGCCATCGTTGCGGTGCAGGGCCCGAACGCCCGCGCCAAGGTGTGGAGCGCCTTCCCCTCGACGCAACCCAGCGAAGCCCTGAAGCCGTTCAACGCCGTCGTGGTGCAGGATCCCGCCCTTGGCGAAGTCATGGTGGCACGCACCGGCTATACCGGCGAAGACGGGTTCGAGCTGGTGGTGCCAGCCGAGAACGTGGCCGGCCTGTGGGAAAAGCTGATCGCCGAGGGCGTGCGCCCGGCGGGCCTGGGCGCACGCGACACGCTGCGCCTGGAGGCCGGCATGAACCTGTACGGCCAGGACATGGATATCCACACCTCGCCGCTCAACGCCGGCCTGGCCTGGACCGTGGACCTGCAAAGCGAACGCGACTTCACCGGCAAGGCGGCCCTGGTCGCCGGCGGCAAGACCCAGCAATTCGTCGGGCTGATCCTGCGCCCGGCCAACGGAAAAGCGGGCGGCGTGCTGCGCGCCCACCAGAAGGTCATCACCCCTGCTGGCGAAGGTGAAATCACCAGTGGCACCTTCAGCCCATCGCTGTCCCAATCCATCGCTTTTGCCCGCGTGCCGCTCGACGTTACGCTCGGCGCCGAGGTGCAGGTCGAGATCCGCGACCGCAAACTCGCCGCGACTGTGGTTAAACTGCCGTTTGTGCGCAATGGCAAGGCACTCGTGAGCTGAACGCTCGCACCGGTCACAGCGCGCCCGCCGGCGGTTACCCCGTCGAACATCGACACCCCCCGGCGGGCGCTGAATAACAAATTGAATCTGGAGCAATCCCATGAATTTCCCCGCCGACCTGAAATACACCGAGTCCCATGAGTGGGTGCGCGTCGAAGCCGACGGCACGCTGACCATCGGCATCACCGACCACGCGCAGGACGCGCTGGGCGACATCGTCTTCCTGGAACTGCCGGAAGTGGGCAAGTCGGTCGGCGCCGGCGACGCGCTGGCCGTGGTGGAATCGGTCAAGGCCGCATCCGACATCTACGCTCCGGTGGCAGGCGAAGTGATCGCCATCAACGACGCCGCCGCCGCCTCTCCGGAAAGCGTCAATGCCGACGCCTTCGACGCCTGGCTGTTCAAGCTCAAGCCGGCCAACAGCGACGACGTGAACGGCCTGATGTCGGCCGACGCCTATAAGGCCAACGTCGGCGCCTGATGCCAGATCGTCATTCCCGCGCCACGGGAATGACGGATAAAGACTGCCGCGACGCGGACCGGGCCGACCACCCGCCGCACCGCTCTCACGAGATTCTTGCCATGAACGCCCCCCTGCCCATGACTGCCGCCCAAGTTGCCCGGCCCACGCTGGCCGAACTGGAGGCGCGCGACGCCTTCGCCTCCCGCCATATCGGCCCCGACGCCGCCGAACAACAGCACATGCTCAAGGTGCTGGGCTATGACAACCGCGCCGCGCTGATCGACGCCGTCATCCCCGCCGCCATCCGCCGCCGCGACGGCATGCCGCTGGGCGAGTTCACCGCACCGCTGACCGAAGAAGCCGCGCTGGCCAAGCTGCGTGGGCTGGCCAGCAAGAACCGCGTGCTCAAGAGCTTTATCGGCCAGGGCTACTACAACACGCTGACCCCGGGCGTGGTGCTGCGCAATATCTTCGAGAACCCGGCCTGGTACACCGCCTACACGCCCTACCAGCCCGAGATCTCCCAGGGCCGCCTGGAAGCCATGCTGAACTTCCAGCAGATGGTGACCGACCTGACCGGCCTGGACATCGCCAATGCGTCGATGCTGGATGAAGGCACGGCGGCTGCCGAAGCCATGACGCTGCTGCAGCGCGTCAACAAACACGCCTCCACCACCTTCTATGTCGCGGATGACGTGCTGCCGCAAACGCTGGAAGTGGTACGCACCCGCGCGCTGCCGCTGGGCATCGAAGTCAAGGTCGGCCCCGCTGCCGAAGCGGCCGGTGCCCATGCCTTCGGCGTGCTGCTGCAGTACCCCGGCGTGAACGGCGATGTGGCCGACTACCGCGCCATCGCCGACGCGGTGCACGCCGCTGGTGGCCTGGTGGTGGCTGCCGCCGACCTGCTGGCGCTGACCCTGATCGCCGCGCCCGGCGAGTGGGGCGCCGACGTGGCAGTGGGCAACTCGCAACGCTTTGGCGTGCCGCTCGGCTTCGGCGGCCCGCACGCCGGTTACATGGCGGTCAAGGATGCCTTCAAGCGCTCCATGCCCGGCCGCCTGGTGGGCGTGACCATCGACGCGCAAGGCAACAAGGCATACCGCCTGGCCCTGCAAACGCGCGAGCAGCATATCCGCCGCGAGAAAGCGACGTCGAACATCTGCACGGCACAGGTGTTGCTGGCTGTGATGGCCTCGATGTACGCCGTGTACCACGGCCCGCAAGGCCTCAAGCGCATCGCCCAGCGCGTGCACCGCCTGACGGCCACGCTGGCCGGCGGCCTGGAACAACTGGGCTACGCGCGCACCAACGCCACCTTCTTCGATACGCTGACGCTGGAAACCGGCTTCAACACCGAAGCCCTCCACGCCTCGGCCACCGCGCGCGGCATCAACCTGCGCCACGCCGGCGCCACCCGCATCGGCATCTCGCTGGACGAGACCACCTCGCGCGAGGACGTCGTCGCCCTGCTGGAAATCTTCGCCCACGGCAAGCCGGTGCCCAGCTTCGATGCACTCGAAGCCGCCGCGCAAGACGCGTTCCCGGCCGGCCTGGCGCGCCAGAGCGCCTACCTGACGCACCCGGTGTTCAACACGCACCACGCCGAGCACGAAATGCTGCGCTACCTGCGCATGCTGGCCGACAAGGACCTGGCGCTGGACCGCACCATGATCCCGCTGGGCTCGTGCACCATGAAGCTCAACGCCACCAGCGAAATGATCCCGGTGACGTGGCCCGAATTCAGCAAGATCCACCCGTTCGCGCCGCTGGACCAGACGGTCGGCTACCGCGAGATGATCGACCAGCTCGAAGCCATGCTGTGCGCCGCCACCGGCTACGCCGCGGTGAGCCTGCAGCCCAATGCCGGCTCGCAAGGCGAATACGCCGGCCTGCTGATCATCCATGCGTACCACGCCAGCCGTGGCGAAAGCCACCGCGACATCTGCCTGATCCCCTCCTCCGCGCACGGCACCAACCCGGCGTCGGCACAGATGGCCGGCATGAAGGTGGTGGTGGTGGCCTGTGACGAGAACGGCAACGTCGACCTGGAAGACCTGGCGAAGAAGGCCGAGCAGCACAGCAAGAACCTCGCCGCGATCATGATCACCTACCCGTCCACGCACGGCGTATTCGAGCAGGGCGTGCAGCAGATCTGCGACATCGTGCACAAGCATGGTGGCCAGGTCTACGTGGACGGCGCCAACATGAACGCCATGGTCGGCACCGCCGCGCCGGGCCAGTTCGGTGGCGACGTGTCCCACCTGAACCTGCACAAGACCTTCTGCATCCCCCACGGCGGTGGCGGCCCGGGCGTTGGCCCGGTGGCGGTCGGCGCGCATCTGGCTGACTTCCTGCCCAACCAGGACAGCGTGGGCTATCGCCGCGACGACCATGGCATCGGCGGCGTGTCCGCCGCGCCGTTCGGCTCGGCCAGCATCCTGCCGATCTCGTGGATGTACATCGCCATGATGGGCTCGGCCGGCCTGACCGCCGCCACCGAGAACGCCATCCTGGCCGCCAACTACGTGGCGCGCCGCCTGTCGCCGCACTTCCCCGTGCTCTACACCGGCCAGCACGGCCTGGTGGCGCACGAGTGCATCCTGGACGTGCGCGCGCTGCAAAAGACCACCGGCATCTCCAACGAGGACGTAGCCAAGCGCCTGATGGACTACGGCTTCCACGCCCCCACCATGAGCTTCCCGGTACCGGGCACGCTGATGATCGAGCCGACCGAGAGCGAGGCCCTGCACGAGCTGGACCGCTTTATCGACGCGATGATCGCCATCCGCGCCGAGATCGCCCGCGTGGAAGACGGCACCTTCGACCGCGAGGACAACCCGCTGAAGAATGCGCCGCACACCGCCGCGGTGATCACCGCCGACGTGTGGGAACACAAGTACACGCGCCAGGAAGCCGCCTACCCGGTGGCCGCGCTGCGCACGCAGAAGTACTGGCCGCCCGTTGGCCGTGCGGACAACGTGTACGGCGACCGCAACCTGTTCTGCGCCTGCGTGCCGATGAGCGAGTACGCACAAGAGTAAGCTGGCATGAGGCCGGGGCCACCGCGCGTTGCGGCGGCCCCGGCGCATCGCCCTCGCGCTATGCTCTGTGTGGATGCGCGGCCACCCGGCCGTGCCCGGAATACGGAGCACGCATGTGGAATCTCAGCGCCCCATGGTGGGAATTCGTCCTGCGCGGACTGATCGTCTACGGCAGCCTGCTGGTGCTGCTGCGGCTGTCCGGCAAGCGCCAGATCGGGCAGCTCACCTCGCTCGACCTGGTGCTGCTGCTGGTGCTGTCCAACGCCGTGCAGAACTCCATGAACGCCGGGGACAACTCCGTCACGGCCGGGTTGATCCTGGCGGTGACGCTGGTCGGCGCCAACCTTGTACTGGCGTGGCTGAGCTGGCGCAGCCGGCGCTTCGAGAACGTCGTCGAGGGGCGCCCGCAGGTATTGATCCACGACGGCATGGTCTTCGGTGACGTGATGAAGCGCGCTTTCGTGACCCGCGACGACCTGCGCAAGGCACTGCGCCATGCGGGGTGCGAGCGCGTTGCCGATGTGCATTTCGCGATCCTCGAGAACGACGGCACCATCAGCGTGCTGGTAAAGAAAGACGCGCCACCCGCGCCGCCCAATGCGGCGGGTTCGCTGTGGCGCGCCCCCATCAATCAGGACACGGACGCGCCGGTCTGATCCCGGCGCGAGCCAACCCCAGGAGCCTACCGTGGCTGTCAGCGTCTTCGACCTGTTCAAGGTGGGCATCGGCCCATCAAGCTCGCACACCGTTGGTCCGATGCGCGCCGCGCTGATGTTCGCCCAGGGCCTGGCGCGCGACGGCCTGTTGCCGCAGGTGGCCAGCGTGCGCGTGGAGCTGTATGGCTCGCTCGGCGCCACCGGCCGCGGCCACGGCACCGACAAGGGCGTGATCCTCGGCTTGCTGGGCGAAGCGCCCGACACCATCGACCCCGACACCATCGACTTGCGACTGGCCGCGCTGCGCGCCAGCCGCACGCTCTCTCTGCTGGGCACGCATCCCGTGCCCTTCGTGGAGAAGGAGCACATCGTCTTCTACCGCCGCGAGGCCATGGCCGAGCATCCCAACGGCATGAAATTCCACGCCTTCAACGCTGGTGGCGAGCGCATCCGCGAAGGGCGCTACCTGTCGGTGGGCGGCGGCTTCATCATCACCGCCGGTGCGGCCAATACGCATATCCTGGAGGCTGACCAGCAGTTGCCGCATCCGTTTCGCAGCGGGCGCGCGATGCTGGAGATGGCAGCCGCCAGCAAGAAGAGCATTGCGCGGCTGATGATGGAAAACGAATGCGTGTGGCGCAGCGAGGCCGAGGTCAACGCCGGCCTGCTGCAGATCTGGGCCGTGATGCAAGCCTGCGTGGCACGCGGCTGCCGCACCGACGGCGAGCTGCCCGGGCCGTTCAAGGTCAAGCGCCGCGCCCACGACCTGTTCCGCAACCTCACCGAGCACGCCGAGCGCGCGCTGGCCGATCCGCTTTCGGTGATCGACTGGGTCAACCTGTATGCGATCGCCGTCAACGAGGAAAACGCGGCCGGCGGCCGCGTGGTCACCGCGCCCACCAACGGCGCCGCCGGCATCATCCCGGCCGTGCTGCATTACTACGACCGCTTCGTGCCCGGCGCCAACCCGCAAGGCGTGATCGACTTCCTGCTGACAGCCGGCGCCATCGGCATGCTCTACAAGCTCAATGCCTCGATCTCCGGCGCCGAAGTCGGCTGCCAGGGCGAGGTCGGCGTGGCCTGCTCGATGGCCGCCGGCGCCCTGGCCGCCGTGATGGGCGGCACGCCGGAGCAGGTGGAGAACGCGGCCGAGATCGGCATGGAGCACAACCTCGGGCTGACCTGCGACCCGGTCGGCGGGCTGGTGCAGATTCCCTGCATCGAGCGCAACGCCATGGCCTCGGTGAAGGCCGTGAACGCCGCGCGCATGGCATTGCGCGGCGACGGCATGCACTATGTGTCGCTCGACTCCGTGATCAAGACCATGCGCGAGACCGGCGCCGACATGAAGACCAAGTACAAGGAAACGGCGCGTGGCGGCTTGGCGGTGAATATCGTGGAGTGCTGAGGCCGGCCCGCCAGCGCAAGCGAATGCGCGCTTTCTGCTACGCTTGCCGGGCATTCATCCCAATCCAATCCGATCCAACTGGAGTCCGGCATGGTCAAGATCAGCTTTCTCTATCCACACAGCAAGGGCGGCAAGTTCGACATGGATTACTACCTGCAGCGCCACATGCCGCGCGCCGTCGCGCTGTTTGGCGCGCACCCAGGCTATCGCGGCGTGGCGGTGGAACGCGGTCTGGGCGCTGGCGCGCCGGGTTCCGATCCGGCCTTCACGGTGATGTGCCATTTCCTGTTCGAGTCCGTGCCTGACTTCGTGGCCGCCGCCAAGGCAGCCGGCAACGAGCTGCAGCTCGATATCCCCAACTACACCGATGCGGTTCCCGTGATGCAGATCAGCGAAGTGCTGACGATCGGCTGATAGCGCCCGCTGGCGGCGCTATCATGTAGCGTTTCCCCACAAGCGGGCATGGCCATGCAGACCTTCCATCAGCTGTTTGACGAAACCTCGTCCACCTACACCTATTTGCTGATCGATGCCGCCACGCGCCAGGCGCTGCTGATCGATCCGGTGGACCACCAGCTGGAACGCGACATGGCGCTGCTGCAGGCCTGCGGCGCCACGCTGGCGTGGGTGGTCGAGACCCATGCCCATGCGGACCACATCACCTCGGCCGGCCATGTTGCACTGCAAACCGGCGCACGTACCGCAGCCCCCTCGGGCTGCGACATCCAACCCGCGCAAAAGCAGCTGATCGACGCAGACACGCTGCAGTTCGGCACGCAGACGCTGCGCGCCATCCATACGCCGGGGCACACCGCCGGCAGCATGAGCTACCTGTGGGAAGAGCCCACGCCCGCCGGCCCGGTGCGCCGCGTCTTCACCGGCGACGCGCTGCTGATCGACGGTTGCGGCCGCACCGACTTCCAGTCCGGCGACGCCGGCACGCTGTACGACAGCCTCACGCAGAAACTCTTCGCCCTGCCCGACGACACCGTGGTCTACCCCGCCCACGACTACAAGGGCCGCACCGCATCCACCATCGGCTTCGAACGCGTCAACAACAGCCGCGTGGCCGGGCGCACGCGTACCCAGTTCATCGAGATGATGGGGCAGCTGAACCTGCCCAAGCCGAAGCTGATCGATGTGGCGGTCCCCGCCAACCAGCGGCTCGGGCTGCGGGATGGCGAAAGCGTGCCGCACGGGGCGTGACGCACGCGTGCGAAGCGATAGGCAATCAGCTATCAGCAATCGGCCTTGGCAGGCACCTTAATGGAGAAAGAAGACATGGCCCAGTACACCGCAGAGATCCTCTGGCAACGTGGCGAGCAGGATTTCCTCGGCAATCGCTATAGCCGCAAGCACATGCTGCGCTTCGACGGCGGCGTGGAAGTACCCGGATCCTCATCGCCCCATGTCGTTCCCCTGCCCATGTCGGATGCCGCCGCCGTGGATCCCGAAGAAGCCTTCGTTGCCTCGCTCTCCAGTTGCCACATGCTGTGGTTCCTTTCCATCGCCGCCAAGCACAAGTTCTGCGTGGACCGCTACTTCGATGCCGCTGTCGGCACCATGGCGAAGAACGCGGAAGGCCGGATGGCCATGACGGTGGTCACGCTCAGGCCGGAGGTCACCTTCTGCGGCGAGCGCCAGCCGACCCGGGAGGAATTGGCGCACCTGCATCACACGGCACACGAGGCCTGCTTCATTGCCAACTCGGTGAAGTCGGAGCTGCGCTGCGAGCCGGTGTACGTGGGCGCGCAGGCGTAGTCAGCCAGCCCAGCTGTCGCAGGTCTGCCGCACCGTTTCGCGCAGGCTGCGCGTGGTGCTTTCGATCTGGCGCACGCGCTCCGCGTCGCCGTTGCGGCTTTGCGCCAGCGCACGGATGTTGGCCAGCGCATCAAGCGAGCCCAGCGCTTCGGCATGCGGCACCAGTGCGTCGCAGATCGAGATGATGTGGTCGGCGATCGGCATCCGGGTCAACTCGTTGGGGTGCACGTACTCGCCTTCCAGCCCGAAACGGCAAGCCTGGAAGCGATTGAAGGTGTAGACCAGGTAATCGTCTTCCTGCGGCATGAAGGGGCGCGACAGCAGCAGGTAGCGCGCGAGCGCCTGGATGTAAGCGGCGATATCGCAGGCGCGCCCGACGGTCAGCGGCGTGTCCATCACGCGGACTTCGATGGTGCCGAACTCCGGCTTGGGACGGATATCCCAGTAGAAGTCCTTCATGCTCTCGATCACGCCCGTGTTGCGCATCTTGTTGAAATACGCGGTGAAGGCGTCCCAGGTGAGCAGATGCGGCGCGCGCCCGCTCATGGGGAAGGCGGCGACGGAATTCAGCCGTGCCGAGGCGAAGCCGGTGTCCACCCCTTGCACATAGGGAGAGGAGGCGGCCAGCGCGATGAAATGCGGTACGTAGCGGCCGATGGCGTGGAGCAGGAACAGCGATTCGTCGGCGCTCGGGCAGCCGATGTGCACGTGCTGGCCGAACACCGTGAACTGCTTGGCCAAATAGCCATAGAGCTCGGAAATGTACTGGTAGCGCGGCGAATCGGAGATGGTGCGGTCGGCCCATTGCTGGAACGGGTGCGTGCCACCGCCGCAGATGCCGAGGTTGAGCGAGCGCGAGGCGTCGACCATCAGGTCGCGCATGGTGCCCAGCTCGTCCAGCGCCTGTGCATGACTTTTGCAGATGCCGGTGCTGATCTCGATCATCGAGGGGCTGATCTCGGGCTTGATATCGCCGGCGTGTTGCGCGCCTTTCAGCGCACGCAGCAAATCCGGCGCGAACGGCGCCAGGTCGTAGTCATGCCGGTTGACGAGCTGCAGTTCCAGTTCCACGCCAAACGTCAGCGCCTCGGAATGCTTGAACGGTTCGAGTGACATCAGCGCCCTCCTCCATTGCTTCTGACCTCGCCCGCATAGCGAAGTGCCCAGCCCGCCAGCGTAGGCCCAAGCAACTGCTCGACCGCCAGCGTGCACAGGATGATGGCTGCCAGTGGCTCACCCGTGGCGGGATACAGCAGCGCGATATCGCTCATCAGCAAGTACGCGAGGCCCGACATGGGTGCCAGCGCAAGCCCGAGGGCCACGCACTGCTTCATGCTCAGGCCCGAGAACGAACCCAGCGAGACAACACCCACCAGCTTGGCAATATGACGCAGCAGTACCAGCACACAGGCAGCGCCGCCGCCGATGGCCCAGTCGTGCGCCGTCAGCGGCAGGCCGAGCGAGACCACCATCACGATGATCAGCAAGCTGCCCGCACTGCCGAAGTGCGCCGGCCATACGCGCGGCTGGCTGTCCTGGTGCTTGAACACCACACCGGCGAGCAACAGCGTGAGCGGCATCGACAGCTTGAGCAAGCGCGTGAGCGCCAGCGTGAACAGCACCAGCCCTACCAGCACCAGGAAGCTGTAGTGATCGTCCGTTTCCATGCGCGCATAGATCGCGTGGCCGAGCTTGCCAACGCCCCAGGCCAGCAGGCAGGAACCCACCAGCAGGTAGAGCGGATGCAGCAGCGCCGCACCCAGGTTGCCATATTCGGAATGCAGCCAGCCGGTGGCGACCTGGACGATGGCGGCGGCGTAGATGCTGTTCAGCGCGGCCATGGCGAGCAGCCGCTCGGTCACCTGCCCTTCGGCGCGCAGCTCGTTCTTGAGCTGCAGCACGATGGTGGGCGAGGTGCTCACGGCAATGCCGCCGGCCAGGATGGCAACCGCCGGGCTCACGCCGATCCATTGCAGCACGGCGGCAACCAGGCCCCAGGTCAGCAGGCTTTCGAAGGCGCTGGTGAAGAGCAGCCAGCGATTGGCCCGCAGCCAGGTGAGCGAGAGCCGGTGCCCGAGCTCGAACAGGGCGAGCGCCAGCGCCATGTCGATCAGGATGCGGGTCTGCGCGATCATGTCCTCGTCCACGATGCCGCGGCCGAGCATGCCAGCCGCGAGGCCCGTGGCCGCGTAACCGACGATGCGGGGCAGCCGCAGGTATATGCGGCATACCTCGCCCGCCAGGCCGGCGCCCACCAGCGCCAGCCCGACCCAGAAAAGCCCGCCCGGTGCCAGGGGCAGGCTTGGAAACAATTGGCTCAGTCCATTCATGGGCTATATGGTAACGGAGCCACATGACATTCCATGTCGGAGTTTGTCCGACAGAGGCACGGAATTTGCTGTCAACATGACGCGTTCACACGTAAAAAAACGCCATCTTACAGGGATGGCGTTTTTTTATCGTGGCTGGGCCGAGGATGCGGCCCGCCCCGCCGGCTACACGCCCCAGAACTTCCATCCCGGACGCGTCGCCCGCAGGCCGGTTTCCATGCGGGCATAGAGTGAGCGCGTCTTGCCCTGCGCGGCGCCGCTCGCGCGCGCCTTGTCGAAGTAGCCCAGCGCGGTCTCGCGCTGCTCCAGGCCCAGCGCGGCCTCGACGGCGCCGAGGTAGGCCTCGCCGTCCCAGCCGTTGCGCGCGGCAAATGCCGCCTCGAAGTCCGTCAGCGCTTGCGCGTATTGCTTCTCGCCGTTGCGGATCAGCGCGCGCTGCAGGCGCGGGAAAGCCTGGTCCGCAGGATCGTCCGAGGTCAGCGCGATGGCTTGCTCGAACAGCGGCAACGCGCGCTCCGGCGCGCCCAGGCCGCGCCAGATCATGCCGAACTGGTTGCACAGCCACGCGTCCTCGATCAGCAGCGCGCGGCGCTGCAGGGCCTCGATCTCGGCCTGCGCGTCGGTGCGGTCGTGCTGGTCCATGCTGTCCATGGCATTGCGCAGCAGCCCCGCGAAGTGCGCGCGGGCGTGCGCCAGCGCGTGCGCGGTCTGGCTGCGTTCCTCCACCGGCAAGGCGTCGGCGCGCGCATCCATGTGCGCCAGCGCGTCACGGGCCGCCGACGTCACTTCCGTGCCACCGATGGCCTTCCAGGTGCTCACCAACCGGCTGAAGATCCAGCCCACGTTGGCGGGATCGCGCTCCAGCGGATAGCGGTTGAGCACGTCGCCCGCGACTTCCACGGCTTTGCCGTGCTGGCCGGCTGCCTCCAGGCATTCGAGCAGGTCGATCCAGTGCTCGATGAATTCGCTGACCGCGATGCCCTTCTCGTGCAGCGCGATGCGCTCCGCGCGGTTGCCGTCGCCTTCCAGCCGGGTCGCCAGGTTGTGGCACAGCAACGAGTAGATATGGGGATCGGCGTCGTCGTAGCCGCCCTCGCCGGTGGCGAAGTAGGCTTCGAAGCGCGCCAGGCCCAGGCGATAGGCCTTGATCAGGTGCGGCATCAGCGCCGCCTCGGCGGCCGGCACCGCGTCCATGAACTCAGCCAGCGCCACGCCCGCGTTGTAGTAACCGGTCGCATCCGTCGCGCCCTCGACAAAGGCAAAGCGCAGCCAAGGCTCGGCCTCGCCGGACTGGTGGCGCCATTCGAGCTCGCGCACCTGCGCCTTGGGGTCCGGCGCCTTGCGCTGGTAGGTGGCGAAATCGTCCCAGGCACCATCGAGCTCGCCCGCGCGGTAGCGCAGCGGCGCGCGGATGCGGCGGGCGTGCGGGTGGTCCGGCTGGCTGGCCAGCACGATGGCGGCCTGCTCGGCGGCCAGGGCATCGCCCGCAGCCTCGTCGAGCTCCAGCAGGTCGGGGTTGTCCAGGCCGATCCGCGCCAGGCATAGGCGCAGCATCGGCTCAGCCTTGTCGCCGGCGGCATTCACGTGGGCCAGCGCCTGGCCCAGGATGTCTTCGGCGCCAAGATCCGGCGCGCGATAAAGCAGGTCATACCAGTAAGCGCCGGCCGCGGCGAAATTGCCCAGCCGGTAATGCACCAGCCCCGCATGCAGGCGGGCGCTCCACTCGCCGGAAGACAAGCCGTTGCGCAGCGCGGCCTCTTCCAGCCAGGGCAGCGCCTCCTGCAAGCGCTCCATCCCCATCAGCAGCATGCCGTAGCGATGCGCGATCACGCCGCGCGAGGACCAGCGGTGCGCCGGGTGCAGCGGCAGCCCGGGCAGCTTGGCCAGCGCCGCATCGAGCACGGCAAAGGCGGCCTGCGCGTCGCCGCGGTCAAAATGCAGGCGTGCCCGCAGGCAGTCGAAATCCACCACTTGAGGCTGCGCCTGCGAAAGCTGGTCGAGAATGACCAGCGCTTCATCGTAGCGCTCTGCGTTGGCTAGCTCGATGGCGTGGTCGTAGCTGACTTCCTGCACGGACACGGACTGCTCCTTCGGGGTGGATGTGCGAGTGCGGGATTATGCGCCATCGTGGCCCCCTCCTGCTCGTGAGAAAAAGGGGCGATTCCCATCCCAGCCGCAACGCTGGACAACGGCTTTGCCCCAATGTATGCAGAAACGGCAACGCCACCTTCCGGCCAGCCGCCAGAACGAGGATATCTGTCGGGTTTTCGTTGTCGCGGACCAGGTAGACCAGCCGGCACCCGACCTCACGCCGCCTGGAAGCCGCACCTGCACCAAGCAGAAATTTCCTGCCCCAATTTCAGAAAGTGCCGATTGAGGTAACCCGGGCAACTCAACTACTTTGTACGCATGGCACCGATCCCGCCGCACCGGCCAAGTTCGCGAAAATGCCCGTCAGCCTATCTGGGGAGGTTTCAATGCGTATATTCGGATATCCGAAAACTCTGCTGCTCGCACTGTTGCCGAGCCTGATTATGGCCGCGACGGCCCAGGCACAATGGAAGCGCCCCCCGGCCATGCCGGCGAAGATCGGCTGGGACCCTGCAGATGCCGCGGACGTTGTGGGGAGAAACTTGGATATATGGGGCCTTGGAGGCGTAGGACATGTCGGCATCTGGAGTGGCAGCCATGTCATCGAAGCGCTCAACGTCGCCGGAAATGCCATCAAGACGAATAGTCTGGCCGACTTCAAATCGAGAACGCGATATTGGGGAGCTGCTTCCGTTGCCGGCCTGGACAAGCTTCCGCAACAACGCTTGTGTAGCGATGCAGCATGCTCTTATCTGGTCAACCTTAGTATGAAGCACGCCATCGTCCACAACGCCAGGCTCATTGGACTGGTTGGCGCCGACTACACGGTAACGGATGGCTATGTTTCTGCGCGGCCGGCATGCCGGCCTCCGATGTGCGCCAGCTATCGTCCGCCGATTCGTGGGCTATATCGTTGCGACAAATTTGTTGTCGATGCCTATGTGCCGCTCAGCAGTGGAAACCCAACTCTGTGGACTAGCCTGTTCAAGTCTACGACCCCAGAGAATCTCTTCACTATGCTCAGCGAGAGAGGCGTTGAGCTAAAGAAGAAGTAGGAAATGCAGAAAAATATATTAATACGACTCACCGTGGGCGGACTTGCCGTCATTGTGGTGTTAGTCGGAATACGCGCGTTGTCCGCTGAAGACTCGTCCGAACAACCCAACACTCAGACCTTGACGGAACGGCAATCGGTGCTGGGTGCACCTGCCACGCCCCCACGGCAAATGGCTGTCGCGAAGCCGGTGTCGAATCAGGCCGCCCTTGGCGAGAGGGCCGATCTTGAAAGCCTTCAGCGCTATACGCAACGCATTGTCTCGGATGCAAGCCTCACACCCGAGCAAAAATTCGACTGGCTTTGGCGTGACTTCGAGGCCACTCGCCTTAGCCCGACAAGTGCCCAGTACTTGTTGGATACGATCAGATTGTTGCCACTTCCGCCCAGTGCCAGAACGGCGTTGCGGATTGAAGCCAGTCTGTATGGGACCGTCCACGCCGAGCAGGTCAAACGCGCTCTGGTCAACTTGATGGCATCGCAATATGAAACCGACCTGGCCTTGTCTGCCGCCGAGCAATCTCGCCTCGGGGCTAATCCTCAGGTCGCAGCCATGCTCGCAAAGGCGGCCCGCTCATCTGACACTGAAATTGCACATCAGGCGGTCATGCAATATGCGCGACTAGGCTTGTTCCCCGATAGCATCCCCATCTTGAACGCCGCTCTGTCAGGCGGCACCATAAGCCGAGCCGAGTACGCGAAGGAACTGGGTTTCCTCCTGCCCTTGATCCAGGAACCCAAGGCTCAGCGTCAGGCACTGCAGGCCATTGGGCATGCAGGTGTACCCAGTGGGCTCCTGGCTGAGGAGCTTGCCGCTATGGTCCTGTTGCCGCATGCGCTTTCGTCGCTCCACCTGGAGACCCTGCGCCCGCTCCAGGAACTCCTCACGCAAGGCCAGCCGACTTTCGCCAACGACACCGGCTCGATTGATTTTCTCGATTTAGCTCGCTACAACGACTGGCTGTCCGCCACCGCCGCGATCGAAGCAAGGCTTTCAGGCGGAGGGGCGGCGGATCACATTGCCACGCTTGTCATGCGAGAGGATGCAGATCCGCGTGGACTTATCGCGATTGTCGCTTCCCCTTCGGCGGAACAGGTGATCCGTATCCTGGCACAGCGCGGACAGATGGAGGCTGCTCAACAACGGCTCGCCGGCCTGGCACAGGGTGTGCCCAATGACATCACCGCACTCCGCGTGATCGAAGAGGCTCGAAACCGCATCGCACAAGGACGACCGTGACTTGGCGCCAGGCCGCCCACGTCTTGCCGCCTGACGGCGCATGGCGAATTCGCCTGCCGCAAAACAAAAAACGCCATCCCACTGGGATGGCGTCAGATGCAGGACGCTAATGGTGCCTTGGCGGGCGCAATAGCTTACTTGCCGCCAACCGTCTCCAGCACGGTCCACTTGCCGCCAACCACCTTGTAGACGGTGATGCCGCCGTCCTTCAGGTCGCCGCGCGCGTCGTAGGCCAGGGTCTTGGTGGTCACGCCTTGCATGTTGGTGGCCGCCAGCACCGGCAGGTAGCGCGCCGGATCGGCCGAACCCGCCTTGATCATGGCGGTCATCAAGGCGGTGGCGCCGTCATAGGCGTACGGCGAGTAGGTCTGCACCTTGCTGCCGAAGCGCTTCTCGTACTTCTTCTCGTAGGTGGTGCCACCGGGCATCTGCTCCAGCGGCAGGCCGGCCAGCGAGACGACCGTGCCCTCGGCGGCAGGACCGGCCAGCTTGAGGAAGTTGTCGGTCTTCGACATTTCGCCCGACACCACCGGCGACTTCATGCCGAGTTCCTTGACCTGCTTGGCCATCGGCGCGGATTGCGTCTCTGCGCCGCCAAAGAAGATCACGTCCGGGTTGCTGCGCTTGATGTTGGTCAGCACAGCCTTGAAGTCCACCGCCTTGTCGTTGGTGAACTCGCGGCGCACGATCTTGCCCCCGGCGGCCTTGGCGGCTTTCTCGAACTCGTCGGCCAGGCCTTGGCCGTAGGCCGTGCGGTCGTCGACGATGGCGATGTTCTTGGCGCCCAGCTTCTTCACCACGAAGGCACCGATCACCGAGCCCTGCTGGGTGTCGGAAGTCATCATGCGGAAGGTGGTCTTGAAGCCCTGGCGGGTGTACTCAGGTGCCGTTGCCATGGCGATCTGGGGAATGCCCGCGCGGTTGTAGACCATCGACGCGGGGATGCTGGTGCCCGAGTTGAAGTGGCCCAGCATGCCCTGGATGCCGTTGTCGACCAGCTTTTGCGCGACCACCGAGCCGGTCTTGGGGTCGGCCGCGTCGTCTTCAGAGAGCAGTACGAACTTGACGTCCTTGCCGCCAATCTTGGGCTTGGTCGCGTTCATTTCCTCGATGGCGAGGACAACGCCGTTCTGCATGTCCTTGCCGTATTGCGCCTGGCCGCCGGTCATCGGCGCGGCAAAGCCCAGCTTGATTTCCTGCGCCTGGGCGAAGGCGGCCGAGGTGGCGCACAGGCCAGCAACGGACAGGGCGACGGTGAGGGCCGTCTTGTGGAAAGTCGAGTTCATCTGTTCTCCTTGGTAGCTATTCTCTATAGCCTTTGCTGCGTTTTTGGACGCGTCCGGGTGTGGCGCGAAACGCTCCCCGATTTTCAAATACGCGAGGTTTGCGGGATCACCGCTGCCTCGCGTCGCTTCGATCGACGCCCGGCGGTTAGCCGATCGTCATCAAACTCGCATTGCCGCCCGCTGCCGCCGTATTGACGGACAGCGAACGCTCGATCAACAAACGCTCGATGGCGATATTCGGTTCACCATGTGCCAGGCCTTGCACCGAAATGATCGGGCCGGGGCGCGTGGCCAGCTGTTCGCACACAGCGCGCAACTGGTCCGAGTCGCCATGGTGAAGAACCGCGTCGAAGCTGGTATCGCTGGCCGACCAGTCGGCCACCAGGCTGACGCGCGATTGTACTGCCTTGGGCAGGCGCGCAAACAGGGCCCGGGCCATGGGGCTTTCAACCCACACGGCCTGGCTGCCGGCCGCCAGCACGGCCGCCAACTGCACGGCCAGGTCGGTCTCCTGCTGGGCCAGGCACAGCACGGCGGCGCGCGGCAGCAGCGTGTAGGTGTTGCGCTCGCCGGTGGGACCGGGCAGCGTGACCGACAGGCCGGCCGCCGAGGCCGCGGCAAAGCGCTCGCACGCCGCCGCCAGCCCGGGCAGCGCCGCGCTCTCGCGCTGCGCCCATTCCTTGAGCGTACCCAGTGCCTCGGTCAGCGTGCGGCGCACCGGGCCGGTCTCGTCGGCGCCGCCGAGGGTGTCGGATGCGCGCACCACGCGGGCCACGGCGTCCTGCGGGCAGACTGACAACAGGCGGTGCAGGTACAGCGGGCCGCCCGCCTTGGGGCCGGTGCCGGACAGGCCTTCGCCGCCGAAGGGCTGCACGCCCACCACCGCGCCCACGATATTGCGGTTGACGTAGAGGTTGCCCACTTCCGCGCGCTCGACGATGTGCTCGATGGTTTCGTCGATACGGGTGTGAATGCCCATGGTCAAGCCGTAGCCGGTGCCGTTGATCTGCGCAAGCAGCGTGTCGAGGCCGGCTCGCGGGTAGCGCACCACGTGCAGCACGGGGCCAAAGACTTCGCGCTGCAACTCTTCGATGCTGTCGAGCTCGATCAGCGTTGGCGACACAAACGTGCCATTGCGGCAGGCCGCGCTGGCCGCGCCGTTCGGGTCGGCCTGGTGGACGCGGCGGCCCTTGGCGCGCATGGCGTCGATATGGCGCACGATGTTGCCGCGCGCCTCTTCGTCGATGACCGGGCCGACATCGGTGGACAAACGGTCCGGGTTGCCCATGGTGAGCTCATCCATGGCGCCCTTGAGCATTTCCAGCACGCGGTCGGCCACTTCTTCCTGCAGGCACAGCACGCGCAGCGCGGAGCAGCGCTGGCCGGCCGAGTCGAAGGCGGAGTTGACCACATCGCCAACCACCTGCTCGGCCAGCGCGGAGGAGTCCACGATCATCGCGTTCTGGCCGCCGGTCTCGGCGATCAGCGGCACCGGGCGGCCAGCCGCGTCCAGCCGGCCGGCCACGCTGCGTTGCAGCAGGCGCGCCACTTCGGTGGAGCCGGTGAACATCACGCCCTTGACGCGAGCGTCGCCTACCAACGCGGCGCCCACGGTTTCGCCGCGGCCCGGCAACAACTGCACGGCGCCAGCCGGCACGCCAGCCTCGCGCAGCAAGCGCACGGCCTGGGCGGCAATCAGCGGGGTCTGCTCGGCGGGCTTGGCCAGCACGGTGTTGCCGGCAGCCAGCGCGGCCGCGACCTGGCCGGTGAAGATGGCCAGCGGGAAATTCCACGGGCTGATGCAGACCACCGGCCCGAGCGGGCGGTGGGTGTCGCTGGAGAAGGTCTCACGCACTTGCGCGGCGTAATAGCGCAGAAAGTCCACGGCCTCGCGCACTTCGGCGATGGCATTGGAGAAGGTCTTGCCGGCCTCGCGCACGATGATGCCCATCAGGGACTGCATCTGCGCTTCCATCAGTTCGGCGGCGCGCTCCAGCGCGGCGGCGCGCACATCGGCCGGGGTCGCCTGCCAGATCGGCGCGGCGTTCACTGCGGCCTGCAGCGCGGCTTCCACCTCGGCCATGCTGGCTTCGGTGACATGGCCGACCACGTCGCGCAAGTCGGACGGGTTGCGCACAGGTGCCGGCTGATTGGCGTCCTCGCCAGCGGCGGTTTCCGTGCCCAGCAGCGGCACGGCGCTGACCGCCTCGCTCGTGCCGGCCAGTAGCGCGGACGACAGCGAGGCCAGGCGATGCTCGTTGGAGAGGTCGATGCCGGCAGAATTGGCGCGCGACTCGCCATACAGCGTGCGTGGCTGCGGAATGCGCGGATGCGGCAGGCCAAGCGCGCCCTCATCGGCGTGCATCTGCTCGACCACGGCCACCGGGTCGGCCACCAGTTCGTCCAGCGAGATGGTGTCGTCGGCGATGCGGTTGACGAAGGACGTGTTGGCGCCGTTTTCCAGCAGGCGGCGCACCAGGTAGGCCAGCAGCGTCTCATGCGTGCCGACCGGCGCGTAGATCCGGCACGGGCGGTTGAACTTGCCGTCAGCCAGCGGGCCGACCACCTGGTCGTACAGCGGCTCGCCCATGCCGTGCAGGCACTGGAACTCGTACTGGCCGGGGTAGTAGTTGTGGCCGGCGATCTGGTAGATGGCCGCCAGCGTGTGGGCGTTATGGGTAGCGAACTGCGGGTAGATCACGTCCGGCACCGACAGCAGCTTGCGCGCGCAGGCCACGTATGACACGTCGGTATAGACCTTGCGCGTGTAGACCGGATAGCCCTCCAGCCCGTCCACCTGGGCGCGCTTGATCTCGCTGTCCCAGTACGCGCCCTTGACCAGGCGGATCATCAGGCGGTGGCGGCTGCGGCGGGCCAGGTCGATCAGGTAGTCGATCACGAACGGGCAGCGCTTCTGGTAGCCCTGCACCACGAAGCCGATGCCGTTCCAGCCGGCCAGCTCGGGCTCGAAGCACAGGCGCTCCAGCAGGTCGAGCGAGATTTCCAGGCGGTCGGCTTCCTCGGCGTCGATATTGATGCCGATGTCGTACTGGCGGGCCAGCAAGGTCAGCGACTTGAGGCGGCCGTACAGCTCGCTGATGACGCGCTCATGCTGCGCGCGGCTATAGCGCGGATGCAGTGCCGAGAGCTTGATCGAGATGCCGGGGCCTTCATAGATGCCGCGCCCGCGCGAAGCCTGCCCGATGGCGTTGATGGCCTGCTCGTAGGAGGCCAGGTAGCGTTGCGCGTCGGCCTCGGTCATGGCCGCTTCGCCCAGCATGTCGTAGGAGTAGCGGAAACCCTCGGCCTCGTACTTGCGCGCGTTGGCCAGCGCCTCGGAAATGGTCTCGCCGGTGACGAACTGCTCGCCCATCAGGCGCATCGCCATGTCCACGCCCTTGCGGATCAGCGGCTCGCCGCCCTTGCCGATGATGCGGGTCAGCGCCTTCGACAGGCCGGCTTCGGTATGCGTGGCCACCAGCTTGCCCGTGAACAACAGGCCCCAGGTGGCGGCATTGACGAACACCGACGGGCTCTGTCCCAGGTGCGACTGCCAGTTGGCGCCGCTGATCTTGTCGCGGATCAGCGCGTCGCGGGTAGCCTTGTCGGGAATGCGCAGCAGCGCCTCGGCCAGGCACATCAGCGCCACGCCTTCCTGCGAGGACAACGAGAACTCCTGGATCAGGCCCTGCACCAGCCCTTCACGGCCGGTGCCGACCTTGCGCTCGCGCAACCGCGTGGCCAGGGTCCGGGCCATGGCGAGAGCGGCTTCGGCCTGCTGATGTGGCAGGCGAGCCTGCTCAAGCAGCACCGGCACGCACTCGGACTCCGGGCGGCGATAGCCGGCGGTGATGGCCGCGCGCAGCACCGATTGCGGCTGCACGCTCTGCGCAAACTCGAGGAAAGGCTGTATCGCGCCATCACCAGTCGCGCCGTCAAAAGTGTCGGCACCGTCCGCCGCACCCTCGCTCCCCGTACCGGTGGCGCTGGTCTCATGCGGGATGTTGCCCCGTTCGACCTGCTCCAGATACGTGAAGATTGCCTGCTTGATCAGCCAGTGCGGTGTGCGGTCTATCGACTGCGCAACGCGCTTGAGGCGCTCGCGGGAGGCGTCGTCGAGTTTGACGCCGAGGGTGGTGGTGGCCATGCGCTTGATTCTCCGTAAGACGCGGACACCGGCTCCCTGACTGCGGGGAAACCGGCAGATTGGCGCGATCATACTCCCGGGCAAACCAAAGGTGCAACTAGGTACAACCACTCAGATACATCAGGAAAAGTGGTTGCACCGCAGCTTGTGCTGGGCTGCCCCTGGCGCAACCGGACCCCACTCAGGTATCCACTCAGATACGCAAAGGATCGATCTCCAACTGCCAGCGCACACCCTTGGCATCGCCCAGCGCCTCGCCAAAAGTTTGCACCCACTCGCTGATAAATCTTTGCAGTGCAATGCGCGAGGTACTTTCCACCAGCATTTGCGCGCGCTCCCGGTTAGCCACCCGCACCATCGACATCGGCACCGGGTCATGGAGTTGCACCTCCGGCGCCATCCGGCACGCATCAGCCCGATTCCGCGCACTCTGGAGGAAGGCCAGCGCACGCTCCAGTTCGGCATGGTCGGCCGTGACAAGCACCTGGTAGGCAAACGGGGGCAACCCGGCCTGGCGACGCTCGCGCAACTGGGTAGCCGCGAATCCATCATAGTCATGGCGTACCAATGCCTGCAATGCCGATGCATCGGGATAGCGGGTCTGGATCAGCACCTCGCCCGCCAGCCCTGCCCGCCCGGCCCGTCCGGCCACCTGCATCAGGGAGGCAAACAAATGCTCGGCCGCGCGGAAATCGTGGCTGAACATGGCGGCGTCCGGATGGACGATGCCGACCAGGGTCACGCGCTGGAAGTCGTGCCCCTTGGCCACCATCTGCGTGCCGACCAGGATGTCGACCTCGCCCGCGTGAACCTCATCGAACATGGCCTGCGCGCTGCCCTTGCGGCGCGTGGAGTCGGCATCGATGCGGGCGATGCGCGCTTGCGGGAAGCGTGCCGCCAAGGCCTCCTCGATACGCTGGGTGCCTCGGCCAAGTGGTGCAATATCCACATTTCCACAATCCGGACAATGGTGTGGTACCGGGGATTCCAGCCCGCAATGGTGGCAGCGCAGGCGGCGCTCCGGCCGGTGCAGCACCATATAGGCCGAGCAGCGCGGGCATCCGGAGAGCCAGCCGCAGCTATCGCAGGCCAGCACCGGGGCGTAGCCGCGCCGGTTCAGGAACAGCAGGCTCTGCTCGCCACGCTGCAGGCGGGCCTCGATGGCGTTGAGCAACGGCACCGACAGCCCTTCGTAGAGGGCACGCTGGCGCTGGCGTTCCTGGTTGATGTCGATCAGCCGCACCGTGGGCAGCGTGGCATCGGTCTGGGCCCGCTCACGCAGCACCAGCTTGCGGTAGGTGCCCTGCTCCGCACGCCACCAGGACTCCATGGACGGCGTGGCGGAGCCTAGCACCACGGCCGCGCCGAGCTGCTTGGCCCGCCATACGGCCAGGTCGCGCGCGGAGTAGCGCAGGCCTTCCTGTTGCTTGTAGGACGTGTCGTGTTCCTCGTCGACCACGATCAGCGCCAGGTGTGGCAACGAGGCCAGCACCGCCAGCCGCGTGCCCAGCACGATGCGGGCCTCGCCGCGGTGCGCGGCCAGCCATTGCAGCGTGCGCTCCTGGTCGGCCAGGCCGCTATGCAGCACCGCCAGCGGCAGATGGGGAAAGCGCGAGGCAATGCGGCCCTGCAGCTGCGGCGTGAGGTTGATTTCAGGCACCAGCATCAGCACCTGCGCCTGCGCATCGCGCGCCAGCACGTCGGCCATGGCGTGCAGGTAGACTTCGGTCTTGCCGCTGCCGGTGACGCCGTGGAGCAGGAACGGCGCGAATCCCTTGGCCTGCCCGATCGCTTCCACGGCCACACGCTGCTCTTCATGCAGCGGCGGCGCGGTGGACGGCTCGGCAGCCGAGGGCGCGCCCAGCAAGGGCTGGTCGGCCCGCTCGGAGATCACCCAGCCGGCCTCGGCCCACTGCGCCAGGCGCGAGGGCGCCGCGCTGCATAGCACGCGCGCCTCGGCGGCGGATACCGCTCGCCCTTCCCCGGCGGCTGCAACCAGTGCCTGAGCCAGCGCCAGCACGGTGCGGGCGCGCGGCGGCACCGCCGCCAACAGCGCCTCGCCCTGCCCCGGGGCCACGCGGTAGTGTTCGCTGCGGGCACGCAGTGCCAGCCGCGCCCAGCCGTCGGCCTCGCGCAGGGCCGGAGGCAGCGCGGGCAGCATGACTTCGCCCAGGCAGCGGTGGTAATAGCGTGCGGCAAAGCCAGCCAGCGCAATCCAGTGGGCGCCAAGCGGCGGCAGCCAGTCCAGGCGCTGTGCGACAGAACGCAGCTTGTCCGCGGGTACATCGGAGTGCGCGCAACGCGATACGGCCACGCCGACCAGCGTACGGCGGCCGAACGGCACCGTGACCAGTTCGCCGGGCTGGACTTCCGGGCCGGCAAGGTAATCGAAGACATCGTCAGCCGGCGTATCGAGCGCCACCCGCACAACGGCAAGCGGTGCGCCGCCGGTGGGCTCCGCGGCCGGCCCGGTTTGCTCGGGGATCACCGGTGACGTCACACCGCGCCTCCGGGGCCGATCGTCCAGCGCAGCGGTGGGTACGGTCCAGATTGGGGCGAGCAAGCCCAATGCATGTGCAGGCCGAGGCTGAGCCGCTTTCCAGACAAATTCAGTGTGCGGTGCAACATCAACTTAAAGTAACGCTTCAAATGTGCCCCTAAGTCGATGATAGATGGCTGGTTTTCCCGGCCCCGGGCAGCGCCTGTGGATAACTTTGTTGAAAACTCGCCCGGAGTTCCCGGCAAGCCCCGTAAAACAAGGCTCCCACGGGCATTCCAGCCTGTGCGTGGCCAGATGCAATGCCTTGTAAATCAAGGACTTGGCGACATCCCTCAGATGAGTTAGGGACTAACCCGCTCTTGCACTGCGGAAAACCCATTGATGTGCATAAGTCAAGCCTTGACAAGCGAGAACCGGCACCGAAAGGGCGAAATATTGCAAAATAGTTTACTTGACAGCGCTTCGGGCAAGCCTCCCCCGGCACCCGCCCATCCGGGTGCGGCGCGCGAAGCCAGCTCGCTGCGCCGCACAGGCGGTACCCCCGGGTGGGAGGGAAGACGTGCACCAGCTGTCACCTTGCCGCGGTGCGCAGCTGCCGGCTGTAGCGATGCACCTCGTCCACCAGCACCGTCACATTCTCGGGCGGGGTGAACTGGGAGATGCCGTGGCCAAGGTTGAAGACGTGTCCGTCGCTGCCGCCGCCGGCGGCATAGCTGTCGAGCACGCCACGCACCTGCTCGCGAATCGCGGCTTCCGGCGCAAACAGCACATTGGGGTCGATATTGCCCTGCAGTGCCACCTTGCCGCCGGTGCGGCGGCGCGCCTGCGCCAAGTTGACCGTCCAGTCCAGACCGAGCGCATCGGCACCGATCTCGGTGAGCGCCTCCAGCCACAATCCGCCGCCCTTGGTAAACACGATGGCCGGCACCTGCTCGCCATTGTGCTCGCGCTTCAGTCCGGCCAGCACCTTGCGCATATAGGCCAGGGAGAACGTCTGGTACATGCCGTCGGCCAGCGTGCCGCCCCAGGTGTCGAACAGCATCACGGCTTGCGCACCTGCCTCGATCTGCGCATTCAGGTAGGCCGACACAGCTTGCGCGTTGATCTCCAGGATACGGTGCATCAGGTCGGGGCGGCTGTACATCATGGCCTTGACCGTGCGGAAATCGGAGGAGCCGGCACCCTCGACCATGTAGCAGGCCAGCGTCCAGGGGCTGCCCGAGAAGCCGATCAGCGGCACGCGCTGGCGGCCGTCCTGCACCAGCGCCCGGCGGATCTCGCTGACCGCGTCGAACACGTAGGACAGCGAGGCCATATCGGGCACCGCCAGCTTCTTGACGTCGCCTTCGGTGCGCAACGGGTGGGCAAAGCGCGGACCCTCGCCCTGGGCAAACGACAGCCCGAGGCCCATGGCATCGGGCACGGTCAGGATGTCGGAGAAGAGGATGGCCGCATCGAGCGGATAGCGTTCGAGGGGCTGCAGGGTAACCTCGGTCGCGTAGGCCGGGTTCTTGGCCAGGCCCAGGAAGCTGCCGGCGCGAGCGCGCGTAGCATTGTATTCGGGCAGGTAGCGCCCCGCCTGACGCATCAGCCACAGCGGGGTGTACTCGGTCGGTTGCCGGCGCAGCGCGCGCAGGAAGGTATCGTTCTGCAATGCGGTCATGGTCATCCTCGTAAGACCGCCATTTTACGGGATGGCCGGCCGCCGCCGGCAGCTTAGATATCCGCCGCCAGTTCCTTGAAGGCCTGCGCGGCGCGGCGCATCCATTCGCGCGCGCGCGGGGCATCGGGCTGCAGGCGGGCAAAGCCGTGCGTCATCCCGCTTGCCTCCAGCGTGATCACCGGCGCGCCGTAGCGCACCAGGTAGTCAGCGTAGGCCAGGCCGTCGTCGCGCAGCACGTCGTGGGCGGCAACCATCACCACGCTGGCCGGAGGCAGGTGCTGTGGCGCGGCGCCCATCAGGTGGATGCGCGTGTCTTCGATGGCGGCGCCGGCGGCAAGGCGCTCGGCGCCGATGAATTCCGTCCAGAACCAAGCCATTTCGTCGCGGGTGAGGCCGGGGCCATCCGCAAAGGCGCGATAGCTTTCGCTGGCCAGCACCGGCGCGGCCACGGGATAGATCAGCAACTGGGCGTTGACCAGGCCGGGGCGCCCGTGCGCATTGGCCCAGCGCGCGGCCTGCGCGGCCAGGTGCCCGCCCGCGCTGTCGCCCGCCACGGCCAGGAAGCTAGCGTCCAGGCGCAACCGGACGCGTTGCTCGGCGAACCACAGCACCGCCTGCAGCGCGTCATCGCACGGCGCGGGGAACGGATGCTCCGGTGCCAGCCGGTAGTCCACGCTGGCCACCGCGCAGCCGGTGTCGGCGGCGAGCAGCGCTGCCACGCTGTGATGGGTGTCATGCGAACCCACCACCCAGCCACCGCCATGGAAATAGACGATCAGGCGCGGCTCGGCCACGCCTTCCGGGCGGAACAATCGCGCCGCCAGCGTGCGGCCGGGTAGCGCCAGCTCCATGTCGGTGGACTGGATGCCTTCCGGGTCGGGCACGACCGAGGTTGCCGCGATCTCGGCGAAGCGCGCGCGGCGGCCGGCGGCACCGGCCGGCTCGGGCTGCCCGGCGTAGCGTTCGGAGAGCCGGCGGTAGTAATCGAGAAGCTGGGGATCGATGGCCATGGCTGCTTGGGACTGAATTGAGGGCGGGATTGAGGGCGGGATCGGGAGCTAGGGTGACTAGTTTAGCGGGATCAGGCAGCCTGGCGCATCAGCTCGATCTTGCTGCAGCGGTCCTGCACCGCCAGCAACCCGGCGGCGGTGGCCCGGGCAAAAGCCGCATCATTGACGATGCCAAGTTGCAGCCAGACGCCGCGGGCGCCGATCGCGATGGCATCCGCGACCACCGGCGGCACATCGGCGGCGCGGCGGAAGATATCGACCCAATCAATGCGCTGCCCGGACTTGGCCAAGGCCGCGGCGGCGGCGCCGAGGCTGGCGTAGCAGGTCTCGCCCAGGATGCGCTCGCCCGCATGGCGCGGATTGACGGGGACAATGCGATAGCCGTGACGCTGCAGGTAGGCGGCTACTTCATGGCTGGGCCGGTCCGGGTGCCCGGACAGGCCGGCCACGGCTACCGTCTTCATCGCCAGCATGCCGCGAATGGCTGTCTGCATCTCGCTCACGTCGATTCCTTCTCAAAGGGTTCGGGGGACTTGTCGCGGCCGGTACCGGGCGGGCGGGCACAACTGCCCAGCCGCGCGAACGGCACCGCTACCTGGTAAGCGCCCTGCGCAAATGGGCCGACCGCGTAGGGGGCATAGTGCAACACCACGCCACCGCGGTACAGGGTAAACGGGACGCGCGACTCCTGCAGCGCTTGGGCGTCAAGCACGCCACGCGCGGGCTCGGCTGCGCCCTGCCGCTTCAGTGCGGCTTGTAGCTCGTCGTTGAGTTTTTGCAGGCAGGCCTCGCCCGGCTGCAAGAGATCGGCTAGCCCGACCCGGCGATAGCCCGGCTGGGCAGTTGGCGCGGATGCCACCGCACCCGCCGGGCCGTGGCGCCGCCACGTGCCACTCACGAAGTCGAGGCTGCCATGCGCGCCACCGCTGTAGCGCCAGGTGGTGCGCAGCAGGCCGACGTTGCCGGCATCCAGCCGCATTATCTCGATCGCGCTACGGCATTCCTGTTCGCCCTGGCCGCAGCCGCTGGCACGCAGTGACGTAATAAGGGCATCCACGTGCGGGCGGCCGGTTTCGGGATAGCGTTCGGTAAGACGTGCGCCAGCCACATTTACGACGCGCTCGCGATAGATTGCCTTGCGCGTGAGCGTCAATGCCTGGCGCCGGGTACCGTCGGTATTCATCCATTCCCCACTGACACTCAACCCATCGGAGGAGACGGTGCCCTCGAAACGTGCACCATCGCGAGCTTCGGGATACTCAACAGGCGCCTGGCCGGTGGCGCGCTCGCGCACGCTCAGCCGTCCGTCGGATGTCAATTGGCCATCGAGTTGACGCGGCGAGGAGGCAAGCATTGAATCGTAACGGGCCGTGCCGTCGATCCCGCCAGTGCCCGCGCGCGGAAATATCGTCAGCGATACCTGTATGTGGCCGTCGAGCTCGCCTTGCCAGAGCGCACCAGCGGGGGCTTGCGCCTCAACCGCGCCAGCCTGGCCAGCCGCCATGAAAGACGTGGCCAGCAGCGCCGCCAGCCTATGCTGGACAAGGCCTCTTGCAATATCGACGGGGGCCTGGGCAAAGCGGTAAAAAGGGGGAAAGGGGAAGGAAAGCGGCATGGCAGTGGTTGGCCGGACCGCAAGGCGGATGGCAGGATCAGCGAAAGCTATCGGACCCGCGCCGCGCAGTGATGTTCCCGCCGCCTGGTGGCAAGTGCGGTGGCACGTGGTCTAACGTGCCTATTTATGCCGATTTAGACGCTTATTTAGTTACCGCGCTTTCAACTTCTTGCAAACCGATACATTTTGTTACTGCCATCCCCAAAAGTTTCCCCCACAATGCTTCAACACAATCAGTTTTTGTGAAAGGCGTTCCCTCCCCCAACAGAAAGGGAGGGCGTCATGGAAGAAAGCCTAAGGAAGCATTCCCACCCAGATTGACCGGATCACAAGCGATGCCTGTGATCGGTGTACCAGGTTGAGATGATGTTGGCGCTTGCCGGTTCCGGCTGGTTGGATCGTCTGAATGCGATCAATACCGCCTGACCGAGTGCTGGACCACCAAGAATGTGGTTAGCGCCTGTTGGTTGACCTGGACCTTACCCGTTCCTTCGAATTGACCCCTCGAAGGGATTTTCCCGTCCGCGCGGTGCCTCCCCGGCCCGCGCGCTTTTTTTTGTCCTGAGCCGACAGAATAGTCGTTGGCATAAAAAAAAGGCAGCCTCGCAGCTGCCTTTTTTTCGCCGCCGCCAAAAAAACAACAGCTGCGGCGGCCCTGCTTTTCTTACCGTTTCCGGCGCAGGCGCGCGATCGCTGCCAGCTGTGCTGCTGCCACGGCAAGCTCGCTCTGGGCACGTGCCAGGTCGAGATCGCTGCTCTGGTTCTGCATCAGCTCCTCGGCGGCGCGCTTGGCTTCCTGCGCCTTGGCTTCGTCGAGATCGCTGCCGCGGATAGCGGTGTCTGCCAGCACGGTGACGTGCTTGGGCTGGACTTCGAGAATCCCGCCGGCCACGAACACGAACTCTTCGCTGCCGTCTTCCTTCTCGATGCGCACCGCGCCCGGCTGGATACGCGTAATCAGCGGCGTATGGCCCGGCAGGATACCCAACTCGCCCGACTCGCCCGGCAGTGCCACGAACTTCGCCTGACCGGAGAAGATCGACGATTCGGCGCTGACGACGTCTACAAGAATGGTTGCCATGTGAATTCCTTTAGTCCCTGAAAGCTTCGGCTTCCCGTTGCCAGGAAGCAGGTATTCCGCTGCCCGGCTAAGCGTGGCCGCCCCGGACGTTGCTGTCCGTGGCGGCCGCCACTACGGCGCTGGCAGCGAAAAACGCCGCTTACTGGAGCTTCTTGGCCTTCTCGAAGGCTTCGTCGATCGAGCCGACCATGTAGAACGCTTGCTCCGGCAGGTGATCGCACTCGCCGTCCACCAGCATCTTGAAGCCGCGGATGGTTTCCTTCAGCGTGACGTACTTGCCCGGCGAACCCGTGAACACTTCCGCAACGTGGAAGGGCTGCGACAGGAAACGCTGGATCTTACGAGCGCGCGACACCGACTGCTTGTCTTCCGGCGACAGTTCGTCCATGCCCAGAATCGCGATAATGTCGCGCAGTTCCTTGTAGCGTTGCAGCGTTTGCTGCACGCGACGGGCCACGTCGTAGTGCTCTTGACCCACGACTTGCGGGTCCAGCTGACGCGAGGTCGAGTCGAGCGGATCGACTGCCGGGTAGATACCCAGCGCGGCGATATCACGCGACAGCACGACGGTCGAGTCCAAGTGCAGGAAGGTGGTAGCAGGCGACGGGTCGGTCAAGTCATCCGCAGGCACGTACACGGCCTGGATCGACGTGATCGAGCCAGTCTTGGTCGAGGTGATGCGCTCTTGCAGCTTGCCCATTTCCTCGGCCAGCGTCGGCTGGTAACCCACTGCGGAAGGCATACGGCCCAGCAGTGCGGACACTTCGGTACCGGCCAGCGTGTAGCGGTAAATGTTGTCGACGAAGAACAGGATGTCACGGCCTTCGTCGCGGAACTTCTCGGCCATGGTCAGGCCGGACAGTGCCACGCGCAGACGGTTGCCCGGCGGCTCGTTCATCTGGCCGAACACCATGGCCACCTTGTCGAGAACGTTCGAGTCCTTCATTTCGTGGTAGAAGTCGTTCCCTTCACGGGTACGCTCGCCCACGCCGGCGAACACCGACAAACCGCTGTGCTGCTTGGCGATGTTGTTGATGAGCTCCATCATGTTCACGGTCTTGCCGACGCCGGCGCCACCGAACAGACCCACCTTGCCGCCCTTTGCGAACGGGCACACCAGGTCGATCACCTTGATGCCGGTTTCGAGCAGGTCAACCGAAGGCGACAGTTCGTCGAACTTCGGGGCCTTCTGGTGGATCGAGCGCAGCTCGTCCGAAGCGATCGGGCCGGCTTCGTCGATGGGACGACCCAGCACGTCCATGATGCGGCCCAGCGTGCCGTGACCGACGGGCACCGAGATCGGGGCGCCAGTGCCCTTCACTGCCATGCCGCGGCGCAGGCCGTCCGACGAGCCGAGGGCAATGGTACGCACCACGCCGTCACCCAGCTGTTGCTGCACTTCGAAGGTCAGGCCCTTCTCGGCGAACGAGGCTTCGTTGCTGTCTTCCAGCACGAGCGCTTCGTAGACCTTAGGCAGCGCGTCGCGGGGGAACTCGATGTCCACCACGGCGCCAATACACTGCACAATATTTCCGATACTCATTTCGTATCTCCGATAGCTTGAATACTTGACGCCTTAGACGGCTGCGGCACCGCTGACGATTTCCGACAGTTCCTTGGTAATCGCTGCCTGACGGGTCTTGTTATAGACCAGTTGCAGTTCGCCGATCACGTTCTTGGCATTGTCGGATGCCGCCTTCATGGCCACCATGCGCGCCGATTGCTCGGACGCCATGTTTTCGGCCACGGCCTGGTACACCAGCGCTTCGACGTAGCGGACCAACAATTCTTCCACTACGGTCTGTGCGTCGGGCTCGTAGATGTAATCCCACGAGTAGGCGCGCTTTTCATCTTCGGTCTGGGCAAACTTGTCGGCGGGGAGCGGCAGCAGCTGCTCCACCATCGGCTCCTGCTTCATCGTATTGATGAACTTGGTGTAAGCCAGGTACACAGCATCGACTTCACCATTGGTGAAGGCGTCGAGCTGGACCTTGATGGCACCGATCAGTTTTTCCAGATGCGGGGTGTCACCGAGGTGCACCACGTGCGAGAGCACCTTGGCGCCGATGCGGCCCATGAACTGCAAGCCCTTGGAACCAATGGCGGTGCTCTGCACCTCCACGCCGCGGCTTTGCAGCTCACGCAGCTCATTGGTTACCGCGCGCAGCACGTTCGTGTTCATGCCGCCGCACAGCCCCTTGTCCGTCGTTACCACGATCATGCCGGCGCGCTTGATGTCGCGTGCCACCATGAAGGGGTGCTTGAACTCGGGGTTGGCCGCAGCCAGGTGCGCCGCGATATTGCGCACTTTCTCAGCATAGGGACGGGCGTTGCGCATCCGTTCCTGCGCCTTGCGCATCTTGGACGCGGCGACCATCTCCATCGCCTTGGTGATCTTGCGCGTGTTTTGCACGCTCTTGATCTTGGTTCGAATTTCTTTCGTTCCGGCCATATCTTCCTCTCCATTCGTGCCGCACCGGCACCGTCATGGCAACGGTGCCGGAGCAGTTTCGTGGAATTGCGCGGTTAGAACGCGGCGGACTTCTTGAAATCCTCGATCGCGGCACGCAGGGTGGCTTCGTCTTCCTTCGACAGATCCTTGGAATCTTCGATGCGGTTGACGAGGTCGGCGTACTTGGTCTTCAGATGGTCGTGCAGGCCCTTCTCGAACGGGAGAATGTCCTTCACTTCCACGTTGTCGAGGAAGCCGTTGTTGGCTGCGTACAGCGACGCGGCCAGCTGCCACACCTGCAGCGGCAGGTATTGAGCCTGCTTGAGCAGTTCCGTCACGCGGCGGCCGCGTTCCAGCTGCTTGCGGGTGGCATCGTCCAGGTCGGAAGCGAACTGCGCGAACGCAGCCAGTTCACGGTACTGGGCCAGGTCGGTACGGATACCGCCGGACAGCTTCTTGACGACCTTGGTCTGGGCGGCACCACCAACGCGCGACACCGAGATACCGGCGTTGATTGCGGGGCGCACACCTGCGTTGAACAGGTCGGTTTCCAGGAAGATCTGGCCGTCGGTGATCGAGATCACGTTGGTCGGCACGAAAGCGGACACGTCGCCAGCTTGCGTTTCGATCACGGGCAGCGCGGTCAGCGAGCCGGTCTTGCCGGTCACTGCGCCCTTGGTGAACTTCTCGACGTAGTCGGCGTTCACGCGGGCTGCGCGCTCGAGCAGACGCGAGTGCAGGTAGAACACGTCGCCGGGGTAAGCTTCGCGGCCCGGCGGGCGGCGCAGCAGCAGCGACACCTGGCGGTAGGCCCAGGCTTGCTTGGTCAGGTCGTCATAAACGATCAGCGCGTCTTCGCCGCGGTCGCGGAAGTACTCGCCCATCGTGCAACCAGCGTAGGCAGCCAGGTACTGCATGGCGGCGGAGTCCGAAGCCGTAGCAGCAACGACGATGGTGTACTCCATCGCGCCCAGTTCTTCGAGCTTGCGCACCACGTTGTTCACGGTCGAAGCCTTCTGACCGATTGCCACGTAGACGCAGAAAACGCCCTTGCCCTTCTGGTTGATGATCGCGTCGACAGCAACGGCGGTCTTGCCGGTCTGGCGGTCGCCAATGATCAGCTCACGCTGGCCACGGCCGATCGGCACCATCGCGTCGATCGACTTCAGGCCGGTCTGCACCGGCTGGCTGACCGACTGACGTGCGATCACGCCAGGGGCAACCTTTTCGATCACGTCGGTTTCTTTGGCGTTGATCGGGCCTTTGCCATCGATCGGCTGACCCAGCGTGTTGACCACGCGGCCCAGCAGTTCCTTGCCAACCGGCACTTCCAGAATGCGGCCGGTGCACTTGACCGGGTCGCCTTCGGAAATGTGTTCGTAGTCGCCCAGCACCACGGCGCCGACAGAGTCGCGCTCGAGGTTCAGTGCCAGACCGAACGTGTTACCGGGGAATTCCAGCATCTCGCCCTGCATCACGCCAGACAGGCCGTGCACGCGGCAGATACCATCGGTCACGGAAATCACCGTGCCGGTGTTGCGCACTTCAGCGTCGGCGCCAAGACCCGAGATGCGGGACTTGATCAGCTCGCTGATTTCTGAGGGGTTCAGTTGCATCACAATGCTCCTAATTCTTCAATCCGTCGGCTGGTGCGCTTCTCGCGCATCATGCGGTCAGCGCCACTTGCATTGCTGCCAGGCGCGCACGCACGGAGGTGTCGAGCACTTCGTCGCCGACCTTGACGCGCACGCCGCCGATCAGCGACGGGTCCACCGCAACCGAGGGCTGCAGCTTGCGGCCGAACTTGCGTTCGAGCGCGGCGACGAGGTCGGTCAGGCTTGCGCCCTCAAGGGGGAAGGCACTCGTGATCTCGACATCAGCCGACCCTTCACGGTCGTTCTTGAGCGCATGGAACTGCTCGGCGATTTCCGGCAATACCGACAGGCGGTGGTTATCCACCAGCAGGCTGACGAAGCGCTTGGCTTCGTCGTTGACCGGAGACTTCAGGGCCGACAGGAACAGTGCACTCAGCTTGTCGCCGTGCACGTTCGGATCGCCAGCCACCGCCTTCATGTCGGGATTGGCGGCAACTTGCCCCATTTCCGACACCAGCTCGGACCATGCATCCAGATTGCCGCTCGATTCGGTCGCGACGCGGAACAGCGCCTCGGCGTAGGGACGGGCAATGGTTGCGGTTTCAGCCATGATTAGAGCTCAGCCTTGAGTTGATTGAGCAGATCCGCGTGGACCTGCGCGTTCACTTCGCGCTTGAGGATCTGCTCGGCACCCTTGACGGCCAGCACGGCGACCTGGTCGCGCAATTGCTCGCGCGCGCGGGTAACTTGCTGTTCCGCTTCGGCCTTGGCCTGGGCAATGATGCGTGCGGCTTCTGCCTGGGCGTTTTGCTTGATCTCGTCAGCGGTCAGCTGAGCGCGCTTCTCGGCGTCAGCGACGCGTTGAGCGCCTTCGGTGCGGGCTTCGGCCAGGGCCTGGTCCACACGCTTGTTGGCGAGTTCGAGCTCAGCCTTGCCTTTTTCGGCGGCGGCGAGGCCATCGGCGATCTTCTTTGCGCGTTCGTCGAGCGCCTTCACCAGCGGCGGCCAAATGAATTTGGCAACTACCCACCACAGGATGAAGAACACGACCATCTGCGCAAAAAACGTTGCGTTCAGATTCATGGTGTGTTCCTTTCGGTAATCAAACTACAGATAAATGCGCAAGGGCGGCCAGGCTAAGTGGCCCGCGCCGCCCGTCAGCATCATGCAGACCGAAAAGAATTACTTGATGACAGCCAGCAGCGGGTTGGCGAATGCGAACAGCATTGCAACGCCCACGCCGATCAGGAATGCCGCGTCGATCAGGCCAGCCAGCAGGAACATCTTGGTTTGCAGCGGGTTCATCAGTTCAGGCTGACGTGCGCACGCTTCGATGTACTTGCCACCCATCAGGGCGATACCCAGGCAGGCGCCGATTGCGCCCAGACCGATGATGATGCCGATACCGATGGCGGTCAGACCCTGGATGTTGGCGAGATATGCTTGCATGACTACTCCTTTAATTGAGAAGAGACTTAGAACCAAAAAACCGAAAAACCGAAAAACTTAAATCAGTGGTGATCGTGTGCCTGGCCGATGTACACCAGCGTCAGCATCATGAAAATGAAAGCCTGGAGCAGAACGATCAGGATGTGGAAGATCGCCCATACCGTACCGGCCAGCACATGACCGACGAAGCCCAGCGCGGAGAGGTCCGCACCGAACGTCCAGATGGAACCCAGCAGCGCGATCAGCAGGAACACCAGCTCGCCGGCGTACATGTTGCCGAACAACCGCATGCCCAGCGAAACCGCCTTGGCCAGGAATTCAATCAGGTTCAGGATCAGGTTGAACGGGGCCAGGTACCACTTGGCGCCGAACGGGGCCGACAGCAGTTCATGGGTGAAGCCGCCCACGCCCTTGATCTTGAAGCTGTAATAGATCATCAGCACCAGCACTGCGCACGACATGCCCAGCGTACCGTTCAGGTCAGCCGTGGCAACCGCGCGGTGGTGCGGCAGATGGATGTGGAAGATGCCCAGCAGGCCGTTCAGGCCGGTAACCCAGTCAACCGGGATCAAGTCGACGGCATTCATCACCGTGATCCAGCAGAACACCATCAGTGCCAGCGGAGCGATGAAGGAACGGTCGCCATGGATGATGCCCTTGGCCTGGTCGTCGACCATCTCGACGATCATTTCCACGAAAGCCTGGAAGCGGCCCGGCACGCCGGCGGTCGCGCGGCGCGCGGCGGCGTACAGGAAAATCACGGCGATGGCGCCGCACAGCACCGACCAGAACACGGTGTCGTAGTTGAGGACGCTGAAGTCAACGACGGCGGCTTGCTTGCCGCCAACCGTGTTGAGGTTCTGCAAGTGTTCGGCGATATAGCCGGAGGGGGTGAGGGCCTGTTCGGCGCCTTGAGCAGCTGACATGTCGAAACGAACCGTAATATTGCGAAACCAGTTGCCGGCATTTTGCCGGTACGCTTCTTGCACCGCCTTCAGCACACTTTGCTGGTCACCGCGGGCAAGCTCGTTTGAACCTTATCCACGCCGCGCTTCACTGTTGTGACGCGCCACGCAAAAACATCTTGATATTCTGTTTTCGTGCCCCACTTCGACGAGAAGCACACTTATCCGACCTACCGCGCCTGGCCGGCCCACCCTGGGGCACAACCTCAGCGAATCGCCAGCGCGACCCAGTAAGTCTTGAGCACAAGCAGGAACGTGACCAGCATCGGTACCCAGCGCAACTCGCTGTACAGCACCACTACCAGGACGAACAACCCGGCGGTGGCAAACACCTTGATCGCCTCGCCGACCACCAGTCCGCTGATCGAGGGACGTTCGCGCGCCATCCAGAGTCGCAGCGCGAAGAAACCGCTGGGCACGAAACACACCGTGCCACCGAATAGTGCCGACCAACCCGCCGCGCCGGCGTTGCCGCCAGCAAAAAGTCGCCAGGCAATGGCCGACAACAAAGTAACCGCAACCTGCGCCAGCACGACCCTGCCGGGCGTCATGCGCGAAGGGCGCAGCGCGCGCTCGCCGAACAGCGTTTCCGCCTCGACGCGCGACAGCGGATCGACCGCCTCTTCTTCGCGTTCTGCCTCGTCTTCCCAGGCATCACGCGTCTGCCAGTCGGTTTTCCGACCAGCATCCTGACGATCTGAAACCACCTGCTATTGCCTTTGCTCGTTGCTGCTTGTTGTTTAATCCGCCCCGGAACTTTTCTGGACCGGCCGGAATTCAAACCGCACGATTTTACGAGGAATGCACCATGCGAGTCAATCTGCTTACAGACGCCTTGCAACAGTCCGCATTTCACTTGCAATCGCCACGAACCCATAGTGCGTGCGCGGCCGACGCCCAACAATAACGCACCAGGTAATTGAGCTGCCCAAGGCTGGCGGCGCACCATGGTCGTTTATCGGCCTTGCACAGACCTTACACAGGCGTGCGCACGCCGAGCCAGAAGGGGCCGCTATCAAATTGCACCAAGCCGCTGCACAGCTGCACCGACCGTTAATCGCGCACTATTTTTGGGAAATCCCGCTCAGGCGGGTGACTGGCTTTCGCCGGGCTCGCGCAGGCGTGTCAGCACACCGTCGAGCGCATCATTGCTGGTGAAGTGAATGGTGAGCTGGCCTTTGCCCCGCACGCCCAGCTTGATCTGTACCGGCAGGCCAAGCACGTCGGATAGTTCTTCCTCAAGGCGGGCCACGTCGCGCGCCGGCGCGCCATTGTTCGGCTTCTGCAACCTGAGGTCAAAGGGCTTGAGGGTGGAGGCTACCAGCTTTTCGGTCTCGCGCACCGATAAACGTTTGTTAACGATCTGATTGGCGAGCGTGATCTGGTTGGCGCCGTCGGCGGAGAGCAGCGCACGGGCGTGGCCCATGTCGAGATCGCCCGCCATCAGCATCGTCTGCACCGGCTGGGCCAGGTTCAGCAGACGCAGCAGGTTGGACACCGCGCTGCGCGAGCGCCCTACCGATTCCGCTGCCTGCTCGTGGGTGAAATTGAATTCGCGCACCAGGCGCATGATGCCTTGCGCTTCTTCCAGCGGGTTGAGGTCTTCACGCTGGATATTCTCGATGAGCGCCATCGCGGCCGCGGCTTCGTCGGCCACGTCCTTGACCAGCACCGGCACCTCTTCGAGTCCGGCGATCCTGGAGGCGCGGAAGCGGCGCTCACCGGCAATGATCTCGTAGCGATCCGGCTCGGCAACGCGGCGCACCAGGATCGGCTGCATCAGGCCTTGGGCACGGATACTCGCGGCCAGCTCCTGCAGCGCGCCTTCGTCCATGCGCGTGCGCGGCTGGTACTTGCCGGGCTGGAGCTGGTCCAGACGGAGTACAGAGGGGGCGCCCTCCTGCTTCACGGCATCAACGATCTCGGCTGGCCCACCCAGCAGGGCTTCCAGTCCGCGGCCCAGACCCTTCTTCTTCGCGGTGCTCATCTCGGTTTCCTGTATTCGGTGACTCTCAACCCGGTGACTTTCAGCCCGGCGTTCAGTCGAGTTGCTTGACGCGCGCGATCATCTCGGCGCCGAAATCGAGGTAGGCCTTGGCCCCTTTGGACGACGGATCGAACGCCACGCCCGGCACGCCATAGGACGGTGCCTCTGCCAGCCGCACATTGCGCGGGATGACGGTCTTGAACACCTTGTCGCCAAAATGCGACTCGAGCTGGGCCGACACCTGTTGCTGCAACGTAACACGTGGATCAAACATCACACGAAGCAAGCCAATCACCTTCAGGTCGCGATTGAGGTTGGCATGCACCTGCTTGATGGTATTGACGAGATCGGACAGCCCTTCCAGCGCGAAGTACTCGCATTGCATCGGCACGATCACGCCGTTGGCCGCGCACAGCCCGTTGAGGGTCAGCAGCGACAGCGACGGCGGACAGTCGATCAACACGAAATCGTACTCGGCATCGACCTCGGCAATGGCGTTCTTGAGACGTTTCTCACGCTGGTCCAGTTCGACCAGTTCCACTTCCGCGCCGGCCAGTTCGCGGTTGGCGGGCAGCACGTCGTACTTGCCGGATTCGGAATGCTGGCGTGCCTGGCTCACCGTCGACAAGCCAACCAGCACCTGGTAGACGCTGTGCTCAAGCGACTGCTTGTCGATGCCGGAACCCATCGAGGCATTGCCTTGGGGATCCAGGTCGATCAGCAACACACGCTGGTCCTGTGCCGCCAAGCCGGCGGCAAGGTTCACCGTGGTGGTGGTCTTGCCGACGCCGCCCTTCTGGTTTGCGATCACGAATACCTTGGCCATATGTTCCTGCTGCTCCTGCTTGATTTCTACCTGCCGGGGGTGGGCGCCGGCGACAACCACCGGCCGGGTCAGCGGCGCGACAGCACCACCAGGTGACGTTCTGCGTCCAGTTCCGGTACGGTCAGGCGTGGTATTGCCTCGACCTGCCACTCGGCCATCAGGCCGGCCGCTTCCATGCGATCGAGTTCGGGTTGAGGATAAACGCCCTTCATGGCAATCAGCTTGCCGCCCGGCGCCAGCAGGTGGCCGGCGAGCGATGCGAAATCGCTCAGCTCGGCAAACGCACGAGACGTGATGACTGCATACCCCTTGCCGTCTTCCAGCTTTTCGACCGGGCCCCAGTGGGCAGCGGCGTTGGACAGGCCGAGCTGTGCCCGGCACTGCGTGAGGAAGGCGGTTTTCTTTTGCACGATGTCGACCATCAGCACTGACAGGTCGGGACACGTGATGGCCAGCGGCAGACCAGGCATGCCGCCGCCCGAACCCACGTCGAGCACCCGGCCACGCGCGCCCTCCTCCACCGCCGCGGCGCGAGCCGCTTGCGCCAGCGCCGGCACGGCGGCCAGCGAGTCGAGCATGTGGTGGGTCAACATCTCGTCGGGATGACGGATGGCGGTCAGGTTATAGATGGCGTTCCATTTGCGCAGCAGTGCCAGGTAGGCAAACAACTGATCGATCTGGCTCGCGGAGAGCGCCAGGCCGATGGCGGACAAGCCGGCCTCCAGGCGGCGGCGCTGGTCGGCATCATCCACGGCCGCGTAACGTTGGTTCCTCACTCAGGCGGCCTCTTGGCTGGAGTCGGACTTGGTACGCCCCATGCCCTTCTTTTTCAGATGGACCAGCAGCAGCGAAATCGCAGCCGGCGTCACGCCAGAAATACGCGATGCCTGGCCGAGGGTCTCGGGCCGGTGCTGATTCAGCTTCTGGCCCACCTCGATGCCAAGGCCGCGCACTTCCGTGTAGTCGAAATCTTCAGGCAGGCGGGTGGATTCGTTGGCTTCGAGCTTGTCCACCTCTGCGGCTTGCCGGGCGATGTAGCCGTGATACTTGATGCCGATCTCGATCTGCTCGCGAATCTGCGCGACCAGCAGCGGGTCGGCATCGAGTGCCCGGGCAGGTGCGAACTTGCCTTCCTGCAACGCCATCAGCGCTTCATACGTGACAGCGGGACGGCGCAGCAGATCGGCGAGGTTGTACTCGCGCTCGATCGCCTTGCCGAGCAGCGGCACGGCATCGGCTTCCGGCAGGATGCTCGGATTCACCCAGGTACCCTTCAGCCGCTCTGTTTCACGTGAAACAGCATCGCGTTTCCGGTTAAATGCATCCCAGCGCACATCATCGACCACACCCAGCTCCCGGCCGGCCTCGGTCAGTCGCATATCGGCATTATCTTCCCGCAGGCTCAAACGGAACTCGGCGCGGCTGGTGAACATTCGGTACGGTTCCGAGACCCCACGGGTGATCAGATCGTCGACCAGAACTCCAAGATAGGCTTGGTCCCGCCGGGGAGTCCAGGCATCGCGCTCCCGTACGAAGCAGCCGGCATTGATCCCGGCCAGCAGGCCCTGGGCAGCGGCTTCTTCGTAGCCGGTGGTGCCGTTGATCTGCCCAGCAAAGAACAAGCCGCTGATGGCCTTGGATTCCAGCGAGGCCTTGAGGGCGCGCGGATCGAAGTAATCGTACTCAATGGCGTAGCCGGGGCGCAGGATGTGCGCGTTCTCCATGCCGCGGATCGAGTGCACCAGGGCAAGTTGCACGTCGAACGGCAGGCTGGTGGAGATACCGTTGGGATAGAACTCGTTGGTCGTCAGCCCTTCCGGTTCCAGGAAGATCTGGTGGCTGTCCTTGCTGGCAAAGCGGTGGATCTTGTCCTCGATGCTGGGACAGTACCGCGGCCCCACCCCTTCGATCACGCCGGTGTACATCGGCGAGCGATCCAGGCCGCCACGGATGATATCGTGGGTCCGGCTGTTGGTATGCGTGATCCAGCACGGCAGTTGCTGCGGGTGCTGATCGGCACGACCCAGGAAGGAGAACACCGGCACCGGATCGAGATCGCCGGGCTGCTCATCCATCACGGAGAAGTCGATGGTGCGTCCGTCGATACGCGGCGGCGTACCCGTCTTCAGGCGGCCCTGCGGCAGCTTGAGCTCTTTCAGGCGCGCCGAAAGCGAGACCGAGGCGGGGTCGCCCGCGCGGCCGCCAGTGTAGTTATCCAGCCCCACGTGAATCTTCCCATCGAGGAAGGTACCGGCGGTCAGCACCACGGCGCGTGCGCGGAAGGTGATGCCGACCTGCGTGACAGCGCCGACAACACGATCACCCTCCACCACCAGGTCATCCACGGCCTGCTGGAACAGCATCAGGTTGGGCTGATTCTCCAGCCGCACGCGAATCGCTTTGCGATACAGCACACGGTCCGCCTGAGCGCGGGTGGCACGTACGGCCGGGCCCTTGCTGGAATTCAGGATGCGGAATTGGATGCCCGACTCATCCGTGGCTGCCGCCATGGCGCCGCCCATTGCATCCACCTCCTTGACGAGATGACCCTTGCCAATGCCGCCGATGGACGGATTGCAGCTCATCTGACCAAGGGTCTCGATGTTGTGGCTCAGCAGCAGCGTCTGGCAACCCATACGCGCCGCGGCGAGTGCAGCTTCCGTGCCGGCGTGGCCACCACCGACAACAATGACATCGAATTCTTTTGGGTAAAGCATGGAGGCACCTCCTCCGGGAGGCTAGCGGGAAATGAATCGGGATGCCGAATTATAGCGGCATTCGCTGTGGCTTCCCTGGGCCACGGCATGTTTCACGTGAAACATGCCGCATGAATAACTCGGGTGTGTTCCACGTGAAACAAAAAAACCGGGCTCGATGGCCCGGCTTGAATGCCGACTGGATTAACGTCTACGCATCATGCCCTACCCTGCTCTCGCAAGTAGCTGGCAATGCGCTCGACTAGTTGGCCCAGATCCGCCTGAAGCTGGCCGAACCCGCCGTTGCGCTCGCGCGTCGCCTCATCCATATAGAGCGGTCGGCGAATCTCGATCTGCAAGCTGTTACGCCGTTCGGCCGGTCGGCCAATCTGCGCGATCAGTTGCACACCCTTGTAGGGATCGTTGCGCGCCACCGTATAGCCGAGCGCCCGCAACTCGGATTCCACCAGCGCGACGAAATCCGGCTCGCAAGTTGTGCCATCGCGATCACCCAGAACGAAGTCGGCCAGTGGATGCGGACTCTGGATCTTGAGCCGCTCATAGGCGTTGTTCGGCATGGAGTGCAGGTTCAGATGCCAGACCGCACCGAAGCGCTGAAAGGCCTCCTCCACCGCCGCCGATAGCGCCTGATGATAGGGGCGGTAGTATCGATCGATCCGGCCGCGTACCTCTTGCAGCGAGAGCTTGCGACCGTAGATTCGCGTTGCCGCATCCACATTGCGCCAGATCAGCCCATAGCCAAGGCGCGTCTTTTCGCCCGGCGCCAGCGGCTCAGGCCAGGTGCCATCCAGCAGTTCGGGATCCAGATCGTCAAGCGTACGATTGGGATCGATATAGACACGGGGGAAATTCGCAGCGATCAGCGTGCCGCCGATCCGCGGCACAGCTTCCCACAGCGATTCCACGTGGGTGTCTTCGCCGCTCCGGAGCCGCTGCAGCGGGATGGCCGCACCGAAGTCCTGCGGGTAGCACGTGCCGCTGTGCGGCGAATCGCAAACCAGCGGCAAGGCCTGAGCCTGCGGCGCGGACTGGAAAAAGGGTTCGAAGCTATCGTTCATGCCATCAATCCAGTTTGATGTTGGCGGCCTTGGCGACGCGCGCATAGCGCGTCATGGCCTGCTGGATCTGTACCTTGAAGCCATCCGGCGTGGTCGGCACGAGCGTGCCGCCGGACTCTTCCACCTTGCGCTTGAACTCCGGGTTCTGCATGGCTTTGTGGATGGCGCGATTGAGCTTCTCGACAATAGCCGGCGGCGTGCCCGCGGGTGCCACGATGCCGAACCAACCGCCATCCCCCATCTCCTTGTAGCCCAGTTCCGCGTAGGTCGGGACGTTGGGCAGTAGCGGCGAACGCGCGGAGCCCAGCACGGCTAGCGGGCGCAGCCTCCCGGATTTCACGTGGGGCAGCGCGGACGACAAGTTGTCGGTGATGGCACTAACCTGCCCCGCCACCGCGTCGTTGAGTCCCAGACCGGCGCCCTTGTACGGTACGTGCAGCAGGTCGATCTTGGCCAGCATCTTGAAGTTCTCGATATTCACATGACCCAGGGAGCCCGCACCTGGCGAAGCAACGCTGTACTTGCCGGGGTTGGCACGCGCCAGGGCAACGAACTCCTGCATGGTCTTGGCCGGTACGCTGGGATGCACCGCGAACACGCTGGGGACCGCCATCACATTGGTGACCGGCGCGAAGTCCTTGATCGGATCGTAATTCAGCTTGGGGTACACGGCCGGGTTGGAACCGTGCGTGCTGACGGTAGCCATGCCGATGGTGTATCCATCCGGTGCCGAGCGCGCGACCTGCTCCATGCCGAGCGAGCCGCCGGCACCGCCCTTGTTCTCCACCACGATCGGCTGGCCCAACTCGCGGCCGCCGAACTCCGCAACCAGGCGCGCCGACAGGTCGGTCGAGCCGCCCGCGGCAAAAGGTACGACCAGGCGGATCGGGCGGTTCGGATAGTTGGCCTGCGCGAGCGCGCCGCCGGCGGCGCAGAGGCTGGCGCACGCCGCCAGGCAGGACAGGACGAAATGCCGGCGCGGCAAACTGGCTCGGATCATGAGGGTTTTCTCCTTGGCGTTATATGGGAAGGTGGCCAAGTGTCGGCAGTTTACCGGGTCCGCACAAACGACTATATTGCACGCTTGCATTACCAAAGCTCATTCTCGGCTCCCCCCATGCGGCTACGCTCGCCCTCGATGTCCGAACTGCATGCCTTTGCCGCCGCAGCGCGACTGGGCAGCTTTACGCGTGCGGCGGAGGATCTGTGTGTCACCCAGGGGGCGATCAGCCGCGCCATCGCCCGCCTCGAATCGCACTTCGGCCAGCCCCTTCTCCAACGCAATGCGCATCGCCTGACCCTGACCGATGCCGGCCGGCAGCTGCTCGACTCAGTAGCCGGCCCGCTGGCAGCCATTGAGAACGCCAGCGCCGCCCTGCTCTCTCGCGACCGTCAGCATCACCTCACGCTGTCCGCCGTGCCCACGCTGGCCAGCGTATGGCTGATACCGAGGCTGCCGGATTTCCACCGTCGCCACCCCGAGATCCGCCTGGACTTCGTGCCCTACCGGCGCAACGAGGACTTCTCAGGCCCGGCGCCGGATGCCGCAATCCTCGCCGGCGCCTCGGACCGCTGGCCGGGCCTGCAATGCGACTACGTGATCGGCAGCGAGATGGTACCCATCTGCCATCCCGACCGGGCCCGCGCCCGCCATGAATCCGGACGATGGTCCCAACCGGCAGAACTGCTCGAGGAACCCTTGCTCTACCACACCACCGCCCCGGCCAACTGGCAGCACTGGCTATGTGCGGCAGGCGTACCCAGTGCTGCGCCGGCGCTTGCCACGGGCTTCGACCAGGTCTCGATTCTGGTCCAGGCGGTCAAGGCGGACATGGGAGTGGCAGTGTTGCAGCGCTGTCTGGTACGAGACGAGATCGCCGCAGGGCGCGTAGTGGCGCCGTTTGATTTGCCGATCAGGCTGACGCGGGGGTACTTCCTGTGTGCGCCTAGGGAGAGGCGGGACCATCCCGCATTTGCCAAGTTTCGTGCGTGGCTACTCGGCATGGCAGCGCAAGATCCCGATGTGCTGCAGGCCAACCAGGTAAATTCACCCGATAAATAATTGAAGTCAGAATTTTGTAAATAATTTCGTCTATCGAATGGCAAATAGCTCCGTGGCGCATAGGTATTTCCACAACGAATTTAACTTCAGCTCATATGTAAATTAAAATTCTTATCATGAATATTTAGCGTACCTATCGCTGCGCTAGCCTTTGATCACGAACATTGCCGCACCGGGTCGGCCTCTGGCAATCCGGCCCACAAATAATAATGGCGGACAATGTCCGCCATTATTCGTCATATGAATCCTGACAATCGATAAAGCCTAAGCCGCCTTCTTCGCCAACCCCAGATACGTCTCGATCACCTTCGGGTTAGCCGCCAGCTCGGCAGCCGGCCCCTCCATCGCCATATCCCCCGTCTCGATCACGTACCCGTAGTCCGCCACCTGCAGCGCCGCCCGCGCGTTCTGCTCGATCAGCAGCGTCGCCACCCCCGTCTTGCGCAGGTCATTGATGATGTGAAAGATCTCCTTGACGATCAGCGGCGCCAGCCCCAGGCTCGGCTCGTCCAGCATCAGCAACTGCGGCTTGGCCATCAGCGCGCGGCCCACCGCCAGCATCTGCCGCTCACCCCCGGACAGCGTGCCGGCGTCCTGCTTCGCCCGCTCCTTCAGGCGCGGGAACAGGCCGTAGACCACTTCCATCTGGTCGAGGAAGTTCTTCTCACCCGCACGCTTGCGACGATAGGCGCCCAGCACCAGGTTGTCCGCCACGCTCATCGAGCCAAACAGTTCGCGCTTCTCCGGCACCAGGCACATGCCGCGCGCCACGCGCCCTTCCACCGGCAGGCCGGCGAGGTCGTGGCCGAGGTAGGTCACCGCGCCGGTGGACGAACCGCTCACCGGCAACGCGCCCATGATGGCGTTGAGCATGGTGGACTTGCCCGCGCCATTGGGGCCGATCACCGTGACGATCTTTCCCGCTTCCACTTTCAGGTTGGCGCCGTGCACGGCTTCGACCTTGCCGTAACGCACGTGCAGGTCCTTCACTTCCAGGATCAGGCTCATTGTCGTTTCCTTACTCCACGCCGCCGAGATAGGCCTCGAGCACCGCCGGGTCCTTCTGCACGTCCTCGGGCACGCCTTCTGCAATGCGCGTACCGAACTCCATCACCACCAGCCGGTCCGTCAGATTCATCACGAAGTCCATGTCGTGCTCGACCAGCAGCACGCTCATGCCCTCGCCCTTGAGCTTCTTCAGCAACTCGGCCAGTGCCTGCTTCTCCTTGTAGCGCAGCCCCGCCGCGGGCTCATCCAACAACAGCAGCGCGGGATCGCAGCACAGCGCGCGCGCGATCTCCAGGATGCGTTGCTGGCCCAGCGCGAGGCTGCCGGCTTCCATGTACATGCAGTCGGCCAGGCCCACGCGCTCGAGCTGGCGCGCGGCTTCGTGCAGCAGCTTGGCCTCCTCGTTCTTGTTCATGCGCAGGATCGCTGCCGTCACGCCGCCTTGCGGCGCAAAGTCGCCGCGCAGGTGTGCACCGATGGCCACGTTCTCCAGCACGGTCATGGTGGGCAGCAGATGCACATGCTGGAAGGTGCGGCCGATGCCGCGCTTGACGATCTCGCGCGAGGGCAGCCCGGAGATCTGCTCGCCGCGATACAGCACCTCGCCGCGTGTGGCCGGCAGCACGCCGGTGACGAGGTTGAAGGTGGTGGACTTGCCTGCGCCGTTGGGACCGATCAGCCCGATGATCTCGCCGGCGCGGACCTGGAAGCTCACGTCGTTGACCGCCACCAGCCCGCCGAACTCCTTGCGCGCGGCTTTGACATCGAGGATCAGTTCGCCGGTCCGCGGCTTGGCGCGCAATGGCAGCGCGGGCGCTTGCGCCGGCGCCAGCACCGGCGGCCCGCTGGGGAACAGCTTCTTGATGAACGGCCAGATGCCATCGCGCGCGTATTGCAGCAGCAGCACCATCAGCACGCCGAACACGATGGTCTCGAAGTTGCCGTTGGCGCCCAGCAGCTTGGGCAACACGCCTTGCAGCACGTCCTTCAGGATGGTGAGGATGCCGGCGCCAAGCACCGCGCCCCACACGTGGCCTACGCCGCCCACCACCGCCATGAACAGGTACTCGATGCCGTAGTTCAGACCAAACGGCGTGGGGTTCACCGCGCGCTGCAGATGCGCGTAGAGAAAGCCGGAGATGCAGGCCAGCATCGCCGCCACCACAAAGATCACCACCTTCATCCATGCGGTGTTCACACCCATCGCCTCGGCCATGGTGCCGCCGCCCTTCAACGCGCGGATGGCGCGGCCCGGGCGCGAGTTGAGCAGGTTCTGCATGGCGATCACCGACACCAGCACCACGGCCCAGATCAGGTAGAACATCGAGCGCCCGGAGGCCAGCTCGATGCCGAGCACGTGCAGCACGGGAATGCCGTTGAGGCCGTCGTACTTGCCGAGGAATTCCAGGTTGCCGAACAGGAAAAACAGCGACAGGCCCCAGGCGATGGTGGCGAGCGGCAGGTAGTGGCCCGACATGCGCATGGTGATCAGGCCGATCACATAGGCCGAGGCCATCGTGATCACCAGCCCGACCAGCAAGCCGAGCCAGGGCGACAGCCCGAACTGCGTGGTGAGGTAGGCGGTGCTGTAGGCGCCCAGCCCGACGAAGGCGGCCTGGCCAAAGGAGGTCATGCCACCCACGCCGGTGAGCAGGACCAGGCCGATGGCGACGATGCTGTACAGGCCGATGTAGTTGCCCAGCGTGATCCAGAATTCGGGCGTGGGCAGCACGGGCAACAGCGCCAGCACTACCGCGAAGGCCAGCAGGAAGATTCGGTTCTTGAGGTTGGTGTTCATGGCGTGTCCCTTATTCCTCGTCTTCCACATGCTTGCTGGTGAGCGAGCGCCACAGCAGCACGGGCAGGATCAGGGTGAACACGATGACCTCCTTGAACGCGCTGGCCCAGAAGGACGAATACGATTCGAGCAGCCCCACCAGGATGGCACCGGCGGCCGCCACCGGGTAGCTCACCAGACCGCCAACGATGGCACCGACGAAGCCCTTCAGGCCGATCAGGAAGCCGGACTCGTAGTACACCGTGGTCAGCGGCGCGATCAGGATCCCGCACAGCGCGCCCATTGCCGCTGCCAGCGTGAACGACAGGCGCCCGGCCTGCGTCGTGCCAATGCCGACCAGCCGCGCGCCCAGGCGATTGACCGCCGTGGCACGCAGCGCCTTGCCGGCGATGGTGCGTTCGAAGTAGAAATACAGCCCCGCGATCATCAGTGCCGATACGCCAACCACCCAAAGGCTCTGCCCGGAGATCGTCAGGCTGCCCACTTCAAAGCGCGCCTCGGAGAAAGGCGCGGTGCGCGAGCCCTCGGCGCCGAACATCACCAGCCCCAGCCCCACCAGTGCAAAGTGCACGCCCACCGAGACAATCAGCAGCACCAGCGTGCTGGCTTCGGCCAGCGGCTGGTAGGCAAGACGGTACAGCATGGGCCCGAGCGGAATCACGATCAGCAGCGTCAGCGCGATCTGCGCCAGCATGGGCATCGACTGCCCGTCGAAGTTCTGCGCGAGCAGATGCACGGCCAGCGGGAAGACCAGGTATTTGCCAGCCAGTACCGCAATCCGCCTGGGCGCGGTCCGGCGCAGTTCGGCGCTGCGCAGGATGGTGACCGTCTCATAGAGAAAGGTGAGCACGCCCATGACCAGCAGCAGCCAGCTGCTTTGCGGCGCATGGCCGGACTGAATCGCCGCCAGTGTCAGCGCGCCATAGGCGACGAACTCCCCTTGCGGAATGAAGATGACGCGGGTCACCGAGAACACCAGCACCAGGGCCAGCGCGAGCAGCGCATAGATGGCGCCCGAGGTGATGCCGTCCTGCGCCAGGATGGCGGCGATCGAGAGGTCCATTGTCTCCCCGTATTGTTGGTGAGTCCGGCCGGCGGAGGGAAGCCGGCTGGCTTGTGAAATTACGAGTTACGAAATATGAAACAACTTACGCATAGCGGAAATCCCGACGAACCCTTAGATTCCGCAGTGCCGCATCGGTAATCGGCACGGCCGGCGGGAAGCTATGCATATGCCGGGTGCAGCATATCCGCGGCGCACCATGGCCGTCATCCCGTTTTGCTTATCCTGGCAAACGCCAGATTCATTAACACGTTAAAGATCTCGCATGGCGGATGCGGTGTCAAGTGCGGGATTGCCTGTAGTCGCGCAATGGCGTGGGCCGGCATGAGCCGGCACCAACAAAAAGGGCGCATGGCTGGCCATGCGCCCTTTTTGCATCCAATGCAGCCAGTCGTGCCGCTTACTTGGTCTGCAGCTTCCACTTGCCGTCGACGATCTCCACCATCACGCGCGCGCGCTGGTCCAGGCCAAGGTGGTCGGTCGGCGTCATGTTCATGATGCCGTGGGAGATCGGCAGCTCCTTGGTCTGCTCCATGGCATCGCGCAGCGCCTTGCGGAACTCCTTGGTGCCCGGCTGGCCCTTCTTCAGCGCCTCGGGGATGGCTCGCTGCAGCAGCAGGCCGGCATCCCAGGCGTGGCCGCCGAAGGTCGAGACCTGGCCGCCGAATGCCTTTTCGTACGCTGTCTTGTAGGTAATGGCAGGCTTCTTCACCGGGTTCGTGTCCGGCAGCTGCTCGGCCACCAGCAGCGGGCCGGCCGGCAGGAAGGTGCCTTCGCAATCCTTGCCGCACACGCGCAGGAAGTCGGCGTTGGCCACACCGTGGGTCTGGTAGATCTTGCCCTTCCAGCCACGCTCCTTGAGCGCCTTGGCGGGCAGCGCGGCGGGCGTGCCCGAGCCTGCGATCAGCACGGCGTCCGGGTTGCTGCCCATCATCTTGAGCACCTGGCCGGTAACCGAGGTGTCGGTGCGCGCAAAGCGTTCATTGGCCACCACCTTGATCTTGCGCATCTCGCCGACCTTGGCGAACTCTTGCGCCCAGCTATCGCCATAGGCGTCCGCGAAGCCGATAAAGGCAACCGTCTTCACGTTGTGGTTGGTCATGTGCTCGGCAATGGCGGTGGCCATGTGCGAGTCGTTCTGCGGCGTCTTGAAGACCCAGGCGCGCTTGGCATCCATCGGCTCGATGATGCGGGCCGAGGCGGCCAGCGTGATCATCGGCGTTTCGTTCTCGGCGACGACATCCACCATGGCCAGCGAGTTGGGCGTCACGGTGGAGCCGACAATCACGTCGACCTTGTCTTCGCTGATCAGCTTGCGCGTATTCTTGACCGCGGTGGTGGTGTCCGACGCATCGTCGAGCACGATGTACTCGATCTTCTTGCCAGCGATCTCCTTGGGCAGCAGCGAGATGGTGTTCTTCTCGGGAATGCCCAGCGAGGCGGCGGGCCCGGTGGCCGATAGCGTTACCCCGACTTTGACCTGTGCGCTGGCAGTGCCGGCGCACAGGCTGGCGGCGGCGAGAGCCAGCAGGCTGGCGCGCTTGAATGTCATCGTGTCTCCTTCCATTGCGGCAAACGGAAGAGGCATCCGTGCCGCCTCGCGGCCAGTCGGATGCCTCAATCTGGTCTTCTGTTCTTCTGGTCTGTCTTGTCCTGGTGGATCTTATTGTGCCGGTGCCCTTTCGGTGCTTTTCAGGCCCGTATCCAGGCGCAACGCCGGCGCCTGCCTGCTACCCCGGGGCGATGGGCGAATCCGCGTCCGCCCTGCCCCAATCTCCCGTCCTGCGCGTGATCCCCGGCGGCGCTCGGCGGGGCTCGCCAGGCAATGCCATGGTGCGCCACGCCGGCCGCTCATTCACCGACCGCCCGGTCGGGAATGCGTAGCGAGTCTAGCAACAGGCATATCGCCGGGCTAGCGGGATTAACCCGCATCGCAGCATGCAAGCGACACGGCCGCGAACCGACGCTCAGCGGCCGAACGCATCCCAGGCGGTTTTCACGATCAGCGCTGCCACCACCACGATAAACACGCGCCGCACAAAGGCGCTGCCATGCTTGAGCGCGAGGCGGCTGCCAATCTGGCTGCCGCCCACGTTAGCCAGCGCCATGACCAGCCCGAGCTGCCACCAGACGTGCCCCTTCGCCGCCAGCAGCAGCAAGGCCGCCAGGTTGGTGGCGAGGTTGACCACCTTGGTCGATGCCGAGGCATGCAGGAAATCGTAGCCAAACACGCGCACGAACACGATCATCAGGAAGCTGCCGGTGCCCGGCCCGAACACGCCGTCGTAGAAGCCGATCACGGCGCCCGCCAACAACGCAGCGGCGCGTTCCTTGCCGCCGGAGAGCGACGGTGCGTGCTCGGTGCCCAGGCTCTTCTTGGCCACCGTATAGACCAGCAGGGCCACCAGGATAAAGGGCAGCGACTTGCGCAGCGGCTCCGCGGGAATGAGCGTGAGCGCGTAGGCACCCGCCATCGAAAAGGCGAAGGCCGACAGCATCGTCGGCAAGGTCGCACCCCAGTAGATGCGCACGCTGCGGCCATAGCGCAACGCCGCATTGGTGGTACCGGCCAGCGACGCCACCTTGCTGGTGCCGAGCAGCGTGGCCGGCGCCATGTTGGGATAGGCCGAAAACAGCGCGGGGATCTGCACCAGGCCACCGCCGCCGGCGACAGCATCGATCAGGCCGGCAAGAAAAGCGGCAACAGCAAGAAACGCGAATTCCATGGACGCGGGGAAACGAAGAAAGAGAAAACGGAGGGAACGAGCGAAGGAGGTGAACCAAGCGCGGCAGGCGCGCTGGAAGCGTCAGCCCAGCATCTTGGCGGCTGGTGACAAATTGAGATGCCACAGGCCGCTGGCATGCGGCGCAAAGCCGGCCGGTGCGGCCTGCGCCGCCGTCAGAAGCGCCGGCGCCAGCAACAGATGGCGCACGCCATGCGCGCTGCACCAGTCGGCCAGCAGGCCACAGCAATCCAGCAGCAACGCGGCGCCCCTGTCCGCCGGCACGTCACCGGCCCACCATTCGGTGGCAAGCGCCGCAAGGCCGGCAAGTTCGAGATGCGGTATCAGCGTAACGGGCAGGCAACCGAGCAGATCCGGGCCGGCGCTGGCCTGCGCCACCACACAGGCCCCGCGCTCAGGCCGGGCAAGCAGGCCCTCCAGCAGCGCCTGCCGGGCGCGCGCCGCCGCGACGGGCAATGCGTGCCGTGATTGCAGCCAGGCGCCCAGGTTTTGCGCATCGCCAGTACCGGCCAGGCATATCGAGGCCGGGGTCATTGCGGATTCAGGCGGGGAAGAAATTAGAGAGGGGGGATCTGACGGCATGGCGGGCCCGGTGGCAAGGCCGCATTGTCGCATGCGCAATCGGTGGCTTTGACGACGATTCCGCATGGCGAAAACATCACGCACCAGGAACGGGCATGCAACCCGGAAATTAAAAAAGGCGTTGCCGAGGATCACCCAGCAACGCCCTTATCTTATATTGACACTGCAGCCTAGTGACTGCGCGCCTGTCGTCTCCTCGCTTCCGCCTCCATTTAACCTGCGAAAACCGTATATGGAATGTAACGAAGCGGTGCGTTTCGAGCAAGCTAGAAGAAACCCTAGCCCCAAAATCGGGCATGTCGCCCCACGATCACTCCCGGGCCTTCCCAAAGCGGGCAAGAAGCTCGCCCATGATGCCGCGGCGGAACGTCAATACGCAGATCACGAAGATCACGCCGGTCACCATTGTGACGGATTCGCCCAGTGAGTTGAACCACTCGATGCCCGTCGTCGAGGCCAGGAAGGTGCCGATGTCGCCAAGCTTGTTTTCCAGCGCCACCACCACGAAAGCCCCGACCAGCGGGCCCGAAAGCGTGCCCAGGCCGCCAACCAGCGTCATCAGGATCACCGAGCCCGACATGGACCAGTGCACGTCGGTCAGCGTGGCAAAGCCCAGCACCAGCGCCTTGATCGACCCGGCCAGCCCGGAAAGAGCCGCAGACAGCACAAACACCATCAGCTTGAAGCGGTCCGTATCGTAGCCCAGCGAGATGGTGCGCGGCTCGTTTTCCTTGATCGCCTTGAGGATCTGGCCGAACGGCGAATGCACGGTACGCACGATCAGCGCGAAGGCCGCCACGATGATCGCCAGCGCCACGTAATACAGTGTCAGATCGTTGGCTAGCGACAACACACCGAACAGCTTGCCGCGCGGAATGCCCTGCAAGCCATCCTCGCCCCCGGTGTACGGCACCTGCAGGCAGAAGAAGAACAGCATCTGCGCCAGCGCCAGCGTGATCATGGAGAAATAAATGCCTTGCCGGCGAATCGCGATGTACCCGACCACGTAGCCGATCAAGGCGCCCGCCAGCGTGCCCAGCACCAGCCCAACCTCAGGCGTGACGCCCCACACCTTCATCGCATGCCCGGCCGTATAGGCCGCGCCGCCGAAGAAGGCCGCATGGCCGAACGACAGCAGCCCGGTATAACCGATCAGCAGATTGAAGGCGCACGCGAACAGCGCGAAGCACAGCACCTTGAGCACGAACACCGGATACGCTCCGGCCATCGGCGCCAGGACCAGCGCTGCCAGCAACAATCCGTACAACAGTTTCTTCTGCACGCCCCGCCCCTGTCTTGTCTGCCCCGCGGCCACTGCCGCGCCGGTTGGTTGGTTCATCACTTCTCCCTCCCGAACAGTCCGGCCGGGCGCAGCATCAGCACGATCACCATGATGAAGAACACGACCGTGGACGAGGCCTCGGGATAGAACACCTTGGTCAGGCCCTCGATCACGCCCAGGCCGAGGCCGGTCAGGATCGAGCCCATGATCGAGCCCATCCCGCCGATCACCACCACCGCGAACACGATGATGATCAGGTTCTGCCCCATCAGCGGCGAAATCTGGATCACCGGTGCCGCGAGCACGCCGGCAAACGCCGCCAGCGCCACGCCGAACCCGTAGGTCAGCGTCACCATCAGCGGCACGTTGACGCCAAAGGCTTCAACCAGCTTGGGGTTCTCGGTGCCAGCGCGCAAATAAGCGCCCAGCTTGGTCTTCTCGATCAGGTACCAGGTGGAGAAGCACACCACCAGCGAGGCAGCCACCACCCAGGCCCGGTAGTTCGGCAGGATCATGAAGCCCAGATCCGTGGCGCCGCTCAGCGCCTCGGGCGCCGAGTACGGCAACCCCGACACCCCATAGATCGAGCGGAAGATGCCTTCGATCACCAGCGTGATGCCGAGCGTCAGCAGCAGGCCGTAGATATGGTCGAGCTTGTAGATCCAGCGCAGCATGGTGCGCTCGATCACGATGCCGATCAGCGCCACCGCCAGCGGCGACAGCACCAGCATCACCCAGTAGTTGAGCCCGGCGTACTCCATGCCCATCCAGGCCAGGACCGCGCCGAGCATGAACAGCGCCCCGTGGGCAAAATTGATGACGTTGAGCAGCCCGAAGATGACCGCAAGGCCAAGGCTCAACATCGCATAGAAGGCACCGTTGACCAGTCCCAGCAGTAACTGGGACAGCATGGCGGGCAGAGGAATACCGAAGATGTCCATCGCAGGCGTTACCGTTTGCGCACCAGCCGGGATTCGTCGTTCCCCGCCAGGCAGGCGCTGTCAAAATGAAGCGAAGAAAGACACTGGCCCCCACTCCCGAACCCGGTCAACATGCAACGGTCCCGGGCGGGGGCGTCATACCTCAATCAACTCTACGCAACTCAACTCAGTTCAAACGCTTACTTCTTCATCATCGCGCACTTCGATTCCGCCACCGTGGTGAAAGCCTGCTCACCCGGGATCGTGGCCACCACCTTCAGGTAGTCCCACGGCTTCTTCGATTCGGCCGGCGACTTCACCTGCATCAGGTACATGTCGTGGATGCCGCGGCCATCCTGGCGGATGTAGCCCTTGGTGTAGAAGTCGTTGATCTTCATCTTCTTGAGCTCGGCCATGACCTTGTCCGGATCATCCGTCTTGGCTGCCTCGACCGCCTTCAGGTACGTATGCGCGGCAGAGTAGTCGGCGGCCTGCAAGCTGCTCGGCATCTTCTTCATCTTGGTGAAGAAGCGCGCGGCGAACTTGCGCGTATCGTCGTTCATGTCCCAGTACCAGCTGTCGGTCATCAGCAGGCCTTCGGTGTTCTTCAGGCCCAGGCTGTGGATGTCGTTGATGAACATCAGCAGGCCGGCGATCTTCATCGTCTTGGTGATGCCGAATTCCTTGGCCGCCTTGATCGAGTTGATGGTGTCGCCGCCGGCATTGGCCAGGCCGAGGATCTGCGCCTTGGACGATTGCGCCTGCAGCAGGAACGACGAGAAATCCGATGCCGACAGCGGATGGCGCACCGAGCCCACCACCGTGCCGCCGTTGGCCTTCACCACGGCCGCGGTATCGTTTTCCAGCGAGTGGCCGAAGGCATAGTCGGCGGTCAGGAAGAACCACGACTTGCCACCCTGCTTGACCACCGCGCTGCCGGTACCCTTGGCGAGCGCCACCGTGTCATATGCATAGTGCACGGTGTAGGGCGAGCACTCTTCGTTGGTCAGGCGCGCCGAGCCGGCACCGATATTGAAGTAGACCTTCTTCTTCTCCGAGGCCACCTTGTTCATGGCCAGGCCGGTGGCGGAATTGGTGCCGCCGATCAGCACGTCCAGGCCCTGCTGGTCCATCCACTCGCGCGCCTTCGAGGCGGCGATGTCGGCCTTGTTCTGGTGATCGGCCGAGACCAGCTCGATCGGCTTGCCCAGCACCTTGCCACCGTTGTCCTCGATTGCCATCTTGATGGCTTCGAGGCCGCCCGGGCCGTCGATGTCGGCGTACAAGCCAGACATGTCGGTGATGTAGCCGATCTTGACGGTATCGCCCGAGACCTGCGCCGATGCCGAACCCATTGCCACGCCCGTTACGATAGCCGCCAGAGCGACCGCCAGCCGAGTCATCTTCATTGCCTGTCTCCTTAGTTTCGGCGGCACCTGACGCCACCCGTTCCTGCCCTAAAACAATGCCTGCGATTCATGACAGCGCCGCGCGCCGATTCGAATCAGACCCCAAGCAACTCGTTCAGCACCGGCATCTTGGCCTGCAGCTCCGCAGCCGCGAAGCGCTCGACGATCGTGCCGTGTTCCATCACATAAAAACGGTCGGCCAGCGGCGCGGCAAAGCGGAAGTTCTGCTCCACCATCACCACCGTGTAGCCCTTTTTCTTGAGCATCAGGATCAT